>JBJXGH010000042.1:0-21538 GCA_046153685.1 Alphaproteobacteria bacterium
GGCGCGATATATGTACGCGACTCCCTCCAGGCGGGCGCGCGCGCGCTAGGGGCCGCGCTCGCGGTCGGGCGCAGCGTCGCGGACATCGAATCCTGGCCCGAGCGCATCGGCGCGGTCGAGGTCGAGCATGTGAACGCGGCGGCACGCGCGATCTTGCGTCCGGAGCGTTCGGTCACGGGTCTTTTGCTGCCCAAGGCCGCGCCGTGACGATACTCGCGCTTTCGCGCCGCCAAGCTCTCGTGGCCATGGCTGGGTTTGCCGCCATGGGCCTGCCCTGGCGCGGCGCCGACGCCGCGCCACGCATCGAGCGCGTGGTCAGCCCCGGCGGCATCGCTGCCTGGCTGGTGTCCGACCGGCGCATCCCGGTGATTTCGATGCAAATGGCCTTTCGCGGCGGTGCGGCGCTCGATCCGGCCGAAAAATTGGGGCGCGCCAATCTGGCGACACAATTGCTCGACGAAGGCGCGGGGCCTTACGACTCCCAGGGATTTCAGCGTCGGGTCGAGGGTATCGCCGCCAGCCTCGGCTTCGACGATGGCCGCGATACGACCAGCGGCTGGGTCAAAACCTTGTCGCGCCATCGCGTCGAGGCGTTCGAACTCTTGGCTCTGGCCATGACGGCGCCGCGCTTCGACGCCGAGCCGCTCGAACGCGCGCGCAGCGCCGTCTTGGGCCGGTTGAAGCGCAATAGCGAGGATCCCGATTATCTCGCGGGTCGGCTGTGGTGGCGGCGAATGGCGGGCGATCACCCGTATGCCCGCCCGAGTAACGGCGTGCCGCGAACGGTGGAAAAACTCTCGGCCGAGGATGCGCGTGCCTTCGTGGGCGAGCGCCTGGCGCGCGACAATTTGGTGGTCGGTTGCGTCGGCGATATTTCCGCGAGCGAGCTGGCCGGCGTCCTCGATGCGGTGTTCGGGGCCTTGCCGGCGCGTGCCGCGCCCTGGCGGCTGCCCGCGGCGCCGTCGCGCGCGCCCGGCGGGACGGTCGTATTCGAGCGTCCCGTTGCGCAAAGCGTCGCCAGCTTCGGTCATGCCGGAATCAGGCGGGGCAATCCCGATTATTACGCGGCCTACGTGATGAATCACGTTCTCGGCGGCGGCTCGTTCAGTTCGCGGCTGTACCAGGAGGTACGCGAGCGGCGGGGTCTCGCATATTCGATCTACACCTTTCTCAATCCGCTCGATGCCGGCGGTTTCGTTCAAGGCGGTGTCGCCACCCAGAACGCGCGCATGGCGGAAACCGTCGCCATCGTGCGCGACCAATGGCGGCGCATGGCGGACGAGGGCGCGTCGGCGGCGGAGCTTGCGGACGCGAAATCATTCCTCACGGGTTCATTTCCACTGCAATTCGACAGCACCGACCGCATCGCGCGCCTTTTGGTGTCCATCCAGCTCGACGATCTGGGCCTGGACTATCTCGACCGCCGCAATGCCTTCATCGAGGCGGTGAGCGCGTCGGACCTGGCGCGCGTCGCGCGCCGTCTTCTCGATCCGGCACAATTGACTTTCGCCGTGGTCGGCCAGCCCGCGGGGCTCGAGGCCGAACGCGTGGACGCGGTCGAGTAACCCCATGGCCCCGACCCCCTTGGCGATATTCCGCGCATGAGCCCTACGATCGCTTACCGGCATGTTATCGACCATTGCTTTGCCGATCATATCGGCGAGGGCGGGCTGACCGAGGCCGAGTACGCGCCGATGCTCGCTGCCTGCGCGCCCGCCTTGGCGACGCTTCGAGCCATGGCCGGCGACGGCAGACATCCCTTTCTCGACCTGCCCGGGCGGCGCGACGACTTGGCCCAAATCGAGGCGACGGCGCGGCGCCTGAACGAGATGTTCGATGACGTGGTGGTGCTCGGCACGGGTGGCTCGTCCTTGGGCGGGAGGGTGCTGACGGCCTTGATGCAGCCGGCGCATGCCAAGCGGCGGGAATCGGGCGCGGCGAAGACGGGCTGCGCGCACGTCCACTTCATGGAGAACGTGGATACACGGAGTTTCGCCGAGTTGTTCGCCGCGCTCGATTTGCGCCGCACGGGCTTCGTCGCCATTTCGAAAAGCGGGCGGACGATGGAAACGCTGGCCCAGTTCCTCGTCTGCCTGACCGCCGTGCGGGAAAGCGTCGATGAGGCGCGCGTGGCGCGTCATTTCCTCGTCATCACCCAACCGGGCGGCAACCCCTTGCGCGATTTGGCCGAGCATCGGCGCATCGCGGTGCTCGACCACGATCCCGAGCTTGGCGGGCGCTTCGCCGCGCTTTCGGTCGTCGGCCTTCTGCCCGCCAAGATCGCGGGCCTCGACATCGCCGCCGCGCGCCAAGGGGCCGAAGACGTGGTTCGCCAGACATTCGAGGCGAAAACGCCCGGCGACAGCGCGCCCGCAATGGGTGCCGCGCTCAATCTCGCCCTTTTGCGCCATAAGGGCGTGACCAACGCGGTCGTCATGCCCTATGCCGACGCGCTCGCGCCCTTCGGCATTTGGTTCCGCCAGCTCTGGGCCGAGAGTCTCGGCAAGGGTGGCCGCGGCACGACGCCCATCCATGCCGTCGGCACCATCGACCAGCACAGCCAATTGCAGCTCTATCTCGACGGTCCGGCCGATAAGCTGGTGACCCTGATCGCCGAGGATAGCGCGGGCCGGGGTCTGGTGGTCGAGCCGGATGGCGGCCTGGACGTTTCGCTCGATTGGCTGGTCGGGCGCACATTTGGCGATCTTATGGACGCCTCGCAGCGCGCGACGTGGCAGACGCTCGCCGAGCGCGGCCGTCCGGTGCGCCTGTTCCGCCTGGCGGCGCTTGACGCCCGCGCAATGGGCGCGATGATGATGCACTTCATGCTGGAAACCGTGATCGCCGCACATCTGCTGGGCGTCGATCCATTCGACCAACCGGCGGTGGAAGCGGGCAAGGTTCTGGCACGCGACTATTTGCGGCGCATCGTGCCGCGCCGGAACTGAGGGTTAGCGAGGACGCGCCGCGTGACCATTCGCCGCCTGCCCGAAACCGTCGTCAACCGCATCGCCGCGGGCGAGGTGGTCGAGCGGCCCGCGGCCGTGGTCAAGGAACTGGTCGAGAACGCCATCGACGCGGGCGCCACGCGCATCGACATCGTGCTGCGCGAGGGCGGACGCACCTTGATCGCGGTCGGCGATGACGGTTGCGGCATGGAGCGGGACGAATTGGCCCTGGCGATCGAGCGCCATGCGACCTCGAAGCTGCCGGACGAGGACCTGCGGCATATCGCCACGCTCGGCTTTCGCGGCGAGGCCTTGCCGTCCATCGGCGCGGTCGGGCGGATGTCGATTTCGAGCCGTAAACGCGGCGCGGATTCGGCTTGGCGCATCGCGGTCGAGGGCGGGGCGGTATCGGGACCTGCGCCCGCGGCCCAGCAATCGGGCACGCGCGTCGAGGTGCGCGATCTGTTTTACGCGACGCCCGCGCGGCTCAAATTTCTAAAGACCGAGCGCACCGAGGCCCAACACGCCCTCGAGGCTGTCGAGCGCCTGGCTATGGCCCATCCGGAGATCGGCTTTTCGTTCTCCGATGACGGGCGCTCGGCGCTGCAATTGGCGCCCGGCGCGGGCGATCTGTTCGAGGCGCGGCATACGCGTCTCGCGGCCATCATGGGACGCGATTTCGCCGACAATTCGGTCGCCATCGAGGCCGCGCGCGAGGGCGTGCACCTCACGGGCCGCGCGGGCCTGCCGACCCTCAATCGCGCGACCGCGCGGGCCCAGTATTTGTTCGTCAACGGCCGACCGGTGCGCGACAAGTTGGTGCACGGCGCCGTGCGTGCGGGTTACCGCGATGTGCTCGCGCATGATCGCCATCCCATGGTCGCGCTGTTTCTTGAAATCGATCCCGAGGAGGTGGACGTGAACGTCCACCCGGCGAAAACCGAGGTGCGCTTTCGCGACGCGGGGTTGGTGCGCGGCTTGATCGTCGGCGCGCTGAAGCACGCCCTTGCGGGCGCGGGCCACAGGGCGTCCTCGACGGTCGGGGTGGCGGCGCTCGGCTCGCTTCGGCCCGGCTCGGGATTGCCGTCTTCTTCGGGCTCGTATTCTCCGGGCTCGTATTCGGGCCACGGCGCGCCGGCGTCCTATGTGCCGCGCGGCTTGGCCGAGGAGGCGGCCCAGTTCCAATCGCCGTTCTCGGATCTCGACCGGCCCTCCGCCCCGCCTGGCGAAGGCGAAGCCGAGGCGCGCGATTTTCCCCTCGGCGCGGCGCGCGCCCAGTTGCACGAGACCTATATCGTGGCGCAAACGGCGGACGGCGTGGTCATCGTCGATCAGCATGCCGCACACGAACGCCTGACCCACGAACGCCTGAAGCTCGCCATGCACGCGGGCGGGGTGGCGCGGCAAATCCTTCTGATTCCCGAGGTCGTCGAGCTCGACGGCCCCTCGGTCGGACGTTTGGCGGCGCGCGCGGCCGATCTTGCGCGTCTGGGCTTGGTGATCGAGGCGTTTGGGCCGGGCGCGGTTGTGGTGCGCGAAACCCCGGCCCTTCTCGGCGAGGCGGATGTCCAGGGCCTGTTGCGCGATCTCGCCGACGAATTGGCGGAACACGGCGAATCGCTGGCGCTCGATGCACGCCTCGACCAGGTTTGCGGCACCATGGCCTGCCATGGCAGCGTGCGCGCCGGGCGCAGGCTGGCGCTCTCGGAAATGGACGCGCTCTTGCGCCAAATGGAGGCGACGCCGCTTTCGGGCCAGTGCAGCCACGGCCGGCCGACCTATGTCGAATTGAAACTCGCCGATATCGAACGCCTATTCGGGCGGCGCTGAACGCTCACGCCCATCATTGGGGAACAATCCATGACCATTCTCAACGGCCAGCGTGCCCTCGTCACCGGCGCCGCGCGCGGCCTCGGTCTTGCCATGTCCGAACGCTTCGCCGCCGAAGGCGCGCGGGTGCTGATTCAGGATTTGGATCTGGCCGAGGCCGAGAAGTCCGCCGCCGCCTTGCGCGCCAAGGGCCGCGACGCCTTGGCGATGGGCGGCTCGGTCACGAGCGAATCGGACATGCAGGCGTGTTTCGCGCGCCTCGACCGCGAATGGGGCGGCCTCGATATCCTGGTCAACAATGCCGGCGTGTCGGCAAACAAATCGGCGCTCGAACTGCCGCTTGGCGATTGGAACCGCGTGATGGACGTGAACTTGAACGCACCCTTCATGTGGGCCAAAGAGGCGGGCAAGCGCTTCGTTGCGCAGAAAAGCGGCAATCTCGTCAATATCTGTTCCATTTGGGGCATCGACGCCGCGCCCGACCGCATCGCCTATTGCGTCTCCAAGGCTGCGCTCATCCAGGTGACGAAATGTCTGGCGAACGAATGGGCGGCCTCGAACGTGCGCGTCAACGCCATCGCACCCGGCTATACCGAAACCAAGATGCTGCGCGAGGTCATCGACGCGGGGCGGGTGGACGTGCAGTCGCTCCACCGCCGCACGCCCATGGGACGGCTCGGCACGCCCGAGGAGATCGCCGACATGGCGCTCTATATCGTCTCCCCGGGCGCGTCGTTCCTGACCGGCCAGGTGATCGCCGTGGACGGTGGCTGGACGGCGTACGGTTTCTATTGAGCCGCGATCAACTCGGGTTGGCGCACGTCGCCATCAGCTTGTTGCCGTCTGGATCGCGCACATAGCAGGCGTAAGACCCGGACTTGTCCGGCGGCCGGTATCCGGGCGCGCCCTCGTCCGAGCCGCCCTGCGCCAAGGCCGAGGCGTGGAAATTGTCCACCGCCGCCTTGTTCTTGGCGATGAAGCTCACCTGCGCGCCGTTGCCGGCGCTGGCCGGCTGACCGTTGCGCGGGATGCAAACCCATAATTGCGGCTTGCCCTGACCCGTGCCGTAGCCGACGAATTTTTCGGACGCGCTGTGGCGCACGTACCCGAGCGCGCCGAGCACGGCGTCATAGAACTTGGTGCCGCGCTGGATGTCGCGGACGCCGACGATGGCATTGGCTAGCATTCGGATTCTCCTTTGGCCGTTATGGCGCCCGAGTTTAACGCGCCCGGGCCGCGCCGCGAAACCGGATAAAAACCAGGCGCGCATCTCCGACCTTGCGCTCGTCCACGACCTCGAATCCGTCGGGTGCCGCGAATATGTCGCGCACGCCGAGCTCGATGACGGCGAGGGCGTCCGGTGCCAGCCAGCCCGATTTGGCAAGCGCCGCCAGCGCCGGCGCCGCCAGGTCCAGCCCGTATGGCGGATCGAGCAAGGCCAGATCGACAGGCGCCCGCGCGCGCGGCGGCTTCAGTGCATCGGCGCGCAATATCTCGGCGCGCCCTCGCTCGCCCAGGGCTTCGAGATTGGCGGCGATGGCATCGAGCGGCTCGCGCGCGTTTTCCATGAACGCCGCATGGACGGCGCCGCGCGACAAGGCCTCGATGCCGAACGCGCCCGAGCCCGCGAAGGCATCGAGCACGCGGCCGCCCTCGAGCGCCGGCGCCCCGCCCAAGGGATTGTGCGCCAGCACGTCGAACAGGGTTACGCGCACCCGGTCGCTGGTCGGGCGGATGCCGGGCGGCGCGCCGAGGCGCCGGCCCTTATGCCGTCCTGCGACGACGCGCATGTTCACGGTGCGCGCGCTGGGGCACGAGGCGCGCGGCGGCAACGGGTCCGAGTTGATCGCGTAAAACGCGCGTCGGCACTTCGGCGAGCATGCCGGGTGCAAGATCGCCCAATTGGAACGGGCCGTAGGCCACGCGGATGAGGCGCCCGACGCGCAAGCCGAGATGGGCGCAGATCTTGCGCACCTCGCGATTCTTGCCCTCGGCCAGCGCGATCCCCAGCCAGACATTGCTGCCCTGCACGCGGTCGATCTCGGCCAGCACCGGACCGTAGCGTTCGCCCTCGACGGTGACGCCGTCCTTGAGGCGGGCAAGCGCCTTGGGATCGGCCAGGCCGTGCGCGCGCACCCGGTAACGGCGCATGAGACCCGTCGCGGGCAATTCGAGGTGGCGCGCCAGCGCGCCGTCATTCGTCAGCAGCAGCAAGCCCTCGGAATTGATATCGAGCCGCCCGATCGACACCACGCGCGGCGTGCCGGGCGGCAAGTGGTCGAACACCGTCGGGCGGCCCTGCGGGTCGCGGTGCGTCGAGACCAGGCCCGCCGCCTTGTGATAGCGCCACAGCCGCGGCCGCTCGGCCTCGGGCAGGGCCTTGCCGTCCACCAGAATCGTGCTTGCCGAAGTGACCAAGGTCGCGGGCGTGGTCAGAACCTGGCCGTCAACCGCGACCCGGCCGTCCGCGATCCAGCGTTCCGCGTCGCGCCGCGAGCACAGGCCCGCGCGCGCCAGGCGCTTGGCGATGCGTTCGCCCTTCGGGGAATCGTCCGCCACCTCTGTCCGCCTAACGCCGGCAGGCGGCGAGGAAGGCGTCGAAGATGCGCGTATCGCCCGGACCGATGGCGAATTCGGGATGCCATTGCACGCCGAGGCAGAAACGCTGGCGAGGCGCCTCGATGCCCTCGATCACGCCGTCGGGCGCGCGGGCGTTCACGACGATGCCTTCTGGCTCGTCCCTGGCCGCCTGGTGATGGGCCGAATTGACCGCCATTTCGTCGAGCAAGGTGATCCGGTGCAGCAAGGTGTTCGCGACGATGGCGACCATATGGCCCGGCTCGTTGCGCGGATTGGGTTGTTCGTGGGCAAGGGCGTTCGCCACCGCGTCGGGGATGTGCTGGTGCAGCGTGCCGCCGAGGATGACGTGCAGCAATTGCTGGCCGCCGCAGATGCCGAGGATCGGCATGTCGCGCTCCAGCGCCCCCTTGGTGACGGCCAGCTCGAAGGCGGTGCGCTTGGATTTGATTTTGACCGTGGGATGGGTGGTCGTTTCCCCGAACATCGCCGGGTCGACATCGAAATGCCCGCCGGTGACGACAAGGCCGTCGATGCGGTCGAGATAGGTGCCGGCCTGTTCGGGCTCGTGGGGCAAGGGCACGGGCAATCCTCCCGCGCGCAGCACCGCCTCGCAATAGTTTTGCCGCAGCGCGTACCACGGAAATTTGGAATAGCCCCCCGGCTCCTCGGAATCGAGGGTCACGCCGATCAAGGGAACGGAGGTGGTCGCGCGTTTGGCCATGAGCCTGAGTCTAAGGCCGCGCCAAGCACCCGCGCAACCGCGCTTGACCGGCTTGGCCCATCCCCTTCAGGGTCCGGCGATGGAGAAGACGGCAAGGCGACCCGAGTATATGGCGCTGGCGCTTGAGCAAGCGCGGGCGGCGGCGGCGCGCGGCGAGGTGCCGGTCGGCGCCGTGCTCGTCGATCGGGCCTCGGGCGTGGTGATCGCGGCTGCAAGCAACGCGGTCGAGGAAGGCTCCGATCCGACCGCCCATGCCGAAATCCTGGTCTTGCGCCAGGCCGCCGCCGCGCGCGGCAGGCCGCGCCTCGATGGCTGCGAGCTGTACGTGACGCTCGAACCCTGCGCCATGTGCGCGGCGGCGATCGCCCTAGCGCGCGTGGACCGGGTGGTGTACGGCGCGCCCGATCCGAAAATGGGCGGTGTCGCGCATGGTGCGCGGGTCTTCGACCAGCCGACCTGCCACCACAGGCCCGAAATCGTCGCGGGCGTGCGCGAGAGCGAAGCGGCGGAGATGCTCCGCGCCTTCTTTCGCGCGCGACGCTAGGGCCGATTGCGGGTTTGCGGCTACGCGCCCGAGCGGGCCGGTCTCCGCCAAGCGCAAAGCCAGGCCCAAGACCGGCCGCCACACGAATCATGGGCGTCCTCTGGGCTGCCCGATGCCTTCTTCCCCGCCGAAGCGCCGATGACTTCGAATATGGCGGCTAAGTTCTACCTAGGCGCAAACCATTCGAGCCCTCGGTCTTTAGGCACGAGCCCATAAACCCGAGGGGTAACCGAGCGGCGCGAGCGAGGGCGCGGCCAGCGCCCGGCGAACCTGCTCCATGCCGACATTGCTGCCCGTGAGCACCACCACGACGCGGCGGCCTTTAAGTTCGCCGCGATGCTCCCACAAGGCGGCCAAGCCGGCGGCGCCCGAGGGCTCGACCAGCATGTGCGCGCTTTCGAGCAAGGCATGCATGGCGCCGAGAATGGATGCGTCCTCGACCAGCCAGCCCTCGTCCATGTGTTTCCACAGGACCGCCATGGTTTCGGCGATGGGTTCGCGCTGAGTGAGGCCGTCCGCGATCGTGTCGCCCGGCGCGATCGACAGCATTTTCCGCGCGCGGAAGGACTCGACGATGACGGGCGAGGAAGTGGGGGCGACCCCGATGACGCGCGTCTTGGGCGAGAGGGATTTGACCGCCAGCGCGGTGCCGCCGGCGAGATTGCCGCCGCCGATGGGCGCGATCACGTCGTCGATGTCGCGCAAGCGGTGCAAGACCTCGTGCGCCGCCGTGCCCGCACCGGTGAGGATCTCGGGCGACACGCCATCGTTCACGAAATAATGGCCGTGCCGCGCGGCAAACACGATGGCGGCTTGGCGCGCATCGTCGATCTCGCGCCCCGTGCGGTGCACCGTGCCGCCCATGGCGGCGATGACGCCGCGTTTGCCGGCACCGACTTGTTCGGAGACGAAGACATGGCAGCGGGCGTCCAGGCGCCGGGCGAGCCAGGCGCAAGCCAGGCCGTGATTGCCCGAGGACGAACAGACGATCTCGGCGCCCTCTCGGCCCAGGCGCCCGTCCTCGCGCGCGCGCAAAAGATCGTTCGCGGCGCCGCGCAGCTTGAAGGAAAAAGTCGGGTGCCACAGCTCGCACTTGAACCACAACTCGCAGCCAATCGCGCGCGAGAGCGGCTCGCTGCGCATGAGCGGCGTTTCGGGCACCAGCGGGCGAATCCGCGCGGCCGCGTCCTCGATATCTTGGGAAATGACCTCGCGCGCCATGTCAGGTTTCGGGCAAGGCGATCAGGGGCGGGGTCGAGAGCGCGCGGCGCAAAAGGTCCATGGTCAAATTGGCGCCCGAGAGGATGAGCACGACGGTCTTGCCCTTGAGCTCGGCGCGACGTGCCCAGGCGCCGCACAATGCGGCCGCGCCCGCGGGCTCGACCAGAACGTGAGCCTGTTCGGCTATGGCATGGACGCCCGCGAGCAAGTCCTCGTCGCCGGTCAGCATCATATCGTCGGCCAGCGCGGCCATGACCGCGAAGGCGAGTTTCGGGGGCACGCGCTGCGTGAGGCCGTCGGCGATCGAATCGATCGGCCGCTCGACGATGCGCTTGGCGTGGAAGGAATCGTGGAGCGAGGCCGAACCCTTGGCCTGCACGCCGATGATGCGCGCCTGCGCGCGCCTGCCCTTCACCGCCGTGGCGACGCCCGAGATGAAATTGGCGCCGCCCACGGGCACGAAGACGACATCGACCTTTGGCACCGCGTCGGCGATTTCGAGGCCGCACGTGCCCGCACCCTCCATCAAGTCCAAATCATCGCCGTCATCGACGAACAGAACATTGTTGTCGCGCGCGAAGGCGCGCGAGGCGTCCTTGGCCTCGTCGATGTCGCGACCGATCTTGTGCAGCTTTCCGCCGAAGGCTTCGATCATCGCGGCCTTCACCGGATTGGCCTTGGCGGGCAGAAAGATATCGGCGGGAGCGCCAAGCAGGCGCGCGGCATAGGCGATGCCCTGGCCGTGATTGCCGGTCGAGGAGGTGGTTGCGCCCTTGAAGGCGCCGCGATTGCGCGCGCGCGCGAGACAATTGAGCGCGCCGCGCAGCTTGAACGAGGCGATGGGCGTCGTGGTTTCGTTCTTGACCCAAAGATCGCAGCCCAGGGCCCTCGACAGCAGTTCCGAGCGCACCATGGGCGTCGCAGCCATGTGGGCATGGACATTGCTCAGTGCGTCTTCGATGCCGGCAAGCGTGGGAAATTGCATACTCGCTCTCCACTTTCGCGTCGATTGTTTGCTCGTGCGTCAGTTCCGGCTCGCACGCTCTCGCGCGACCGCGCGCCAGCCGATATCGCGCCGGCAAAATCCGCCCTTCCAGTCGATCGCATCGATGGCGCGGTAGGCGCGGCGCTGCGCCTCGGCGACGCTGGGGCCGCGCGCCGTCACCCCGAGCACCCGCCCGCCCGCGGCCAGGATCGCATCGCCCTCGGCGCGCGTGCCGGCATGGAACACCTTCACGCCCGGCACCGCGTTGGCGCGCGCGAGGCCTGCGATCTTCGTGCCCGTCTTGGGCTCGCCCGGATAACCCTCGGCCGCCATGACGACGCAGAGCGATGCATCGTCGTGCCAGCGCAAGGTGAAATTCTTCAGCATGCCGTCGCGCGCGGCGAGCAGGGCGGGCAGCAGGTCGGATTTAAGCCGCACCAGCAAAGCCTGACATTCGGGATCGCCGAACCGGGTGTTGAATTCGAGTACCTTGGGGCCGTCGGGTCCGATCATGAGTCCGGCATAGAGCACACCCTTGAACGGACAGCCTTCGTCCTTCATCGCCGCGACGACGGGGTGGATGACGCGGGCCATCACGTCTTCGACCATCGCGTGGTCGAGCACGGGGGCGGGCGAATAGGCGCCCATGCCGCCGGTATTGGGGCCGGTATCGCCCTCGCCGACCGCCTTGTGGTCCTGGGCCGAGGCGAGCGGCACGGCGTGCTCGCCATCGACGAGAGCAAGGAAACTCGCCTCCTCGCCGATCAAGCATTCCTCGATCACGATCTCGGCGCCAGCGCCGCCAAAGCGCCTTCTCTCCATCATGTCCTCGACCGCCGCCAAGCCCTCCGCGACCGTGCGCGCAACGACCACGCCCTTGCCCGCCGCAAGACCATCGGCCTTGACGACGATGGGCGCGCCTTGGCTCAGGATATGGGCCTTGGCCTCTTCGGCATCGGTAAAGCGCGCATAGCGCGCGGTCGGCACGCCCGCCCGGGCACAGAGATCCTTCATGAAGCCCTTCGAGCCCTCGAGGCGCGCGGCCGCGGCGGTCGGCCCGAAGGCCTTGATGCCGGCAGCTTCGAGACGGTCGACGAGGCCCGCGACCAGCGGCCCCTCGGGACCGACGACGACGAACTCGATGTTCCACTGGAGCGCAAAATCCACGATCCCGTGAACGTCGTCGGCCTTGATGGCGACGCACGTGGCTTCCTCGGCGATACCGGCATTGCCGGGCGCGCACCACAGCTCGTCCGCCAAAGGCGAGCCCGCCAAGGCCCAGCACAAGGCATGTTCGCGTCCGCCCGATCCGACGACGAGAACCCGCATGATTCGCCGACTTTCCTGGTTTTGGCGCGGCATTCGCCTGCGCCCGAGGTCGGGGCTATCATAGGGGCCGTGGCCCATGGCTGACAAACTTTCCGATCTGGCGCGCCCCGCGTCCCCGAACCTGCCCGAATTCTCGGTCGGCGAAATCTCGACCGCGCTCAGGCGCACGCTTGAGGAAAATTTCGGCCGGGTGCGCGTGCGTGGCGAAATCAGCGGCTTCAAGCGTCCCGGGTCGGGTCACCTCTATTTCTCGCTCAAGGACGAGGCCGCCGTGCTCAATGCGGTGTGCTGGCGCGGCACGGCGGAAAGGCTGGGCCTCGCGCCCGAGGACGGCATGGAAGTGATCGCCACCGGGCGGATCACGGCCTATGCCGCGCGCTCGTACTACCAAATCGTGGTCGAGGCGATCGAGGTCGCGGGCGAGGGCGCGCTGCTCAAATTGCTCGAGGATCGGCGGCGGAAATTGCAGGAAGAAGGCCTGTTCGATTCGGCGCGAAAGCGCAAACTGCCCTATCTTCCCACCGTCATCGGCGTCATCACCTCGGCCACGGGCGCGGTGTGGCGCGACATCCTCCATCGCCTGGCCGACCGCTTCCCCCGCCACGTTCTGCTCTGGCCGGTTGCGGTGCAGGGCGAGGGCGCGGCCGAACAGATCGCGCGCGCGATCCAAGGCTTTAACGCGCTTCTCCCCGGCGGGCGCGTACCGCGGCCGGACGTGCTCATCGTTGCGCGCGGCGGCGGCAGCCTCGAGGATCTCTGGGCTTTCAACGAGGAAATCGTCGTGCGCGCGGCGGCGGCGAGCGAGATTCCCCTCATCAGCGCGGTTGGCCACGAAACCGACACCACGCTCATCGATCACGCCGCCGATGTGCGCGCGCCGACCCCGACAGCGGCCGCGGAAATGGCCGTGCCGGTGCGCGCGGAATTGCTCGCCGACGTGCTCGGCCACGCCCGGCGGATGGTTGCGGCGGGCTCGCGGCTTTTGGGCGAGCGGCGGGTGCGTGTGGAGGGTCTCGGCCGAGGCTTGGGCGATCCCAGGCGCCTGGTCGAGCAGGCGGCACAGCGCGTCGATTTCGCCGCGGAAACCATGGCGCGCGCGGTTCGCCTGCGCACCGAACGCCTCGGCACGCGCGTAGGCGAACTCGGCGCGGCCTTGCCCCATCCCAAGCACGTCGTCGCGGTCAAGACGCAGGAACTCAACGGCATGGCGCGCCGTTTGCGCCCGAAGCTCGTCGCGCAATCGATTCGGCAATTCCAGAAGGACTCGCGCGCGCTCGGCGAGGCGCTCCGCGCCTCCTGCGCGCGCCTGGTCAAGGAACGTCGCGCGCGCTTTGGCGCCGTCGGCGCCGTGCTCGAATCGCTGTCTTACGAGCGCGTGCTCGAACGGGGCTTTGCGCTCGTGCGCGACGCGGCGGGCGAACCCGTGACCAGCGCCGCGCGCGTGCATTTGGGCGAACGCATCGCCATCCGCTTTCGCGACGGCGAGCGCGCGGCGGACATTATCGACGGCGAAGCGGGCGCCAAACGCCCGGCCAAGACCGGAAAGCCGTCGGGCACGGGTGGTTCGGGCACGGGTGGTTCGGGTAAGGGCGGTCCGGGTTTGGGCGGCCAAGGCAGCCTGCTCTAGCCATGCGCCGGCGCGCGGCGATTTCGTTTTTTTTCGGGCTTGCGGCCCTCGCTTTCGTGCCGGCTCTCGGCGCGCGTGGCGAGGACGCGGTGCGCCTCGACGGGAAGCTCGTGCAAGGCGGTCTGGTGCGCGGCATCGCGCCTGCGCGCGCGCGCGTGATGCTGGACGGCGCGGCAGTTCCGGCGACCGAGGACGGGCAGTTTCTTCTCGGCTTCGGCCGCGATCACCCGGCGCGCTCGGTGTTGGAAGTCCACCTGCCGGGCGGCGCCTCGCTGCGCCGCGCGCTTGACGTCGAACAACGCAGTTACGATATCCGCCGCGTCGCGGGTTTGCCTGCACGCATGGTCAGCCCCGACGCCGAGGGTTTGCAACGCATTGCCGCCGACCGCGCGCGCATTGCGCGCGCGCGCGCGGCATCGCCGACGCCGCCCCTATTCGCCTCGGGCTTCGCCTGGCCCGCGATTGGCCCGGTGTCGGGCATCTTCGGCAGCCAGAGCATCATGAACGGCGAGGCGCGCGCGCCGCATAACGGGGTCGATGTGGCGGCGCCCACCGGGGCGCCGGGCGGCGCCATGGCCGATGGCATTGTGCTCCTGGCCGAGCACGACATGTATCTAATCGGCCAGAGCGTGCTTCTCGATCACGGCTTGGGCTTGAATTCGGTTTATATCCACCTGAGCGAGATCGTGGTCGCGCCTGGCGCGCGCGTCGCCAAGGGTCAGATCATCGGCCGCGTCGGCGGGACGGGGCGCGTCACGGCGCCCCATCTCCATTGGGGTGTCAATCTCGGCCAAATCGCCCTGGATCCGGCCCTGCTCGTGGGACCGATGCCGTCCGTGGCGCAATAGGCCTCAGCGCAAGATCGGCGCGAGCAAGCGGCCGAGCGCCGCTTCATCCTTCCACGCCACGCGCACGCGCACCTGTTCGATCATGGCGCGCGCCTCGACCGGCAGGCGGACATGGTCCTTCGCCGTCATCACCGGCCGCGCGCCGAGCGCTTGGGCGTCCTCGCAGATCGCCATGATCTCGTCGGCGGTGAAGACGTGGTGATCGGGAAAATCGCGCGCGCCGACGATACGCGCGCCCAAGGTTTCGAGAGTGGAGTAAAATTTTTCCGGCCGCGCGATGCCGGCGACCGCATAAACCGCGCGCCCCGAAAAGCGCCGTGCCGCCGCATCGGGCTCGACGTGGGCGCGTAGGATCGGCACGCGCCCGCCGATCGACGCCGCGATGTCGCACTTGTCCTCGCCGAGCACGATCGCCCCTTGGGCGCGTGCGAGCCCGGCGGCCAAGGTTTCGCGCAAGGGGCCCGCGGGCATGACCCGGCCATTGCCGATGAAGCTCGCGCCGTCGAACACCAGGAGGGATAGGGTCTTGATCAGGCCCGGATATTGGAAGCCGTCGTCCATGACGATAAGGCTCGCGCCCGCGTTTGCCGCGGCGCACGCGCCCGCGCGGCGATCGCGCGCCACCCAGGTCGGCACGAGTTCGGCGAGCAGCAGCGCTTCGTCGCCGACTTCCGCCGCGCCGTGCCGCGCCCGATCGACGCGCAACGGCCCGTGTTCGCGCCCGCCATGGCCGCGCGCGAGCGCGTGCGCGCCCCGGGGCGCAAGGCGTTCGGCCAGCGACAGGGCCACCGGCGTCTTGCCCGCTCCGCCCGCGACAAGATTGCCGACGCAAATGACCGGCACCGGGGCCGCGCGCGGGCGCACCGTCAGGCGGCGAATCGCCGTGCCCGCGCGCCACAGCAAGGAGGCGGGCGCGAGCGCGGCGGCGAGGATGCCGCCGTGATCCCAAAAATCGGGCGCGCGCATCGCCTATTTCCCGGGAAGCGCTTGGAGGAAGGGGCGCAGCTCGACCATGATGCGTTCGATGACGAAGCGCCCGGCCTCGGCTGCGACTTGCGCCGCCTTGCCTCTTTGCGCGCGAAGCGCTTTGTCCGCCAGCAGGCGCGCGAGCGCCGGCGCAAGCGCCGCGCCGTCGGCGATTTCCTCGGCCGCGCCCGAAAACTCGGCGACGATTTCGGTGAAATTGTGCATGTGCGGGCCGTGCAGGATGGCGCAGCCGAGGCGCGCGGGTTCGAGCAGGTTCTGCCCGCCATGGGGGACGAGCGAACCTCCGACGAAGACGATCGGGCACAGCCGATAGAACAATCCAAGCTCGCCCATGGTGTCGGCGACGTAGATCCCCGATTTGACGCCGGGCAGTTCGCCCGCGCCGCGCCGCGCGATGGCGCCATGCCCGAGCGCCGTGAGTTCGCGCGCGATCCCCATCCCCCGCGCGGGATGGCGCGGCACGATGATGGTCAACAGATCGGGCCAACGCAGGGCGAGCGCGCCATGCGCCGCGGCGACCCAGGCCTCTTCGCCCGCATGGGTGCTCGCCGCAAGCCATACCGGGCGCGCGCCGATGGCGCCGGACAGTTCGGCCTCTTCCACTGGATCGAAGGGCAAGGCATCGGCCGCGTATTTGAGATTGCCGACGCTCAAGACACGCTTGGCTCCAAGGATGCGCAAGCGCTCGCCTTCGGCCGCGGATTGGGCGAAGCACAGCGCAAAGCCGCCGAGCAAGGTTCGCGCGCAGCCGCGCGCCCAGCGCCAATTGCGGAACGAGCGTGGCGATATGCGCCCGTTCAGCAAGATCATCGGCAAACCGCGCGCCTGGGTGTCGAGCACGAGATTGGGCCACAGCTCGGATTCGACCCAGAGCGCGAGATCGGGCCGCCAATGGTCGAGAAAGGCGCGCACCCAGGGCGCGCGATCGACTGGGGCGTATTGGTGGCACGCCCTGAGGCCGGGCACGAGTGCCGCCAGGCGGTCATCGAGCATTCGCGCCGAGGCCAGAGTGCCGGTGGTGACGAGAAAATGCGCGTCCGGCCGCGCGCCGGCGAGCGGGCCGAGCAAGGCGAGAATCGATTGCGCCTCGCCGACGCTGGCGGCGTGCAGCCAAATGAGCGGCCCCGGCGGGCGGGCTCGGCTCGCCCGACCCATGCGCTCGCCGAGACGCGCTTGGTCTTCCTTGCCCCGGCGCGCGCGCGCGGCGAGGAGGGCGCGCACCAGCGGTCCCCCGAGCGTCGTTAACCCCCGGTAAAGCGCCGCGATCATGACGCGCGAGCCGCGGTCGCCACGTCCGCTTGCCGGATCGGCGCATGGCCGAAATGCGCATCGGCTTCGGACGAAAGCGCGTTCAGGCTGTCCTCGATGCGAAGCCTTGCGGCCTCGACCGCGCGCGTGTCGGCATCGGGCGCGACCATAATGGGCGCGCCCCACATAAAGACGCCGCGATTGAACGGCCAGGGCAGGATGAAGCGGTCCCAACTGCCGAGCACGCGCCGGCGGCGCACGGCATAGCTCGCCGGCAACACGGGCGCACCGGTACGGCGCGCGAGTTCGGCTATGCCCATGGCCGCGCGCATGCGCGGGCCGCGCGGTCCGTCGGGGGTGATGCCGATGCACCGGCCCGAAGCCAAGGCCTTGCACATCGCGCGAAAGGCCAGGGCGCCGCCGCGATGGGTCGAGCCCGTGACCGTGCCCACGCCGAAGCGCGCGATGGTGCGCGCGATCAGCCGGCCGTCGCGGTGTGCGGAGATGAGAATCGAAATCTCGATTCCGCGCTTCCAGCCGAAAGGCATCATGAGCATGCGGCCGTGCCAGAAGCAGACGATGAAGGCGCTGCCCGCGCGGTGCAGCGCCTCGGCGGCCTCGCCGCCGCGGGTGTCCCAGCGGCTGGTATGCCACACCAAGCGCATATACCAAGCGGCCAAGCGTGCCGCCGCTTCTTGGGCCCAGGCCCGCGCCAAGATGCGTTTTGCCGCCATGCGCGATATCCGCCTATTCGGCGGCGTGCGCTTCCTCGGCGGCTTGGCGCGCATATAATTTCGCGTAGGCGCCGCCGCGCGCGAGAAGCTCGCCGTGCAAGCCGCTTTCGATCACGCGGCCGTCGTCGATCACGTAAATCAAATCGGCGTCCACGACGGTGGACAGACGGTGCGCCACGACGAGCGTGGTGCGCCCCTGCATGAGTTCGCGCAGCGCCGCCTGCACCTGGCGTTCGGTATGGGCGTCGAGCGCGCTTGTCGCCTCGTCGAGCAGCAGGATGGGCGCGGATTTGAGCATGGCGCGCGCGATGGCGATGCGCTGGCGCTGGCCGCCCGAGAGCTTGACGCCCTGGCCGCCGACGCGCGTGGCATAGCCTTCGGGCAGGGCGGCGATGAAATCGTGCGCACCCGCGCGCCGCGCCGCGGCCACGATGGCCTCTTCCGGGGCGTCGAACTTGCCGTAGGCGATATTGGCGCGGATCGTGTCGTCGAACAGCGCGGTTTCCTGGCTGACGAGGGCTATGGCGGTGCGCAGGGACGCGAGCGTGACGTCGCGCACGTCCGTGCCGTCGATCGCCACCCGGCCGGCATCGACATCGTAGAAGCGCGGAATGAGATTGAGGATGCTCGACTTGCCGGCGCCCGAGGCGCCGACGAGGGCGACCGTCTTGCCCGCGGGTACGTGCAGGTTGACGCCCTTGAGCGCCGCGCGCCCTGGGGCATAGCCGAATTCGACGTTCTCGAAAGAGATGGCGCCCGTCCGGACGCCCAGCACGCCGGTGCCGGGCCGTTCGCGAATGGCGGGCTCGGTGTCGAGCACGAGGAATATCCGCTGGGCGGCCGCGAGGCCTTCCTGCAGGCTCGCGTTCAGGTGGGCAAGACGCTTCATCGGCTCGAAGGCGAGCAGCAGGGCCGTCATGAACGAGAAGAACTCGCCCGGCGTCCGGTTGCCTTCCATCACCTGGATGCCGCCGTACACCACCACCGCGACGACCGCCATGCCGCCGAGGATTTCCATGATCGGATAGGTCAGCGCGCGCGTCGTCGTCGCCTTGAGAATGAGCTTGAAGACGCGGCCGACCGCGTGCTTGGCGCGTTCGGTCTCGTAGCCCTCCATGCCATAGGCCTTGACGTGGCGCACGCCCATGAACGCCTCGTCGAGGAAGGTCGCGAGCTCGCCGATGGCGCCCTGCATATTGCCCGAGACGCGGCGCATGCGCCGGCCGATGCGCACGATGGGCAGCGTGGCGAGCGGAAAGACGAAGGCGGCGATGGCGGCGAGCAAGTAATCCTGCTCGATCATCACCGCCAACAGGAAGGCGAGGGTGAGCGTGTCCTTGCCGAGACCCGCGAAGACATCCGAGACGGTCTTGCGCAGCACCTGGGCATCGTTGATGAAGCGCGAAACCAAGCCGCTTGGATGGTTGTCGTGGAAATAGGCCAAATCCGCGCGCATCAAATGGGCGAACATGCGGATCTGGAAATCGGCGACGATGCGATAGCCGACCCAGTTCATCAGCACCGATTGGCCGAAATTGCCGAGCCCCTTGCCCGCACTCGCCGCCAGGACCGCCAGCGCCACGAAGACGAGCATCGAACGGTCTTGCTTGATGAAGACGTCGTCGAGAATCGGCTCCATCAGCTTCGCCAGCGCCGCCGTTGCCGCCGCCGCCACCGCCATGCAGGCAAGGGCGAGCAAGAGGCGCGGAATATGCCCGCGCACGTGCTCACGCAGCAGCCGGCTCGCCAGCGCGTAGGTCGTCGAATCCAGACGGGGTTTTTCGGGCCTTGCCTTGCTCACGGCGCGCCCATGATGGAAGCCATGGCGGAAATCATAGCATGGCGAACGCGCCCCCGGCCACCCGAACAGCCTGGCGGGTGGACGGAAAGATCAATCGAATCCGGGGTCTAGCTCCAGGCCGGAGCTGGGCGGGAGCGTCTAAAGCCCGGCCTGGAGCGCGATCGCCGCCGCGTGGGTGCGGTTGTGCGCGCCCAGCTTCTTGAACACGCGCTTCAAATGGCTCGCGACCGTGATCGGTTTCATGCCTAGGGATTGGGCGATGTCCTTGTTGGCCTGGCCGCGCGTGAGTTCCGTCAGCACATCGGTTTCCCGCCGCGTGAGGCTCGCGAGCCTAGGGCGCGGCGGCTCGTGGCCCGAGCTATCGGCGCACGATAGGCGCGTTTCCCGCGGCTGCTCGACCACGAGGGCCGGGACATAGGTGCCGCCGGCCAGCATGACCTCGACCGCGCCCAGCAGGGTCTTGATGCCCGCGTCCTTCGGCAGGAACCCCACGGCTCCCCGGGAATAGGCGTCCAGGGCATGCAGCCTTCGCGCCGGGCCCGAGAGCACCGCCACGCGCAAACCCGGCGCCGAAGTTCGCAAGGAATCCAAACCGCGAAGCTCGCTCCAGCCGATAAGCGCGTGATCGACGATGGCCAAACGCACAGCCATGCCCGAATCGAGGATTGCCGTCGCCTCTTCGAGCGAGGCGGCCTCGATGATTCGGATATCGGGATGGGCGGCGGCCATCGCCGAGGCCAAGGCGCCGCGCAACAAGTCCGAAGATGTCGCCAACAGAATACTCATCCGACAGACCTTTCGTTTGCGGTTTCCTGCGCCCGTCCTCCGCCAATCATGGGAGCGGCAAGACCAGCCGTTCCCATTTGCGGGGACGCGACGAGGCGGATTTGCATCGTCAGCTACACTCAATCATAGGTAGTGTAAATGAAAGGTTAACGCGCGGCCGAGGGGCGCGGGCGCCGGCCAGAACTAGGCGGCGAGGGTGCGGCTTTTCCGGGGAGACAAATTGTCGAGAAATTGCTGCGCACAGGCTTTCCATGAGTGTTCCAGGGCGCGGGCGCGGCAGACATTAGGGGGGATTTTGAGGGCTTTTTCGATGGCCCGGCCGAGATTCTCGTCGAGACAGCCGGAGGGAGAGTCTCCTATGACGTCGAGGGGGCCGGATACGGGAAAAGCCGCGACCGGCAGGCCGCAGGCAAGGGCTTCGAGCATCACCAGGCCGAAGGTATCGGTGCGCGAGGGAAACACGAAGACATCGGCCGCCTGGTAGAAACGCGCCAGCTCCGCGCCGAAGCGCGCGCCAGGAAAGCGCGCCGCGGGATATTTGCGCCGCAGGGTTTCGAGCATCGGCCCGTCGCCGACCACGACCTTGGTGCCCGGCACGTCGAGGGCGAGAAAGGCTTCGATATTCTTCTCGACCGCTACCCGCCCGACATAAAGCAGGATGGGCTTGGGAAAGCCGAGCATGGATTTGGGACCCAGAACAAACAGCTCGGTATCCACCCCGCGCGACCAGTCGCGCACATTGCGAAAGCCGTGCGCGGTGAGTTCGGCGCGCAAGGTCGGCGCGGCCACCATCACGCCCGCGGCGGGTGCGTGAAAGCGCCGCAGCAGGGCGAAGGTCCAGCTGCGCGGGATGAAAGTGCGGGCGTGCACGTAATCGGGAAAGCGCGTGTGGTACGAGGTGGTGAACGGCCAGCCGCGCGCCAGACACAGCCGTCTGGCGGCGTGGCCGAGGGGTCCTTCGGTTGCGATGTGGATGGCGTCGGGGTCGTGGGCGTCGAACAGGCGCGCGAGCTTACGCGCGGGCGCGACCGCCAGGCGAATTTCGGGATAGGTCGGGCAGGGAACGGTCGCGAACTCCACGGGCGCGACGACCCTCACGTGATGGCCCAGGCGCTCGAGTTCGCCGCGCACGGTGTCGAGCGTGCGCACCACGCCGTTGACTTGGGGCAACCAGGCATCGGTGACGAGAAGGATGCGCATCATTCCGCAGCGACCCGTTCGGCCGCGGCGGGCCAGTCCCGGCCCGGGCGCGCCCGGCGGCCGCGCGGCGCGCTCAGGCGCGCTTGCGGCCAAACGAGGATTTCGAGCGTGCCCTCGCGATGCTCGACGAGCGCGGTGCAGCTCTCCAC
>JBJXGH010000048.1:0-10970 GCA_046153685.1 Alphaproteobacteria bacterium
GTCATCACCACCGACATGGGCGGCACCTCGTTCGATGTCGGCGTGATCCACAATGGCGTGCCCGGTTTCTCCTATCGCAGCCTCGTGCATCAATATGAGTATTATCTCGCCAAGGTCGACGTGCAGACGGTTGGCGCCGGCGGCGGAAGCCTGGTGCGCGTCGATCCCTCGAGCGGCGCGCTGAAAGTAGGCCCTGAGAGCGCGGGCGCCGAGCCGGGCCCGATCTGCTATGGCCGCGGCGGCACGGTGCCGACGGTGACCGATGCCGATGTCGTGCTCGGCTATCTCGACCCCGACAATTTCGCAGGCGGTTCAATTAAGCTCGACAAGGCCGGCGCCCAGGCCGGCATCAAGGCGCTTGGCGAAAAGGTCGGGCTTGGCGTGCATGAATGCGCGGCCGGCATCGCCAAGATCGTCGAGTTCCAGATGGCCGATCTGATCCGCAAGGTGACGGTACGAAAAGGCCTCGACCCGCGCGACTTCGTGCTGTTCGCGTTTGGCGGCGCGGGGCCGGTCCATGCCGGCGTGTTCGCGCGCGAGCTTGGCGTCGCCAAGGTGATCGTGCCGCAGAAGGAGACGGCCTCGGTCTGGTGCGCGTTCGGCGCGGCGGCGGCCGATGTGCTGCACCTCTACGAACAGGTCGAGATCATGCGCACGCCGTTCGATGCCACGCGCATGAATCGCGTGCTGCAAGGCTTGAAGGCGCGCGCCGATGCCGACCTCGACGAAGACGGCGCGGATGCCAGCCGGCGCGACTATCGCTTCTCGATCGACATGCGCCACAAGGGTCAGATCAACGAAGTCGAGGTCACGCTCAAGGGCCACGGCCTTGCGGCGGGCGAGCTCGACGGGCTGAGCACGGAGTTCTTCCGCCGCTATGAGGCGCTTTATGGCCGGGGCGCGTCATTGCCCGGCGCGGCGCTCGAGGCGGTCACCTTCCGCTGCCGCGCGCGCGTCGAAATGCCGAAGCCGCAATTGCCGCCGAGCGAAAAACTTTCGCCAACCATAGCGGCCGAAGCGCTGCGCAAACCGCGCCCAATCTATTGGACCGAATGGGGCAGGCTCGCCGAAACGCCGATCTATGACGGCCACAAACTGGTGCCGGGCAATCGCATCAAGGGCCCGTGCGTCGCCGAGACCCGCGACACTTCGGTCGTCGTCCACCCCGGCGAGACCCTGACCGTCGACCGCTTCGGCAATTTCGAAATCCTGCTGACCGACGCCTGAGGACATCGCCATGCCACGCATCAGCGAAATGAAGGACACCATCTTCGACGGCGTGACCATGCCCTATGTGCCGCCAAGGACACTGAAGATCGCGCCCAAGCTCAAGCTGCATCGCGACGCCGAGACCAGCATCGACCCCGTGACCTATGAGGTGGTGCGGCACAACCTTTGGAACGTGAACGAGGAGCATGGCGCCACGATCCAGCGCATCTCGGGCTCGCCGGTCGCGATGTATGCGCTCGACCTCAACCCCTCGATCCTGACCGAGGATGCCGAGTTCGTCTATTTCGGCCCCTATATGCAATACATGTCGGGCGTCACCGACACGCAGGTGAAGTGGATCCTCGAACACCGGAGCGACAATCCCGGCATCAGACCGGGCGACATGTTCCTCGCCAACGATCCCTGGGTCGGCGCCGCGCATCAGATGGACGTGATGCTGATCTGCCCGGTGTTCCACGGCGATGAGCTGTTCTGCTGGATCACCAATTGCCTGCATCAATACGACATCGGCGGCATCACGCCGGGCAGCTTCTGCCCCGCGGCCGAAAATGCCTTCGAGGAAGGCATTCTGATTCCGCCGGTGAAGATCGTCGAGGACGACACGGTCCGGCGCGACATTCTGGAGCTCTATTTGCGTTCGTCGCGTAAACCGTCGCTCGTGCAGCTCGATTTCCACGCCCAACTCGCCGGCAATCTGACCGCCAAGGAGCGTATTCACGGCCTGATCGAGCGCTATGGCGCGCGCACCGTGAAGGGCGTGATGAAGCGCGTGATCGACAATGCCGAAGCGGCGTTCCTGAAAAAACTCGAACGGATTCCGGACGGCGCCTGGGCCGATCGCACCTATGTCGAGGCCTGCCGGCCGGGCGACCGTCGCACCCACCGCGTCATGATCAAGCTCGAAAAGCGCGGCAACAAACTGATCTTCGACAATGACGGCACCGCGCCCCAGGACGGCGCGATGAACGCGACCTATTCGGGCTGGCGCGGCTCGGTCATGGTCGCGATCAACGAGCTCCTGGCGTGGGACCAATATTTCGCGGTCGGCGGCGCACTGCGTCACATCGAATTCGATCCCACGCCCGGCACGCTCAATTGCGCCAATTTCCCGGCCTCGGTCTCGACCGCGCCGACCCAGGCGATGGAGATCTCGCTCTATCCCGCCTACAACATCATTTCGAAAATGCTCCACACAGTGCCTGAATATCGCGCCGACATCATGGGCATTGGCGGCACCAGCCAATGGCCGGCGACGATCTTTCGCGGCATCGACCAATGGGGCGAGCGCTATGGCTATTTGCTGATCGATCCGATCGGCGGCGCGATCGGCGCCTTCGCGCAGGGTGACGGCATCAACACCGGCGGCCAATCGCGCACGCCGATCGGGCAGTTGCCGAATGTCGAACACAATGAGCAGAACTTTCCCCTCCTCGTGCTCTATCGCAAGGAGCTGCCGGATTCGGGCGGCGCCGGGCGCTTCCGCGGTGGCTTGTCGGCGGAGACCTGCTTCATCCCCCACAACACCAAGGAAATCGTGCAGGACACGCTCTCATCGGGCAATGCAACGCCGACCTCGACCGGCATGATGGCGGGCTATCCCTCGACCACCAACGCTTACGCCTTCGTGCGCGACAGCGATATTTTCGCGCGCCTGAAGGCCGGGCACATGATCGAGGACATTACCGAGGTCGTGGGCCGGTCCGAACATCTCGAACTCAGGCAACAGAATTTCGTGCAACATCCGGCGGATGTTTATGCCGTGCGCTGGTCGGGCGGCGGCGGTTTCGGCGATCCGATGCGGCGCGACCCAGCCCTGATCGAGCATGATCTCGAGCATTTCAACATCACGCCGGAAGCAGCGCGCACGATCTATGGCGCGGTGCTCGATCGCGACGGTCATGTCGATGCGGTGGCGACCGAGGCGCACCGGTTGAAGGTACGCGCCGAACGCATGGTGCGACTGAAGAGCGGTCGCAACATCAAGAAGGCCGATGGCGCGGTCATGTTCAATGCCACCGACAATCTGGATTTGCGGCGGAACGGCCAGGCCCCGCACTGGGCCTGCGCGCATTGCGCAACCGACCTCGGGCCGCTCGCCGCCAATTACAAGGATGGCTGTCTGCGCGAGGATTCGCCGGTCTCGGCCTCGAACCCGCTGGTCGGCGAACCGCGCCTATTCATCGACGATGATGTGACGTTCCGCCGCTTCTATTGCCCGGGCTGCGGCTCGGAGATCGAAAACGAAATCGCGGTGACGCGCGATGAACCGTTGAAGGACGTCGAAATCCGGCTTTAGAAGCGCCGCCCGATCAGTTCGCGGGCGTCGCGCCGGCGATCAGCGACTGGATCTCGGCCAGGCCCTGGATCGTGGTGCTGGTCGAAATGACGCTCTGCTGATTCGAGAGCGCGCCGGTATTGATCATCATCACGTTGATGCCGCCGGTGGTTTCCATCGAGACGTCCGCGATGTTGCCGGTCGTGATGGCGGACGACGCCACGCCATTGAACGACGACGCATCGATCGTGATCGGGCTGCCCGCGATGGTATTGGTCATGCCGGCGAGCGAGAGCTGCGCGAGGCCCGTATCATGCCCGTTCAGCAGATCGCCGCCAAGTTCCGCCGCCGGGGCCGCGCCGGCCAACAACACGGCGAGCGCCGAGGTCGTCAAGATTCGAACCAGGAACCATTTCATCGCCGCCTCGCAAGATCGCGTGATCCTGCGATGGTGATATCAAGACGGCCTTAAGCTTCCCTTTACGAGACGGCTGAGGCGGCGCGGCGCGGCGCCTCAGCGCACCTTGCCGAGCACGGTCTGGGCGAAGGCTTCGATGCGGTCGAGTGTCTCCTGCCGGGTCGCGGCGAGGAAATTGAACAGCACATGCTTCACGCCAAGCGCCTTCATCGCGGCGAGATCGCTTGCGATGTCGTCGGCGCTGCCGGTCAGCAGCATGCGTTCACCATCGCTCGCCTTGACCGGCACGCCTGTGCTCGCGGTCCAGACCGACCAATAAGCGAGATCAAGCGTTTTGAAATCGCGCTTCTCTTCCGCCGCCATGCGCTTCAAGACATCGAGCGCCGCCTTGTAGCGCTTCATGGAATCGAGTGGGGCGTGCGGATTGCAGCCGATCGGATACCAGGCATCGCCGCGCTTGACCGCGCGGCGCATGGCGGGCGCGCTCTCACCGCCAATCCAAATCGGCGGGTGCGGTTGCTGTTTCGGCTTCGGGGCGAAATAGATGTCAGAGAACGAGCGGTATTTGCCCTTGAACGAGGGTGCGTCCTTGGTCCAGAGCTCGCGATAGATGTCGATATATTCGTCCGTTACCTTGCCACGCTCTTCATAGGGCGGCGCGCCGACCGCGACGAACTCCTCCGGCATCCAGCCTGCGCCACAGCCAAGAATGGTGCGTCCGCCCGAGAGATGATCAATGGTCGACACCAGTTTCGCGGTCAGCATCGGCTCGCGATAAGGCACCACCATGACCGAAGTCAGCACCTTCGCGGTCTTGGTCTGGGCGGCGACGCTCGCCATCAGCGCCAAGGGCTCCAGGCACTCGCCGGCACCGAGCGTCGCGAAATTCAGTTTTCCATCGGGCGAATAGGGATAATTCGCGCCGATCGCGCGTGGAATGATGATGTGGTCAGGAATGGCCAGGATCGAATAGCCGCACGCCTCGCCCTTGCGGCAGATCGCGACGATATCGTCATTGTGGGCGAGCGGCCCGCCATTCGGAATATTGAAGCCAAATTCCACCCGATCCCCCTACTGTGGCCGTCGTTTTTCTGGATTTCCATGGCCGCCCGCAACCCCGGGGGCGGCCTCTTCTGCTATCGGAATTTTTCGTGGAGCACAAGGCGGGTGCTGGCGCGGGGCAAAATCGTCGCGACACCGCCTCGCCCGACTGTCTCCGAGCCGCCAGCCTGGTGTAGGATGAGGCCAACGGGTATTCGCCCGACGCCACCGGAACGACGGAACAAGACATGACCCCACCGCGACAAGCCGCGGATTTCCAAGCTTTCGAACACATTCGGGGCGACGCGCTCGCGGCCTTGTGCCACGAGGCGGCGGCGCTGCGCGATGCCCATTGGGGCCGCACCATCACCTATTCGCGCAAGGTTTTCGTGCCCTTGACCACGTTGTGCCGCGACGATTGCGGCTATTGCGTCTTCGTCAAGCGCCCAGGCGAGCCGGGCGCGCGCGTCATGACGCCGGGTCAGGTCATGGCGGTGGTCGAGGGCGGTGCCGCCCTCGGCTGCAAGGAGGTGCTGTTCAGCCTCGGCGAGAAACCCGAGCGGCGCTATCAAATGGCGCGCGATGCCTTGGCCACTCTCGGCCATGAGCGCATGACGGATTATTTGCGTGCCCTGTGCGAGCGCGTGTTGAGCGAGACGGGGCTTTTGCCGCACGTCAATGCCGGCACGCTCGATGAAGACGAGATCGCCATGCTAAAGCCGGTCAGCGGCAGCATGGGCATGATGCTCGAGAGCGTCAGCAAAAAGCTATGCGAGCCGGGCGGGCCGCATCATGGCTGTCCCGACAAGGTGCCGGTGCAGCGTCTGCGCACGCTCGAGCGCGCCGGGCGCCACGGCGTGCCGTTCACCACCGGGATTCTGATCGGCATCGGCGAGACCTGGGCGGAGCGGCTTGAGACGCTCGCCGCGATCAACGAGATCCACGCGCGCCATGGTCACATTCAAGAAGTCATCGTGCAGAATTTTCGCGCCAAGCCCGGCATCGCGATGGCCAACCACCCTGAGCCCGATCATGACGACATGCGCCGCACGCTCGCGGTCGCGCGGCTGATGCTGGCGCCCGCGATCAGCCTGCAAGCGCCGCCCAATTTGTCGCCCGACTATCTCGACTATGTCGATTGCGGACTCAATGATTGGGGTGGCGTCTCGCCGCTCACCATCGACCATATCAATCCCGAACGCGCCTGGCCGCACATCGAGCGCCTCGCTGCGGGCACGGCGTCAAAGGGCTATCAGCTACAGGAGCGGCTGACCGTCTATCCGCGTTATATCGCGAAGGCGGCGCGCTATCTCGACCCGGCAATTGCGCGCCAGGTTGGCGTCATGGCGCGCGCCGATGGCCTCGCGCTTCGTCAAATCCAATGATGGAACAGCCCGCTATGCTTGAAGCGATCGATACCAGCGATCTCGATGGCGCGTTGCATCGCGCCGCGCCGCCGATCCGCGCGATCCTCGCGCGCACGCTCGATGGCGTCGAACTCGGCGAACCGGATGCGATCACGTTGTTCGAAACGACGGGCGATGATCTTGTCGCCGTGCTCGCCGCCGCGAACGAAGCGCGCCGCACAGCCAAGGGCGAGCATGTGACGTTCGTCGTCAACCGCAATATCAACTTCACCAATGTCTGCTACATGGGCTGCCGCTTCTGCAATTTCGCGAAGCGCATGGACAATCCCGAAGCCGAACTATTGGCCCATGACGAAGTCGCGCGCCGCGCGGTCGAAGCGTGGGAGCGCGGCGGTACCGAGGTCTGCATCCAGGGCGGCTTGCACCCGAAGATCGCGGGCACGCACTACGCCGAGATCGTGCGCGCGATCAAGGCGGTGTTGCCGGATATGCACATCCACGCCTTCTCGCCCTTCGAAATCTGGTATGGCGCCTCGAAATCACGGCGTTCCTACACCGATTTTCTGACCGAACTGAAAGAGGCCGGGCTTGGCTCGGTGCCGGGTACGGCGGCCGAGATTCTCGATGAGCGCGTGCGCCAAATTCTGACGCAAGACAAACTAAGCGCCGACCAATGGGTCGAGATCATTCGCGCCGTGCATGGCGTCGGCCTGCCCTCGACCGCGACCATCATGTATGGCCATGTCGATGGGCCCGCGCATTGGGTCGCCCATATCGGCCTCATTCGTTCGATCCAGAAGGAGACCGGCGGCTTCACCGAGTTTGTGCCGCTTGGTTTCATCCATGATGATTCGCCGCTTTATCGCGACGTGCCGAATGTGCGCCCCGGCCCGACGCGCGACGAGCACCTCAAAATGCACGCGGTCGCGCGCCTCATGCTCAAGGGCTGGGTCGACAACATCCAAGCCTCATGGGTCAAGCTCGGGCCGGAGCTCGCGCAATTCATGCTCCATTGCGGCGCCAATGATTTTGGCGGCACGCTGATGAACGAAACCATCTCGCGCGCGTCGGGCGCGAAATGGGGCCAGGAAGTCACCGCGCGCGAAATGGTCGGCATTATTCGCGGCGCCGGGCGCGTCCCGGTGCAGCGCTCGACGCTTTACAAGACCATCACGTTCTATGACGCGATCGACCCCGACGACATCGCGCCGCTGGTGCCACGTCAAAAGCCGAGCGTGGCGCGCGAGCTCGCGCGCGAGTTCATGCGCGGCTGAACGACGGTGACCATGGTCGAGCGGATCGTCATTCTGGCCGGCGGCGTCGGCGGCGCGAAACTCGTTCAGGGGTTCACGGATTCATGCGCGCCCGAGCGGCTCGCGGTGATCGGCAATGTCGCCGATGATTGGGAGTTTCACGGCCTTTGGGTCTCGCCCGACATCGATACCGTGACCTATTCGCTGGCCGGTCTGATCGACGAGACCAAGGGCTGGGGCGTGCGCGAGGAAAGCTTCCGCGCGCTCGATGTGCTGAACCGGCTTGGCAAGGACACCTGGATGCAGCTCGGCGACCAGGATTTGGGCCTTCACATCTATCGCACGGAACGGCGCAAGAAGGGTGAGCGACCCAGCCTGATCGCCCGCGATATCGCCACGCTGCTCGGCGTCAGGGTGCCGATCCTGTTGCCGACCGATGATCCGGTCCATACCAAGGTGCAGACGCCCGATGGCTGGCTCGCCTTCCAGGAATATTTCGTGCGCGAGCGGTGCAAGCCGGCGGTCTACGACGTGCGCTTCGATGGCGCCGAAAGCGCGAGCGCGACACCCGAGGCGCTGAGCGCGCTGGGCGCGGCGGATTTGATCGTGATCGCGCCGAGCAACCCGGTCGTTTCGATCGCGCCGATCCTGGCCGTGCCCGGAATCAGGCGTGCGATCGAGCGTAGCAAGGCCCTTCGCATCGCAGTCTCGCCCATCGTCGGCGGGCGGACGATCAAGGGCCCCGCCGCCGATATGATGCGCACCATGGGCCAGTCGCCCGACGTCGCAGGCGTCGCGGCGCATTATCGCGGGCTGATCGATGCCTTCGTGATCGACCGCGAGGACCGCGACCACGCGACTTCGCTCATGCGCGATGATCTCGCGGTGTGGGTCGAAGATAGCGTGATGCGAACGCGCGACGACAAACAACGCCTCGCCGAACGCATTTTGCGCCGCGTGACGATGGAAGGGCGGAAGCGCGGCGCGGCATGACGCGTTCGCTCGCCATTGTTGTTCCGGCCAAGGATCCGGCATCGGCCAAGAGCAGGCTCGCGCCATTCCTTCCGCTCGGGGCGCGCCAAGCTCTCGCCATGACTCTCTTTCGCGAGACGCTGCGCTTCTTCCACGACAATTTCGCCGATGTGCCACTCGTGGTCGTGACCGATTCGACGCCCCTGGCGGAGGAGGCGGCGCGGTCTGGCGCGACTGTGCTGCGCGATGAAGCCTCGGGCTTGACCGCTGCGGTTCGACAGGCGACCGCTTGGTGCATGGCGCAAGGTTTTCAATCTCAGCTCGTCATCCCCTCCGATATCGGTGCGTTGCGGCGTGAGGAAATCGCGCGCCTGATCGAGCGGCCGCGCAGCCGACCGTCGGTCGTTCTGTGCCCTTCGGCCGATGAGGGCGGCACCAACGCGCTGCTGACCACGCCGCCGGACGCCGTGCCGATCTGGTATGGAATCGGCTCGTTCGCGCGTTATCAGCGCGAGGCCGTGACGCACGGAGTCCCGGTCGAGGTGCTGCGCCTGCCCGAGCTTTCGCTCGACCTCGATACGCCGGAAGATGTGCGGCGATTTCTGGACCTTAGCCCGGCCGGCCCGGTACTCGAAGAGCTCAGGCGATGGGCGACGGCCACCAGCTCCTGATGCGGGCGCTGCCCGGCCTGCCCGATGTACGGGCGGGCGACGATGTGGCGGCGCTCATACTCGAGGCGTTGAAGCGCGCCGACCTCGCGCTCGACGATGGCGATATTCTGATCGTCGCGCACAAGATCGTCTCGAAGGCCGAGGGCCGCCTGGTGCGTTATGCCGATGTCACGCCGTCCGACGAGGCGATCAGGCTCGGCCACTCGATCCGGAAGGACCCGCGCCGGGTCGAGCTTATCCTCCGTGAGAGCGCGCGGATTATTCGCGCCGTCGATCGGCCCGGCCTGCCCGAAGGAATCTTGATCGCCGAGCATCGCCTCGGCTTCATCAGCGCGAACGCCGCGATCGATGAATCGAACATCGGCGAGCCGGACGCCGCGCTGCTACTGCCCGAGGATCCCGATGCCAGTGCCAGGGCGCTTCGGAAAATTCTGGAGGGCGCGAGCGGCAAAACCATCGGCGTCTTGATCTGCGATACGTTCGGCCGGCCTTGGCGCATCGGCCATGTCAATGTCGCGATCGGCTTGGCCGGCGTGCCCGCCTCGCTCGATCTCGTCGGGCAGAAGGACGCCTATGGTCGGACGCTCCGCGTCACACGGCCGGCGACCGCCGATGAACTCGCGGCCGCCGGCGGGCTCTTGATGCCGAAAGACGGCAAGTGCCCGGTCGTGCTATGTCGCGGTCTTGAGTGGACGCCGGGCACGGATTCAGCGCGCGATTTAATCAGACCCCGAGAAGAGGATTTGTTCCTATGACCATCGCGATCGTTGGCGGCACTGGCCCGCAAGGGCGCGGGCTCGCGCTCCGCTTCGCCACCGCCGGCGTCGATGTCGCGCTTGGCTCGCGCGATGCCGCGCGCGCGGCCGAAGCGGCCAAAGAGCTCGGCGCTTTGATTCGCGGGCCGCATGGCCGGATCAGCGGCCTCGGCAATCGCGACGCGGTGCGCGCGGCCGAAGAGATCGTCATCCTTTGCGTGCCCTATGGCGCGCATGACCAGACCATCGACGACACCAAGGATCTGCTCGTCGGCAAGATCCTGGTCGATGTCGTGGTGCCGCTTTCGGAGGGCGACCCGAAGCGCGTCGCCATGCCGGCGGAAGGTTCGGCGACCGAGGCCGCGCAGAAGCGCGTCGGCGCGAGCGTGCCGGTGGTCGGCGCGCTGCACAATGTGTCGGCTTATGTGCTGAGCAAACTCGGCACGCCGATCAATTGCGACATCCTGGTGTGCGGCGACGATGTCGAAGCCAAGAAGAAAGTGATGGCGCTGATCGAGCGGCTCGGCGTGATCGCCTATAACTGCGGGCCGGCTGAGACCGCGCGCTGTATCGAGGCGATCACGGCGCTGCTGATTCGGCTCAACATTTCGAAGGCAACACCGTTCAAGCACGCCGGCATTAAGATTTGGGGTGAGGCGGGATGAGGCTGGTCCGCTGCGAACAATGCACCCGCGCCTCATCGGTGTCCCGACGGTTGAACAGTCGAAACCCGCGCGCGGCGTACGTTGCGAGGCGCGCGCTCGACACCGAGACGATTTGGTAACAACATTGGCCGAACCAAAAGGTGTTCGGGACGTAGCACGACGCCTGAGTTGGAAACATGATGGTTCCGCCGCAGCGAGAATGTGGCGACGTTGAATTGACAAGCGTGGAATGCGCGCATGAACGAGACCGGCAGCCTCGGTGCTCTCGCCCAAGAATTGAAGAAGCGAGCGGTCGCAAAACGACAAACCGCGAACCTGGTTCT
>JBJXGH010000050.1:0-12627 GCA_046153685.1 Alphaproteobacteria bacterium
CGGCGGCGGCGGCGGCGGCGGCTTCGTCCGCGACAACGGTCGGCGCGGCGATGGTCAGGATGGTGAAGTCGCGGTCTGTGATGACCGGGCGAACGCCCTCGGGCAACTTCACGGCGCTGATCTTGACCGAGTCGCCGACATCCAAGCCATCCAGATCGATGGTGAAGCGCTGCGGAATCGCGTCCGCGCGGCAGATCACCTCGATTTCGTGGCGCACGATGTTAAGCACGCCACCCCGCTTGATGCCCGGAGAGCCCGCCTCGTTCGCGGCCGCCACGGGCACGTTAACGCGGATGCGCGTGCCTGTACCGACCCGAAGGAAATCGATGTGGAGCGGAATGTCGGTCACCGGATCGAGTTGCAAGTCGCGCGGCAGAACGCGCTGCTTCTTGCCGTCGATGTCGAGTTCGTAAAGCGTCACGAAAAAGCTCTTGCGATGCATCTGCTCGGACAATTGCTTGGCATCGACCGAGATCGGCGTCGGCACGGCGTTCTCGCCATAGAGAATTCCGGGGATGCGACCCGTGCGTCGCACCGCGCGCGCGGCACCCGTGCCGCCGCTTTCGCGCGCCTGCACCTTGAAACTCATGATCTCGGCCATCGTCGTGCTCCTGTCGTGTCTTGCGTCGTGCCGGGGTTTGCGCGGCTCCGCGCCCACATCGCACCCCAAATTCCGCATCATCGCCGTTGCCGCGCTTCTGCGCGTTTAGGCTCCGTCTTCCAGCTTGTCGCGTTCGATCGAGTTGGACATTCCATCGACCGGGGTATTGCACTCAAGTTAGAGCGTTCAATTGAACAGGCTCGAAACCGAACTTTCGTCGCTGATGCGCTTTATCGCTTCGCCCAAAAGCGGCGCGATCGACGACTGGCTTACATTCCGTGACATGCGCACGGCCTCGGTTGCCACGATGCTGTCCGTGATCACGAGATCGACGATGGGCGAGGCGCTTACCCGGGCAACCGCCTCTCCCGACAAAACCCCGTGCGTCACGTAGGCATGCACCGAAGTCGCCCCGCGATCCATCAGCGCGACCGCGGCATTGCACAGCGTCCCGCCCGAATCCACGATGTCGTCCACCAGGATGCATCGCCGACCGGACACGTCGCCGATGACGTTCATGACCTCGGAATCGCCGGCGCGTTCGCGGCGCTTATCGATGATCGCGAGTTCGGCGTCAAGCCGCTTGCCGAGTGCCCGGGCCCGCACGACGCCGCCGACATCGGGCGAAACCACGGTGGTCGGACCCTTGCCTAGCCGATCGAAGTAGTCCTTGGCGAAAACCGGAGCGGCGAACAGATTGTCGGTCGGGATGTCGAAAAAGCCCTGGATTTGCCCGGCATGCAGGTCGATGGTCAGCACGCGGTTGGCGCCGGCGGTTACGATCAAATTGGCGACGAGCTTGGCCGAAATCGGCGTGCGGGGGCCGGTCTTGCGTTCCTGCCGGGCATAGCCGAAATAGGGGATGACGGCCGTGATGCGCCGCGCGGAGGCGCGCTTCAAGCCGTCGAGGGTGACGAGCAGTTCCATCAGGTGATCGTTCGCGGGGAACGAGGTGCTTTGGATGACGAAGACGTCCTCGCCGCGGATGTTCTCGAGAATCTCGACGAATACTTCCATATCGGCGAACCGGCGCATGGTTGCCTTGGTAAGCGGCGTGTCGAGATAGGCGGCGATCGCCTCGGCCAGCGGCCGATTGCTGTTGCCGGCGATAAGTTTCATGGAGCCTTGCCAGTTGACCGGGCGACCGCGCTCCCCGTCCGCGAGGCACCCTGGAAGATTGCGCAATCTAACAAGTCGGGGCCGGGGTGTAAACCCGGCATGGAGCCGTATTTTCCGTGATGGAACAGGGCGTTAAGGACTGCCCGGGGGCTTCGAGAGGCCCCCGGCCGGGGCATTGGTGCGCGCCAGGATTTCCAAGATCGCCGGCGTTGCCGCTTCGGCGATGAGATAGGCAATGTCCGCCCATGGGCCGTCGAGCGCGCCTGTGGGCACGAAATTGCCCTGTTCGGCGCGCCCTACCTCGCTGCCATCGGGGCGTAGGACCTTCCATACGACTTGGATGGGTTGATTACCGCCGCGAGGGGGGCCGACCTGGACAATACCCTTGATCTGGTTGATGGCGCTCGGAGCCAAAGCATTGGGCCCGGCCTCGACGACCTTGACCTTGGATTGGATGAGGAAGTGCCGGATGGCGCGGGTCAGGCTGATCTGTCCGTCGCCCGGCGCGCCTTCGACCGGCAAGACCGAAATTTCACCCTTGAGCGCATTCTCGACCGGCGTCACTCCCTTCTCCTGAATGAAGGCGGCGATCGCAGGCGCGCCGCGCTGGGCGATTTCGTTCAGGAGGGTCGAGGACGCTCGCTGCCAATCGCGGGGATTGGCAGCCTCGTGTTGGAGGTGTTCGCCGACCGGCTTGTTCTCGGCATCGGTCAGCAGCCACAGGATGAGAACCTTGTTCATCGAACCGACGGGCGCCGCGGTCAGCCGACCCTCAAGCTGATAACTCCAGCGGTTGAGCGAAGTTGCCGCGCTTGCGGGCACGTTCGCGTCGCCCAGGGCCTTGACCATGGCCTTGACGAGAGCCGCCGAAATCTCAGGGGTCGCGCCGTTGATGACGGGATGAACCGCAATGCCCCCGCTATCGGGCAATTGTAGGATGGCGCGGCGCGTTCCGCTTAGGTCCTGCGCGGTCTGGCCGAATGGCTGTGGCAGATCGCCGCAGCCGCCCGCAGCCAGCAGCAGAAAGAGCCCCGCGACCCGTCTAAGCCAGCACACAGGTTGCCAGCAAGCCGATGAACAGGAAGATCAGGAAAAATATGAGATACGGCATCGCATCTAGCTGTCGGCGCCACGAAATGGCGATGTTAGCGCCCGACAGCGCCGCTGCCTAGCAAGGGCAAGAGACTTTGAGCTGATTGGAAGATCTGATTAGATTAGAAAGGAAACGGCGCGAGCGCTCTGTCAGCGCACGATGGCGATCGCGGAAAGCCCTCGGCCGAAATCGTCTTCCCGCCTCAGGCACGAACGGCGATAACTGAAGAACTCGCTGCCCTCGGCACAGGTATCGCGCGAGAGGCGCAGGGTTTTACCGGCTCCCGCGTCCTCGAGCCGATGGGCGGCATAGCCTTCAAGATCGAACATGAATCTTTCGCCGCGGGCCGCGAAGTATCGCTCGCTTGCCCGCTCGCGCGCCAAAAAAGGCGCGGGAAATTCCGATCCCACTTCGTAGGATTGGCGCCCGATGCACGGCCCGATGACGGCCGTGATGTGTGTCCGCCGCGCGCCGAGGCGCTCCATCGCGGCGAGCGTCGCTTCGAGTATGCCCGCGAGCGCTCCCTTCCAGCCGGCATGCGCCGCGCCGATGATTTCCGCCTCCCTGTCCGCGAACAACACCGGCGCGCAATCGGCGGCCAGAACGCCCAGCACGATTCCGGGCGTGCGGCTGACCAGGCCGTCGACGCGCGGCGCGTCTTCGGGTCGCCACGCCTCGACGACCTCGGCCACATCGGTGCCGTGCACCTGATAGCCTGTCACGAGCGCGTCGCGTGAGGCCCCTAGCGCCGCCGCCGCGCGGCCGCGATTTTCCGCCACCGCTGTGCGTTCGTCGGACGAACCAAAGCCGCAATTGAGGGAATCGTAGAGCCCGCGGCTCACCCCGCCGCGCCGAGTGAAAAAGCCATGCCGTACGCCGCCGATTGCGGCGAACGAGGCTTCTTCCAAGCGCGGCGGGTGTCCGGTCACCGCGTCAGTCGTTGTTGACGAGATCGAGCTTGCTCCGCGACAGGGGCACGTTGCCGCGCGCGGTCACGATATAGGACTGGCCCGGCGCCACCGCGAGACTGCGCCCTTGGTCGAAGATCAGCGTGTGGACGAAGAAGACATTGCCTGGCTCGATGACGGCGGGATTGCCCTCGAAAAACATCGGCCAGTCCATCCAGGTCGGTTGATAGGTCGTGCCCATGGAGTAGCCGGTCGCCGAATGGCGGTGTTTGCGATAGCCATTCTTGTCGCAGACTCGGGCATAAGCGGCGAACACGTCACCGCAGGTATTGCCGGGCTTGAGCGCGGCCACCGTCGCCAAATGCGCCTCGACCGCCACTTTGTGCATGTCGTACTGGCGCGCGGAACGCTTGCCTATGAAGATCGTGCGCATCATCGCGGCATGATAGCGCCGGTACGATCCGGCCCACTCGATGGTCAATTGGTCGTTCTTCTTGAGTTTCTGCCGGCCGCAGGTATAGCGGCCGATGAGCGCCTTGTCGCCGGAGCCGATGATCTGGTCGTTGCCCGGCCAGTCGCCGTCGCCGCGGAAGATTTCGCCCTGCATGGCGGCCAGGATGTCGCCCTCATGGGCGCCCGAATGCGCCATTTCATTGGCAACGACGAGCGCGCGGTCAGCCAGATCCGCCGCCTTGCGCACGTACACGAGTTCCGCCGGGCTTTTTACGTAGCGCAGGCGCGTCACCAGGTCCGAGGCTTCTTCGAGATGACAGAAATCGCCGAGCGCGGCGTCAAGCTTGCGGTAGATGGCGCCGGTCAGGCCGTAAGCGTCGTATTCGATGCCGATGCGCTTGCCCGCGCATTTGTGCTCGGCGAGCACGGCGCGTAAATCGAGCGAGGGGTTGGCGTCCGGCTTGTTCACCCAGATGCGGCAGTCCTTCACCACCGACACGCGCTTGGCGACGATGGCGTCGGGCCAGCGCGTGACCAGGGTCAGCTTGCCATCCGCGCCGAGATACATCGCCTGAAAGAAGCAATAGCCGAACGTGTCGTGTCCGGTCAGGTAGTACATGCTTTCCTGGCGGAACATGATCAGGCCGTGCAATCCGCGGCGGCGCATCTCCTTCATGGCCTTTTCCTGGCGCGTCTTGTATTCGGCAGGCTTGAAATGAAGCATCGGCATCGAATTCCTCCCCCATTGGCTTGTTGCGGTTCACTCTAGTCGGGGGTGCGCGCCCGTCGCAATGGCCGCTTGCGCGCAAGATCTAGGGAAAGCCCGCGAGCGATCCGAGGTGCTGGTCGGAAATGGCGAACGCCTTGAACAGCGCGCCCATTTCGCGCGCGGCCGTCAAGCGGTGCAATGCGGCCGCGATGGCGGCGCGCGCTTGAGGTTCGGCCTTGGCGGCGAGGGATTCCGCGCGCGTCGCGATGCCGAGCGCCGACAGGAACGCGCCTTGAGCAACGGGCCCGTGCGCGCGGCCGCCGGCGTTCCGCGCCGCTTCGCGCAAGGCGGCGAAATCGACGTGGGCGGTCAGATCGCATTCGCCCGGTTCGGCCAGGGGGTCGACGAATTCGTGCCGGCGAACGGCCTGGAGCGAACCGCTCCAATTCCGCGCCTCGTCCGGAGACAGCGCGTAACCGTAATCGACGAACAATGCCGCTCCGCCCTCGGCGGCAAGGCGCCGGGCAAGCGTGGCGACAAGCGTGTTTGCCGCCGGAGCATGCTCGTAGATGGCGCCGTCGGGCGCTTTGCACGGCAGAAATGGAATGTTCGCGGCCGTCTCGGATCGGCTGGCGGAAAATTCGAAATGCTGCGCGTTTTCGCTCCATACGACCACGCGCTCGCGCCAGCCCGTGGATGCGCGCACGAATTGCCTCACGGGCAGCGCATCGAGAAATTCATTGGCCAAGACGATCGCCGGACCAGGCGGTAATTGGGCGACATCCTCGTGCCATTGCGCTTGCGCGTCCACGAGACGGCGCGCCTGTTCGGCGCGCAAAACTGGGCTGGTTTCGACGAGATGGAGCGCGAGCGCCTCGCGAAAGGCCGGGCGCCGGCGCGCGGCGCGCAGCGCGTCGGCCATAAGTGTGCCGCGCCCCGGGCCGAGTTCGGCGAGAACGACGCGCGCGGGCGCTCCCATGCGCTCCCAGGTTTCGACACACCACAAGCCAAGAAGTTCGCCGAACATCTGCGAGATTTCGGGTGCGGTGGTGAAATCGCCGGCCGCTCCCAGCGGGTCGCGGCGGATATAATAACCATGCTCGGAATGGCCGAGCGCCTCGGCCATGTAGCGCGCGACGGTGATCTCGCCCTCGCGCGCGAGAATGTTGCGCAGATGCGCGCCCAGCGCGTTCACGGCCGCGCGCGCGCCCGAGCCATGAGAGCGATTCCGGCGGCCAGCATGGGCAGGCACAGCAATTGCCCCATGGTCAATCCGCCCCACAAGAAACCCAAATGCGCGTCCGGCTCGCGGAACAGCTCGACAAAGCCGCGCGCGGCTCCGTAACCGGCAAGAAAAACGCCCGCGAGAAAGCCGTGGCGCGCGCGCAAGGTCGCGCTGCGGCCAAGAACGGCGAGAACGACGAGCAGCAGCAGGCCTTCGAGCGCGGCCTCGTACAGCTGGCTCGGGTGCCGTCCGACGGGGCCGCCGCCCGGAAAGATGACTGCCCAGGGAAGGTCGCTCGGTCGGCCGTAAAGCTCGGCGTTGACGAAATTGGCGAGCCGGCCGAAAAACAAGCCGATCGGCGCGACCATGGCCACGCGATCGGCGAGAGCCAGAACCGGCGCGCCGCCGGCGCGCGCGGCACGCGCGACGACGAAGGCGATACCGAGCAAGCCGCCGTGGAACGACATGCCGCCCTTCCACACCATGAAAATTTCGACCGGGTGGTCGAGGAAATATTCGAGCTTGTAAAACAGCGCGTATCCGAGCCGGCCGCCGACGACGATGCCGAGCGTCGCCCAGAGCAGCAGATCGTCGATCTTCTCGCGGTCGAGCACGGCGGGCGCGAAGCCTGCCGCGCGCCGCAGGTAGAGCCAACCGAGAACGATTCCCGCCATGTAGGCGAGCGCGTACCAGCGCACAGCGATAGGCCCGATGGCGACGAGCACCGGGTCAAGATCGGGAAAGGGGATGGCGAGTAGCATCGGCGCGCTAGAGGTCAGACATAGGGATCGTCGGCGGCGAGGTGCTCGCGCACATAGCGCGCCACGCCGTCCTCGAGTTCGGTGAAGGGTTTCGCGTAGCCAGCCGCGCGCAGGCGCGCCATGGGCGCTTGGGTGAAGTACTGGTATTGCGCGCGGAGATGGGGCGGCGTCTCGACATATTCGATGGCCGGGATGCGGTTCAGCGCACGATGCACGGCGCCGGCCAAATCGGCGAAGCTCCGCGCCTTGCCGGTGCCCATGTTGAATAGGCCGGAGACCGTGGGATTGTCGCACAGCCACAGCATGACATCGACGCAATCGCCGACCCAGACGAAGTCGCGCAATTGCCCGCCATCTTCATAGGCGGGGTTGTGGGACTTGAACAGCCGCGCGGACGCGCCCTCGGCCGCGCGCGGATAGACCTGGGCAACGACGCTCTTCATGCCTTCCTTGTGGTATTCGTTCGGCCCATAGACGTTGAAGAATTTGAGGGTCGCCCATTGTGGCGGCTTGGGCGCGCCGGACTCGACCGCGTGCGCGATGCGCCGGTCGACGACATGCTTGGACCAGCCATAGGGGTTGAGCGGCCGTAGGCGCGCGAGGGCGGACGAGGAGGGGTCGTCGTCGAAGCCGTTTTCGCCCGCGCCGTAGGTCGCGGCCGAGGACGCATGGATGAACGGCACATTCCGGCGCGCGCACCAGTCCCAAAGGCCGAGGGAGAAATCAATATTATTGGCGACCAATAGATCGACGTTCTTCTCGGTCGTCGAGGAAATCGCGCCCAGGTGGAAGATGGCCTTCACTTTTGCGGCGTGGGCGTCGAGAAACGCCGTGAGTTCTTGCGGGGCGACAAGGGCATTCAATTCGCGCTTGGCGAGATTGCGCCACTTGTCGCCGGAACCGAGCACGTCGCAGACCACGACGCGGCCCGGCGCGCGCTCTTCCAAGGCCGCAACCAGGTTGGAGCCGATGAATCCCGCGCCGCCCGTGACGACGAACATGTCTGTCTCCGCAAGTCCGCCCCGGTTCCGGGGAAACCCATGCGCGCCCGCTATAGGCGGCGCGGCGCGCCCTGGCAAGCGCGCCGATCTTCAAACCAAAATATGCCAAATCCAGCGCGTGCTGCACCAGCACGTGCAAACGGCTATGATCGCGCGGCTACGATGGTACGACACGGAGGCCGCCATGCAGACACAGAACCGGATACTCGACGACATGGCGCGGCTTGCTAGCGGCACGCTCGGCGTGTTCGCAGGGCTACGCGCGGAAATCGACGCTTTGGTCAAACAGCAGATGCAACGCCTGCTCGGCGACATGGACTTGGTCACGCGCGAGGAGTTCGAGGCGGTCAAGGCCATGGCCGCGAAGGCCCGCGAGGAGCAAGACGTGCTCGCCGAGCGCTTGGCCCAAATCGAGGAACGGCTTGGGCGGGCGACCAAGGACGTCTCCCGCGCCTAGGGTGCGGAAAAGTTATCCACAGCTTAGGCGCGATTCGTAGCGGCATTTTTCCACGAGTTGGGTGCCGCGCGAAGAAATCGCGCCTGAAAACTACTTTTTGTGGTGTATGTGCAGCTGTTTTCCTACAATATGTCGTAGGTAAGCAATGCCCATGGTCCGAGCCCTGGGTCCACGACATAAGGATGAGGCGCAGTCCATGACCGCTCTCTCCACGAGCGAACGTCACCCGAGCCGTAATCCCCTGGATACAATGGAAGAAATCGTGGCGTCCAATGATTGGGCGCACGAGCGGATGAGTGATGAGGAGATGGTCGCCGGGGTGGGTGGCCAGTGGTGCGATTATCGCATCCACTGCGCCTGGTCGGACGATCTGTCGGCGCTGCATTTTTCCTGCTCGCTCGATATCCGCGTGCCCGCCCGCCGCTTGACGGCGGTCAATGAATTGCTCGCGATGGTCAACGGCAAGCTCTGGGTCGGGCATTTCGACTTGGCCAACGAGGACCGCTTGCCGACGTTCCGGCACACGGTGCTTTTGCGCGGCGCGCGCGGCGCCACGGTCGAGCAACTCGAAGATCTGCTCGATGTCGCGATCCACGAGAGCGAGCGCTACTACCCCGCCTTCCAATACGTGATTTGGGGCGGCCGTCCGCCTGCCGAGGCAATCCAGGCGGCGGTGCTCGAACCCGTCGGCGAGGCCTAGCCCGGACATGGACGGCACCCTGCTGCTCGTCGGCGGCGGCAAGATGGGCGGTGCCCTGCTTGCCGGTTGGTTGGCGCGCGGCCTGAAGCCGGCGCAAGTGGTCGTGGTCGAGCCCGACCAGGCGCGCGCGGCGGAGATGCGGCGCACCATTGGCTTGCGCGTGGTGGCGCGCGGAGAGGATGTGCCGACGGCGCTCGCGCCCGAAGTCGTTCTGCTCGCGGTCAAGCCTCAAGCCATGGATGCGGTCGTGCCGCTCTACCGGCGCGCCGTGTCGCCGGGCACGGTCTTTCTGTCGATCGCGGCGGGCAAGGCGCTCGCGTACTTCGCGCGCCATCTTGGGCCCGGCGCCGCGGTCGTACGTTCGATGCCCAACACCCCGGCGGCCGTCGGGCGCGGCATCACGGTCGCATGCGCCAATGCCAAGGTGTCGGCCGCCCAGCGCGCGGTGTGTGATGACCTGCTGCGCGCGGTCGGCGAGGTGGCGTGGATCGCGGACGAGGCATTGCTCGATGCCGTGACCGCGGTTTCGGGCGGCGGACCGGCCTATGTCTTTCTCTTGGCCGAATCCCTGGCGGCGGCGGGCATCGCGTCGGGCCTGCCCAAGGACTTGGCCGAGCGCCTGGCGCGCGTGACCGTCGCCGGCGCGGGCGAGCTTCTGCACCATGCGCCCGAACCGCCCGCCGTGCTGCGCCAGAACGTCACCAGTCCCCAGGGCACGACCGAGCGCGCGCTTGCGGTGCTCATGGGCCCGGATGGCTGGCAGAGCCTGCTCGACCGCGCGATCGCCGCGGCGACCGCCCGCTCCAAGGAACTCTCGGGCTAGAAGCCCATGGCCGCACCCGGCTCGAACGTCGCGCGCGTCCAGGCGGTTCTAGCGGCCCACGGCCTTGGCCTCGAAGTCCGCGAATTCTCCGCCTCGACCCGCACGGCGGCGGATGCCGCCGCCGCGATCGGGTGCTCGGTTGCCCAGATCGCCAAATCGATCCTGTTCAAGGCCAAGCCGAGCCTTCGCCCGATTCTGGTCGTGGCCAGCGGCGCCAATCGGGTGAACGAGCAAGTGATCGCGGCGCATCTCGGCGAGGCGCTCGGCAAGGCGGATGCCGAATACGTGCGTGCCCAGACGGGTTTCGCCATCGGCGGCGTGCCACCCATCGGCCATGTTCGCGCGCCGGTCAGCTATATCGATACGGGTCTCATGGCGTTCGCCGAAATTTGGGCCGCCGCCGGCACGCCCCATTCGGTCTTTCGCTTGACGCCCGCCGACCTGGTGCGCCTGACCGGCGGCACCGTCATGGTCGTGAGCTGAGCGCTATTCGCCGGGCAGCTCTTCGTCGCGGCGCAGGGGCCGAAGGCGCGATTTGAGCTTGGCGAGCGCCAAGCGTTCGAGCTGGCGTACACGTTCCTTCGACAGCCCCAGTTCGTGCGAGAGCGTCGCGAACGTGACCTTCGCTTCGGACAGATAGCGCCGGCGGATGATGACCTGCTCGCGCGGCGGCAGGGCGGAAAGACCGCGGGCCAGGATGCGCCGCCAAAAATGCAATTGCTTGGCCCGGGCGAGTTGGTCCTCGGGCGTCGGCCGGGCATCGGCGAGGAAGGCCATGCGGTCGCTCTGGCCGAATTCGCCCGCGCGTTCGTCGAGCGAGCGGTCGGGGGCGAAGGCGCGTCGCGCCATCTCGGCGACGTCGTCCTGTGTCAGGCCGAAGCGGAGGGCGAGGGCGCGGGCGATCGCATCGCTCAGATCGGGCGTGCCGCGCCGTCGCAGGGCGAAGAACAGGGCCTTATGCGCCGCCGTCGTACCCGTGCGCACAAGTGACCACGAGCGCACGACGCGCTCCTGGATCGCGGCGCGAATCCACCACATGGCGTAGGTCGCAAGCCGCGTGCCTCGATCGGGATTGAACTTGCGCACCGCCTGGATGAGACCGACCGTGCCTTCCTGGATAAGATCGGCCATCGGCACGCCGGAATGACGATAGATACGCGCGATGCGCACGACAAAGCGCAGATGCGCGAGTACCAGGCGCGCCGCCGCTCGCCCGTCGCCGCCGAGAGAGGACCGCGCGAGCGCGCGCTCTTCCTCGAGACCCAACATGGGCGTCTGGCGAACCGCCGCCAGAAATCCGGGCGGCGCCCAATCGCGTTCGATCACGCTCATGGCCCCAAAGATCGCACGGACGCGGTTCGCGAAAAAGCCTCTTGCGAGCGATTGCTCCGCCCATCCTGCGCGCCTAGATAGAGGGGCGCGTGGATAGGACCCAGGAAGGAATCGCCGTGGCCAAGGACGCCAAGGACGAACTCGGCCGCATCATCGAAGCCGCCCTCGCGCTTGCCGCGCGACGCGGCTGGAAGGCGGTGGCCCTGCGGGACGTGGCGGCGGAGGCGGGTTTGCCGCTTTCGACGGTCCACCGCCGCACGCCGTCGCGGGAGGCGATTCTCGAGGCCTTGATCGCGCGCGTGGATCAAACCGTCCTCGCCGGGCCTAAGCCCGACCAGGCGGGCGGGGCGCGTGACCGGCTATTTGAAGTGCTCATGCGCCGCCTCGACGCCCTCGCCCCGCACAAGGCGGGCGTGCGGGCGATCGTCCATGATTTGGCAGCCAATCCGCTCGCGGCGCTGCGCTTTGCGCCTCGGCTGGCCGGTTCGATGGCCTGGATGCTCGAGGCCGCCGGGGTCGATTCCGGCGGCTGGCGCGGGCGGCTGCGCGCCGGTGGCCTCGCGATTGTCTATCTCGCGACCGTACGGGTTTGGTTGGGCGATGAAAGTGCCGACGGGTCCAAGACCATGGCGACCCTCGACCAGGCGCTTCGGCGGGGCGAGAGAGGGTTTCGCATATGCGAAGAAATGGCGGAGAAACTCCGCCCCCGTGCCCCGTCGCGGGCTGAGCCTAAGCGGGGAAAGAGGACTCGGGTACGGTCTAGGAAATCAAGGAAGGCAAATTAAAGCGATATATTTCAATTAATTATATAAATTTCGACTATCCGATTTGAGCCTGTGAGGCCGTTCAAAAATATTATGGTGCACTGCACAATTTATCTTGACGCGGCCGCGCCACAACGCCATATTTCCTGTCATGTTGCATCGCAGCAAAAAAATTTCCACACCAGGAGACGCTGACATGGTTGCCAAAGCCAATCCGTTCCTCGGCGCCGATGCCTTCAAGGCGTTCGGTGACTTCAAGGTTCCAGGCTTCAATATGGAGGCGCTGGTCGCCTATCACCGCAAGAATCTCGACGCCTTCTCGAAGGCCAATCAGGTGGCGGTGAAGGGCATGCAGGTCCTCGCGGAGCGCCAGGGCGTCATCCTCAAGAACGTGGTCGATGGCGCCGGCAAGGCGACCGAAGCCTTCTTCTCGGCGAAATCGCCCGAGGACAAGGTCCGCCACCAGACCGCCTTCGCCAAGGATGGCGTGATGGGTGCGATGGCCGATGCTCAGCAGATCGCGGGCGTCATGGCCTCGACCGCGCAGGAGACGGCCGATGTGCTGAATTCGCGCCTCGTGGAAAGCTTCGACGAAGTGAAGCAGATCTTCCAGGCGAACGGCCACGCCCACTAAGACGCCTTCAAAGAACACGTTGCGCGACCGTCCTCCCCGCTCGCGCG
>JBJXGH010000053.1:0-18841 GCA_046153685.1 Alphaproteobacteria bacterium
TTCAGTCCTATGCCCTGCCTCACGCCTTCGGCAAGCAATTGGTCGAAGCGCTCGCGCCTTCGACGGTCGATGACGTGACGGAAATTCTCGGCGATCTACGCCACGTCAAATCGGCGCGCGAAATGGCCTATATCGAGGAGGCGGCGCGCTACACCAATCTCGGTCTCGACGCGGCACGCAAGGCGCTGAAGGCGGGCACCACCGAAATTCAACTGGCCGCCGCGCTCGAGGGCGCCATGCGCCATGCGGGTAGCGATTACTGGTCGATTCCGACGGAATTGACCAGCGGACCGCGCAGCCCCGGCGGCCACGGCACGCCGCGCGAACGGATAATCGGCCAGGGCGATCTGGTGCACGTCGAGTTCGCGGGCGTGTCGCACCGCTATCATACGGTGTGTTGTCATACGATGAGCCTGGGCGAGCCATCCAAGCGCGCGCGCGACATCTACCGCATCACGCGCGAGTCGTTGCAGATGGCGCTCAAGGTCATCCGGCCGGGCGTGCCCGTGGCCGATGTCGAAAACGCGAGCTACGTTCCGCTCGCGCGCGAGGGACTCGAGAAGGCCGCCATGATGCGTTTCGGGTACGGCATCGGCGTGGCATTCCCGCCGATTTGGCTTGAGACCTTGCAAATCAGCCGGGGTTTTTCCAATCGTCTCGAGGTCAACATGGTGTTTGTCCTGCATGCCTGTCTCGAGCTCGTGGACGAAGGCATCGGTACGATGCAAGGCGGCACCTACGCGCTCACCGAATCGGGCTTGAAGCAGCTCACGGGCGGCGGAGACCGCGAGCTCGACGTTCTCTGAGCGTCTGTCCATCCGTGGCCGCACGCCCTCTTCGATTGCCCGGCTTCGGCGCGAGAAGGCTTTCGAGCAGGCGCTCCATGACGGGTGGACGCGGCGAATCCGGCCGTTCCACGCCGGGCGGGCGGATGCGTGGCGCCCGTCCCCAAGGGAGCGCCCGTCCCCAAGGGAGCGCCTGTCCCTAGGGCAACGCCTGTCCCTAGGGCAACGCCTGTCCCTGAGGGGGCGATTCGTCGTAGGTTGGCGATTAATCCGCATGCGTTAACGCTTGAAGCGTAAATTCATTAGAGCGAAGGCGAGAATCGGATGAGCCGCCGACCAAACCGCCGCCGCCGGGCGGGCCGGGCCCTTGGCGTGACGGGTCTCCGGCCTCCAGTCCCGGCGGCGCGAGCGGATTGGAAGGCCATCAAAGGCGTGGGTTCATGACTCTCGGCGCGATCATCGGCAAGACAACCCATCCCGTGCTGGCCGAGGCCCTGGCGAATTGCCGCAAGGGCATGCGCGTGGTCGCGCTGTTCGGCTTCTTCATAAACATGTTGATGCTGACCAGCGCGATTTACATGATGCAGGTCTATGACCGGGTGCTGAACAGCCAAAGCATCCCCACCCTCGTCGTGCTGACGCTGGTGACCATGCTCGCGCTCGTCGTCATGGGTCTGCTCGATGGCTTGCGCAATCTCGTCTTCGTGCACATGGGCACTTGGCTCGACAACCGGCTCTCGGGTCTGTTGTTCGCCTCGGGCGTCGCCGACACCGTGCGCCAAGGCCGCGATCCCTCGGTGCAGGCATTGCGCGATCTTTCGACCTTTCGCGGCTTTCTGACCGGGCCGGCGATTTTCCCGATTCTCGACGCGCCCTGGGCGCCGATTTTCATGATCGTGATTTTTCTCATGCATCCGGCCTTGGGCGTCTTCTCGCTGCTGGGCGCGGTGGTGCTGTTCGCCATGGCGCTGTGGAACGAACGCGCGACGCGCGACCGGCTGGCGAAGGCCGGACAAGCGCAGAACATGGCCATCCAGCAGGCCGAACGCGCCGTGCGCAACGCCGACGTGATCGAGGCGATGGGCATGTTGCCCAATCTCGTCGCGCGCTGGTACCGGCAGAACGGTATCGCGCTGCAACTCCAGGCCGAGGCCAGCATCGCCGGAGGGCGCATCGCCGCCGCCTCGAAGATCGTGCGCCTCGGCTTGCAATCCGGGATTCTCGGCGTCGGCGCCTATCTCGTCTTGCGCGACGGCTTGTCGCCCGGCTCGATGATGGCGGCCTCGATTCTCATGGGTCGCGCGCTTTCGCCGGTCGAGCAGGCGATCGGCTCGTGGCGTTCGGCGATTCAGGCGCGCACCGCCTTCCAGCGCATCCGCCAGCACCTGGAGAACGCGCCCCAGCGCGGCGTGGCCATGAAGCTGCCCGCGCCGACCGGGCACTTGAAGGTCGAGGCGCTGACCTATGCCCATCCGCGTTCGGTCGAGCCGACATTGCGCAATATCGCCTTCGAATTGCTGCCGGGCGAAACCATGGGCCTCATCGGCCCGACCGCGAGCGGAAAATCGACGCTCGCCCGCCTCCTGGTCGGCAATCTGCCGCCGCGCTTCGGCCATGTGCGTCTCGACGGCGTCGATGTCGCGCATTGGGAACCCGAGGACTTGGGCCGCCATCTCGGCTACATGCCCCAGGATGTCGAATTGTTCGGCGGCACCATCCGCGAGAACATCGCGCGCATGGGCGAGGGCGAGCCCGATGCGGTCATCGCCGCCGCGCGCATGGCGGGCGTGCACGACATGATCCTGCGCTTGCCGAGCGGGTACGACACCGAACTCGGCGCGGGTGGCGCTACGCTTTCTGGTGGCCAACGCCAGCGCGTGGCCCTGGCCCGCGCGGTCTTTGGCGAGCCGAGTTTCCTCGTCCTCGACGAACCCAATTCGAGCCTCGATCAATTGGGCGAAGAAGCGCTGTTGTCGTGCATCCAGGCGCTCAAATCGCGCAACGCGACCGTTATCGTCATCGCCCACCGCCCGTCCATTCTGCGCCATGTTGACAAGATTCTCGTGCTGCGCGATGGCGCCGTGCAAATGTTCGGGCCGCGCGACGAGGTGATACCCAAGGTCACGGGCCAAGCGGTCGCGGGTCAGTTGCCCAAGCAAGCAAGCCAGACCCATGGCTGATGCGCCGCGATACGGCGCGCTCGCGCCGATCAAGCCCGCACCGTTGCCGGCGCCCTACGATCCGCCGCCCGAAACCGTGCCCGCGGACATGGGTATTGTGCCCGCGACGCGCTGGGGCTTGGTCATTCTGGTGCTGTTCTTCGGCGTTCTCGGTGGCTGGGCGGCCTTCGTGCCGCTGTCGAGCGCGGCGATCGCCACCGGCGTGGTCAGCCCCGATTCGAGCCGCCGGACCATCCAGCATCTCGAGGGCGGGGTGGTACACGAAATCCTGGTGCGCAACGGCGATGAAGTCGAGAAGAACCAAGTTCTGGTGCGGCTTGAGAGCACGCAGTCGAGCGCGGCGTTCGCACAATTCCGCTCGCGCCATCGCGCCTTGAGTGCGCTGGAGGCGCGACTGGTCGCCGAGCGCGACGGTCTGTCCCAAATTTCATTTCCGCCGTGGATTCTTGCCGAAAAAAGCGTCCCGGCCGTGGCCGAGGCGATAGCGGCACAAAACAATATCTTCAATGCGCGCCGCCAGGGTATCGAGGGGCAGGTCGCGATTCTCAAGCAGCGGATCGCGCAGTCGCGCGAGGAAATTCTTGGCCTCAGGGATCAGATTGCCGCCGACGAAAAACAGCTCGTGTACGCGCGCGAGGAGGTCAAGGACCTTTCAACCCTGTTCGAGAAGGGTTTGGCTCAAAAGCCGCGCCTGCTGGCCATCCAGCGCCGCGAGGCGGAAATCGAAGGCGCGCGCGCACAAAAGACCGCCGCCGTCGCTCGGGCCCGGCAGGCGATCGGCGAGGCTGAATTGCGCATCATCGACTTGAAGACCACCCAGCTCAACGAAGTGGTCGGCCAATTGCGTGACGCCCAGGTGGAATTGGCCGAGGTCGCCGAGAGGCTGCGCGCCGCCGAGGATGTGCTCAAGCGCGTCGATATCGTGTCACCCATCGCGGGCACGGTCGTCGCTCAAGCCATTTTCACCGCCGGCGGCGTGGTCACGCCCGGGCAGAAGCTCATGGACATCGTGCCGAAGAACGACACTCTGGTGATCGACGCCCAAATCAGCCCGCAAGACATCGAGATGGTCCATCAAGGCCTCGAGGCCCAGGTGCGGTTCAGCGCCTTCAGCCAGCGGGTCTCGCAAACCGTATCCGGTCGCGTCGCCACCGTGTCGGCCGACCGCCTGGTCGATCAAAATTCGGGGCAGGTTTATTACATGGCACGCATCGAGCTGACCGAGGACGCGGGTCCCAAACTCGGCGGCGGCGCCATCCAGGCCGGAATGTCGGCCGAGGTCATGATCATCACCGGCAAGCGCACCGCGCTCGACTATCTGTTCCGGCCATTGCTTTACGGGGCGAACCGGGCGTTCCGCGAAAATTAAAGGCAACCGAATTCAGGGGAGGGATACGTGGCTCAATACGACGCGCTCTTGAAGCCGTTCACGCTCAAGGGCCTTACGTTCAAGAATCGGATCATGAGCACGAGCCACGCCCCCGGCTACGCCAAGGACGGCAAGCCGCAGGAGCGATACCAGCTCTATCACGAGGAAAAGGCCAAGGGTGGAATCGGCCTGACATGTTTCGGCGGCGTGACCACCGTTGCGATCGATTCCCCATCCAACGAATACAATCAGATTTCCGCCTCCGACGATTCGATCATTCCGTATTTCCAGCAGCTCGCCGACCGCATCCATGCCCACGGCGCCAAGCTGATGGTGCAGCTATCCCATATCGGACGGAAGATGCGCTGGGACTTGGATCCTTGGCTGCCGCCCATCGCGCCCTCGGCGGTGCGCGAGCCCTATCATCGTGGTCATCCCAAGGCGATGGAGGACTGGGATCTAAAGCGCATCGTCAAGGCCTATGCCCAGGCGGCCCGGCGGGCGAAGGCCGGCGGGCTCGATGGTCTCGAATTCCAATGCGCCTTTCAGAATCTCATCGATTCCTTCTGGTCCCCCATCGCCAATCGGCGTTCCGACACCTATGGCGGCAGTCTGGAGAACAGGCTGCGCTTCGTGATCGAGATTCTCTCGGAAACGCGCAAATTGGTGGGCGACGATTTCGTCGTCGGCCTGCGCATGTCGGGCGACGAGATGCTCGAGGGCGGGTTGTCGCACCGCGACTGCCTCGAAATCGCGCGCACGCTGGGCAAGACCGGCATGGTCGATTTCTTCGACGTCATTGGCGGCGGCATGTACGATTATCGCGGCATATCGGTGTCGATGGCCGGGATGGCCATGCCGAGCGCGCCGTTCATGTCGCTGGCGAGCGCGGTCAAGGCGGAAACCGGCATCACCGTCTTCCACGGCCAGCGCATCACCGACATCGCGACCGCGGCGCGCGCGATCGAGGACGGCCATTGCGACATGGTGGCGATGACGCGCGGCCATCTGGCCGATCCGCACATCGCGCGGAAATTGATCGAGGGCCGACCCGAGGATATCCGCGAGTGCGTCGGCGCCGCGTGGTGCATCGAGCGATTGTTCGTCGGCGGCGAGGCGTTGTGCGTGCAGAACCCGGCGACCGCGCGCGAGGCCACCATGCCCCATGTCGTGCCCAAGGCGACGGCGAGGAAAAAGGTCGTGGTCGTCGGCGCGGGGCCCGGCGGTCTCGAGGCCGCGCGGGTTTCGGCAGAGCGCGGGCACGCGGTCGTGCTGTTCGAAGCGGATGCGCGCACGGGCGGACAGATCAACATCGCGGCCAAAGGGCCGACGCGGGAATCGCTCGCCGGCATCTCGCGCTGGCTTGACCGGCAGGTGCACAAGCTCGGCGTCGATGTGCGCCTCGATACCCGGGCGGACGGCGCGATGGTGCTGGCGGAAAAGCCCGACTTTGTGGTGATCGCCACCGGAGGCGAGCCGGGCATCGGCGAATTCGAGGGCCGGGAGCTGGCGGTTTCGACTTGGGATATCCTTACGGGCAAGACCGCGCCCGCCGAGCGCGTGCTGGTTTACGACGATGACGGGCGCGAGCCCGCGTCCTCGGCCATCGAAGCGATCCTGGCGCGCGGCTCACGCGTCGAATTGGTGACGCCGGACCGTCACGCGGCGCAGGAAATCGGCGCCATCACCTATCCCTCGCGCCTGAAGGCGTTTCACGAAGGCGGCGTGGCCGTGACGCCGGACTTCCGCATGCGGCGGATCTATCGCGAGGGCAATCGCCTGGTCGCCGTGATCACGAATGTTTACACAGGCGACGAGGAGGAACGCGAAGTCGATCAGATCGTGGCCGAATTCGGCACCCGCCCGCGCGAGGCGATCTACCACGAATTGGTGCCCCATTCGCGCAATCTGGGCGCGGTCGATCTCGAGGCGTTCGCCCACGGCCGGAAATGGCATATTGACGCCAATCCCGAGGGCCGCTTCGTCGTCGTGCGCGTCGGCGACGCGGTCTCGAGCCGCAATATCCACGCGGCGATCTACGATTCGCTGCGCTTCTGCAAGGAATTTTGACCGCCGGAGGGCGCTAGGGTCGTGGCCTGGCGCGCGGCATGTTCGCGGCAAAAAAAAACGGGGCGCCTCGGCGCCCCGTTTGTCGTTTGCCTCGTTCGTCTATCGGCTTTATTTGTCGTTCGTCTTCGGGTGTCGCGGGCACTATTCGGCGGCGCTGCGCTGGCTTGCCGGGAGGAAGCCGGTGTCCTCGTAGATTTCGCGCAGCTTGGCCTTCTGTTCCTCGGTGAACATGAGCATGGGCGGGCGTGAATAGCCGCCCGTCTTGCCCAGGAGGGTCATCGATTCCTTGATCGCGATATAGCCCGAGCCGACCTTGAACAGATCGTACACACGGCAGACGATTTCGTGCGCCCGGCGCGCGCCGGCGATATCGCCCTTCTGCCAGCAGGTATAGATATCGACCGCGGTCTTGCCGATGATCTGCGGCACCATCGCGACGCAACCGACCGCGCCGACGGCGAGCGCCGGGAGGTACAGGTTCTCGAGGCCAACGAAGATGCGGATCTTGTCGCCGACGGTGCGGCACAGATCGTTCATCTGGAACATGTCGAAGGATGTGTCCTTGATGGCGACGATGCCGTCGATTTCGGCAAGCGCGGCCACGAGCTGCGGGGTCAACACCGCGCGCACATAGCGCGGGCTGTTATACAGCATGATGTTGAGCCCGCTTTCACCCGCGACGCGGCGATAGAATTCCAGCACCTCGCGCTCGTCGAGCCCGGCATAGAGCGGGGTCAGCGTCATGCCGCCCGCGCACCCGGCCTTCTGGGCGTGCGCGGCGAGCTCGACCACTTCCTCGGTGCGAATCGCCGCCGGGCCGCACAGCACGGGAATGCGTCCCTTGGTTTGGTCGAGCGCGATTTCGACCACGCGCTTGCGTTCGGCCATCGACATGAGAAAGAACTCGCCGGTGCTCCCGCCCGCGATCACGCCATGGCAGCCGGCCTGAATGACGCCTTCGACGACTTTGCGATAGGCCGTCTCGTCGATCGCGCCGTCCTTGGTGAACGGCGTCACGATCACGGCGAACGAGCCGTGCCAGTCCACGCGTCTTTGGGCCATTGATGGTTCTCCCTTCGTCCGGTTCGGCGGCTGCATTTTCTCCGGGCGGGCATTTTGCGCCCGTCCGGCTTGCCTCGCAACGCCCGGTTTTCTAGCAAGACTCGGCGCGTCAGGAAGCGCCTGGGCGCCGATGGCGATGGGCCAAATAGGCGGTATAGCCGTTGGCTTCCTTCTCGATCCGCGCTTCGTCCCAGCCCAGGATGTCCGCGACCGTTTCGGCGGCCTTACGGGCGGCCTCGCGGCCTTGGGTTTCGGTCCAGCCGGCGCCGACGCGCGCGAACATGAGATCGATCAGATTGCCGGGCTGCTCGGTCTCGGCGGCAAAGCGCAAATCCGACAGCTTGATCTGCGGGTAATGGTTGAGCAGGGCGGGCGAGGCCGGGCTTTCGGGAAATTTGCGCGGCGAATAGTCGAGCGCCTGGGGCGTGCCCGAGGGCTTGATCGTGCGCGAGATTGCATCGGCCAGTTCGATTCCGCCCGAACGATGCGTCGTCACCGGGCCCGCCGTCATGGCGAAGGCGCCGGGCATGCCGTCGGCGGACAAATCATGCGTCAGGCGCGACCGGGCACCCTTGGGGAAGGCCGGATCGTAGGTCAGGGGCCGCACGCCGGCCCACGACCACAAGACATCGTCGCGCTTGTAGCCGAGGCCGGGCATGAGGTGGTTGAACTCGCGCAGCAGCCAATCGATATCGGTGTCGTCGGCCTTGATGTCGTCGATATCGCCGTCATAGACGGTTTCCGTCACCGCCATGTAATGCAGTCCCTGGCGCCAGGGCACGAGATATACCGGCTCCGTGCCCGCGCTGTTCAGCGAGATCACGCCATAGTCCTGAAAGCCCTCGGGCAGGCGCAGAACGATATGAGCGCCCTTGGTGCCGAAGATGCGCCGGTTGACCTTGCCGCCGGTCAGATTGTTCACCTTGTCGATCCAAATACCGGCGGTGTTCAGCAGGGTCTTGGCGCTTAGCGTCACCGGCGACTGGGTGCGGTCGAGCGCGTCGGCGATCGTCAGCGCATAGCCATCGCCCGCGCGCGCAAGACCCGTGAGCGGCGTATAATTGCGCACGACCGCCCCCATGCGCCGGGCGTCCATCGCCATATCCACCGCCACGCGCTCGGCCCAATCGAACTGGTATTCGCGGAACATGGCGACGCCTTCGAGATTTCCCTGATCGCGGAGGGCTTGGTACATCGGTATCCGGCGCGCCTCGGCCGGCGACAGCCGCGCGTAGTCGAGCGGCGGATCTTGCGGGCCCAGCGCCTTCAAAACCTTGAAGGCCAGATCGAGTTGCCATTTCTTGTGCTGCCCGCCGCGATAGATCGGAAAGCCGAACTTGACGATGCGCGTGCGCGCCTCGGAGGTCGCGACGAATTCGCTGCGCGCGACCATGGCTTGGCGCGTCATGCGCAGCGCGGCCGCGAGTTTCTTGGGGCTGAGCACCAAGTCCCACATCGAACCGCCCGGCGCGAGATAGCGCAGCCCGCAATGGACCAGGCGTGTCGAGCGGCTCGACGAGCCCGAGGCAAAATCGCCCTTGTCGATCAGCAAAACCGTATAGCCGCGCGCGGCGAGCTGCTGGGCGGCGCTGCAGCCATTGATGCCGGCGCCGATCACGGCGGCGTCGAAGGTGCGGCCGGAAAGTTCGGAAAGCGAAACTTTCGACATCGTTGTACCTCGGTTGTACCTCGCGGCTAATTCCGATGGGCCGGTATGCATACCAATGCCTTGGCATCGCGTACACGGCTTTGAATCACGAAGACGGGGGTCTAGCCTTGACCCCATGCGGAGGCACGGTACTATCCGCTGACGACTCGCGTAAAATCCTGTAAACGGCTGGTGCGTTGTCGGCTTTTCGCCGCTATGCCGCCGAAGGCAGGGAGCCCGTCGGCCGGAATGGTGCGGGCCAAAAAATGGGGAAGGCGCCGTCCTGGCGCGAACGTAATCGATCTTCGCACCTGGGCGTACATGCCCGATCGGATAAGGGAGAGTATGCGTCATGACGAAGCGTTTTGAGTTCACGGTCGATCGCCGTGGTTTTATTAAAGGCGTGGGTGCCGCGGCGTCCTTGCCGATCGTCACCGGCGCGATGCTGCCGCGCTTGGCGATGGCGCAGAAAAGGGGCGGGGTGTTGCGCGCGAGCTTGCTCGGCTTCGGCGTCGTGAACACGCTCGATCCGCAGAAGGCGGCGCTCAATTCGGACTTCTGGACGCTGTCGACGGCGTTCAACGCGCTGGTCAAGTTCGACGCCGACATGAAGATCGTCGGCGATCTGGCGGAATCGTGGTCCAATCCCAAGCCGACTACGCTCCAGTTCAAACTTCGCAAGGGCGTGAAGTTCCATGACGACACGGAATTCACCGCCGAGGACGTGAAATACACGCTCGACCGCGTGCGTACGGACGCAAACGGTTCGCCCAATCGCGCGAAGTTCTTTGCGATCGATCAGGTGGACGTGGTGTCGAAGCACGAGGTGCGCATCACAACCAAGGAACCGTACACGCCGCTGCTCGCCTTCCTGACGAACACGACGACAGGCTCGCAGATCATCTCGAGTCGTGCCCTGGCGAAGATGGGCGAACAGGCTTTCAGCCGCGCGCCCGTCGGCACCGGGGCCTTCAAGGTCGTGGACTGGAAGCAGGGCGAGAAGATCGTCTTCGCCGCGCACAAGAACTATTTCGAGAAGGGCCTGCCCTATCTCGATGGCGTCGAAATCATCTTGATCCCCGAGGAGACCAGCGGCATCACCGCGATTCTCGGCAATCAGATCGACATCGCCTCGACCGCGCCCTTCGCGGACGTTCAGAAGCTCGAAAAAACCCCGGGCATCGTGGTCAAGAAATCGCCTGGCCTCAATATCCGTTTCACCGCGATGAATCTGACCAAGCCACCGTTCAATGACGTGCATTTGCGTCGCGCCCTGTCGATGGCGATCAATCGCGAGGCGATCGTCGATGCCGTGCTATTCGGCGAGGGCCGGCCGATGTTCGGACCCATTCCGTCGGCGATCGGCTGGGCGCACGATCCCAACCGCTCGGATCTGACGAAGTTCAATCCCGAGCGCGCACGCGCCGAAATGGCGAAGGGCCAAGCCAAGCCTGGCTTGGAAATCAAGGTGCAAACCTGGGGCGCCGGGTGGTGGAAGCGCTGGACCGAAATCTTCTGCGCCCAGGTGAATGAGGTGCTGGGCGTGCGCTTCTCGCCCGAAGTCCTGGATGCGAACGTGGCGTTCTCCAATTTCCGGACCAATAACATCCAGGCCCAGAATACGGGTTGGATCGGCCGCGTGGAGGCCGAGGAGTACGCGGGTGCGTTGTTCCACTCGAAGGGCGAGCGCAATTTTGGTGGATACGCGAATCCCGAAGTCGATAAACTAATCGAGGCAAGCCGACGCGAGTTCAATCAGGCCAAGCGCGCCGAGCTTCTCAAGAAGATGTCGGCGATCGTCGTCGAGGAGATGCCAATCGTCTTCGCCATCAACAACAATGCCCACAATATGTGGCGGGAAAACGTGAAGGGCTTCGCGCACGTGCCGATGCAGTCCTTCGGAGGGCAATTCCCGCCCGTCTCCTTGGGCTAAGATGCCGCACGGAGTGACGTCCCGGCGCTCATCGGGCGCCGGGACGCTTTGCGGGGGCGAATGAATTTCCTTTGGTATTTGATGGTCCGGGTCTCGGGCGCGCTGGCGACGATCGTCGTCGGTTCGTTCCTGATTTTCATGGTCATGAAGATGGCACCGGGCGATCCGGCGGTGACCGCGCTCGGGGAAAACGCAACGGCGGAAACCATTGCGGCGTTTCGGGCGGAGAACGGGCTCGATCGGCCCTTGCTCGGCCAGTTCGTGCTGTGGGGCAATCGCGCCATGGTCGGCGATTTCGGCCTGTCGATCGCCCTCGCTGGCAAGTTTCCGATCAACAGCATGATCGAGTCGCGCCTGCCGATCACGATGTTCATTGGCATTTACGGTCTTGTGCTGGCGCTCGTGATGTCCATGGTGTTCGGCACCATCGCCGCGTTACGGCACGGAAAGTTCGCGGATACGGCCGCGACCTCCGTCGCGGTGCTTGGCATTTCCATGCCCGATTTCTGGCTGAGCTATGTGTTGATTTTCGTCTTCGCCTTGAACCTCACGTGGTTTCCATCCTATGGCTTCGTCAATCCGGGTGATTCCTTTTTGGGGGCACTGCACAGTGGTTTCCTGCCCGCCCTCGCCATCGCCGCGCCCATGGCGGGCGTATTCACCCGCATCCTGCGCGCGGCCTTGCTCGAGACCAAGAGGCGCGAATTTGTCACCGCCGCCCGATCCTACGGGTTTTCCGGCGCCTTCGTGTTCGTCCACTACGTCTTCCGCAACGCGATCATTCCGTTCGTGACCGTGGTCGGCCTCCAGGTGCGCTATTTGCTCGGCGGCGTGGTCATCATCGAGCGCGTGTTCGGCATCGCGGGCATGGGTTCGCTTGTGGTCGATGCGGCGTTCGGCCGCGACTATCCCGTCGTCCAGGCTTGTGCGGTGACCTTCCTGATCATCGTCCTGTCCGTCAATCTGTTCGTCGATATCGCGTGCGCGATGCTCGATCCGAAGAGGACCCGGTGAAGCGATGACCAGGCGGGGGATAAAAAATCTTTGGTACGATGTGCGGCGCAATCGCACGGCGCTGTCCGGCTTGCTGATCACGACCTTCGTGCTCTTGGCGGTGGCGATCGGGCCGAGCCTGTCGCCCTACAATCCAACAAAGATGGCGTTCACGGCGCTCTTGCAGCCGCCATCCTGGACCCATCCCTTCGGCACCAATTCCATGGGCATGGACGTGCTCACGCGCGTTCTGTACGGCGCGCGCATCTCGCTGTTCATCAGCGTATGCGGCGTCAGCCTGGGTGCGATCGCGGGTGTGCTGATCGGAATGACCAGCGCCTATATCGGCAAGTGGTTTGACGCCATCGCCATGCGCCTGGTCGATCTGGTGTTCGCCTTTCCGATCTTCGTTCTCGCCCTGATGCTGATGCTCATTCTCGGCTTCGGCGTGCAAAGCGTGATTATCGCCATCGCCCTCGTGTACATCCCGAATTTCGCGCGCATGGCGCGCAACACGACAATGGCGATCAAGGCCGAGCCCTATATCCAGGGCGCCCAGCTCATGGGCCAATCGCGCCTGCGGATCATGGTGCGGGAGATTTTGCCCAACATCGCCGCGCCGCTGTTCGTGCAGTTCACGGTGGGTTTGGCGTTCGGCATCATCATCGAGGCGGGGTTGTCGTTCCTCGGTTTGGGCGTGCAGCCACCCACGCCCTCGCTCGGCGTCATCATGGCCGACGGCAAGGATTACTTCCATCGCGGACCATGGGTGCTGTCGCTCTCGGGCCTGGCGCTGACCGTTGCGATCCTGGGCCTCAATCTGCTGGGCGATGGTTTGCGCGACGTGTTCGACCCGCGCCTGCGCCGCCGAGCGACGGAGTAAGCGGGTTATCGGATGGCGATGGGCGTGGATATATGGGGTGGGCGATTTATGGTAAATCAAAATACCCCATGGTACATTGGGTATTGAGGCGTTCTTAGAGATGCCACTGTTCGTAAGAGGAGGAGATCGCGATGGACGAACGTAAACCCGAAGGGGCAATTGACCGCCGACAGTTCTTGCGCATGAGTGCGACGGCCGCAGGCGCCGCCGCGATCGCCATGCCCGATTGGGGCAATATTGCCGTGGCGGCGACGGGGCATCTGAAGGCGGGCCTCATCGGCTTCAGCGTCGTGAACACCCTCGACCCGCAGGTCGCGTCGCTCAATTCCGATTTCTGGGCGATCACCGGCATGTACAACGCGCTGTTCAAGTTCAACGGCGCGACGGGCAAGCTGGAGCCCGATCTGTGCGAATCCTTCAATGTCGAGAACAACAACACGACATTGACGTTCAAGCTTCGCCGCGGGGTCAAGTTCCATAACGGCGACGAAATGACCGCGACCGACGTCAAGTTCTCGATCGACCGCGTGCGCGGCGACGACTCGAAGTCGATGAACAAGGGCAAGTTCGCCGTCGTCGCCTCGACCGAGGCCGTTGACAAGTATACATTCAAATTGGTGCTGAAGGAGCCGTTCGTTCCTATCCTGATGTTCCTGCACAACGGCATCACCGGCTCGCAGGTCATCTCCAAGCGCGCTTTCGAGCAGATGGGTGCCGAGCAATTCGGCAAGACGCCGGTCGGCACCGGCCCGTTCCGCATCAAGGAATGGCGCGTGGGCGAACGCATCATCATGGAAGCCCACAAGGACTACTTCATCAAGGGCGAACCCAAAAGCGCCCTGTGCGACATCGTCTTGATCTCGGACGAACCCGCGGGCGGCCAGGCCTTGCTTGCCGGCGACATCCATATTGCGAGCACAGTGCCGTTCGCCGATGCCGCCAATCTGGAGAAGAACGCGGCGGTGAAGCTGTCGCGCGTTCCCGGCGCCAATTGTCGCTGGGTTGCCCTGAACAATCAGAAGGCGCCGTTCGACGACGTATTTTTCCGTCGTGCCATTTCCATGGCATCCAATCGCGAGGCCGTGGTCAAGGCAGCCATCTTCGGCGAGGGCTCGCCCATGTGGGGTATCACGCCGCCGATGTTCAAGGAGGCGTACTCGACCACTCCGCGCGATGTGTGCGTGTTCAATCCCGAGCGCGCGCGCGCGGAAATGGCCAAGGGCAAGTACAAGGCGGGTACGGAGGCGGTGTTCCAAACCTGGCCTGGAGCCTGGTGGAAGCGATGGATGGAAATCTTCGTCGCAAATGCCAACCAGGTGCTCGGCACCAAGTTCACGCTCGAGGTCGCCGAACAGAACACGGTGGTCAACAATTACCGCGCGGGCAATTTCCAAGGATTGGTGTGGGGCTGGATCGGCCGCGTGGAGCTCGACGAGTATGTCGGCGAGTGCTTCCAGACCGGCCATAGTCGCAATCTCAACAAGTATTCGAATCCCAAGGTCGACGAGTTCATCGCTGCCGGCCGAAAGGAGTTCGATCCGGTCAAGCGTGGCGCCCTGTATCGACAGGCCGAGGACATCGTCGTCGAGGAGGCGGTGAATGTCTTCTACCTCAACAACAACGCTCACTCGATGTGGCGCACGGGCGTTCAGGGATGGGTGCCGACCCCGGGGCAGCACTTGGCTAGCCATTTGGGGTCGGTTGCGATTCCCAGTTGATCGCGATTTGACGCAGTATCCCCGGCGGCAACAAGCCGCCGGGGCATTTTTTGTCGCAGGGCCGGCGCGCAGTTGAGAATGCGCCTAGTTTGGGCCAGGACGCTGCGCCGATTGCTGGGTTGGGTCGCTCGGGGAGGGCGAAACGGGTGAACTTTGTTTGGTACTTGATCGCGCGGATTGGCGGCGCCTTGGTCACCTGCTGCGTGGGCGCATTCATCATTTTCATGGTCATGCAGTTCGCGCCCGGCGATCCGGCGGTGGCGGCGCTTGGCGAAAACGCGACCGCCGAGACGATCGCCATCTTCCGCAAGGATCACGGGCTCGATCTGCCGCTGCATGTACAGTTTTTCAGCTGGGCCGGCGGCGTTCTGACCGGCGATCTCGGTCGGTCCATCGCTGTCGGCGCCGGCTATCCCATCTGGGATTTGCTCGGCCAGCGCATCCCGAACACCATCACCATCGCGGTTTTCGCCCTGATCTTGGCGATCGTCGTCGGCATCGCCGCCGGCACCGTCGCGGCCTTGCATCAGGGCAAGACGATCGACACGGCCGCGACTTCGGGCGCCGTTCTCGGCATTTCCATGCCGGATTTCTGGCTGTCCTATGTGCTCGTGTTGATCTTTGCCATATGGCTCAAATGGCTTCCGGCCTATGGTTTCGTCAACCCCAGCGAATCCTTCCTGGGCACCTTGACCACGGGGATATTGCCAGCCGCCGCTATCGGCGCGCCGATGGCCGGCGTTTTCGCGCGTATCCTGCGCGCGGCCTTGCTTGAAACAAAGCGGCGCGATTACGTGACGGCGGCACGCTCCTATGGTTTTTCCTACAACTTCATATATGTGCATTACATTTTCCGAAATGCCCTCATTCCCTTCGTGACGGTCATCGGTCTGCAGGCGCGCTATCTTGTTGGGGGCACCGTCATCATCGAGCGCATTTTCGGCGTTTCAGGCTTGGGTACCTTGATGATCGATAGCGCGCTCGGGCGCGACTATCCGGTTGTTCAGGCTTGCACCTTGACGTTTCTGGTGGTGGTTCTGCTCGTCAACCTAGCCGTCGACATCGTGTGCGCCCTTCTCGATCCAAGGCGGACACACTGACGATGAGCAATTCCATCCAACCCATCCTGCGCGCTCTTCGCGCTATTCGTGCCAACCGTTCGGCCACGGCCGGAACGATCATCTCGGCCTTCGTGATCATGGCCATTACCTTCGGCCCGTGGATCTCGCCGTACGGTGCCAATGAAATGGATTTCATGGCCATTCTTCAACCGCCCTCGATCCGTCACTGGTTCGGCACGAACGCGGTTGGCCATGACGTTCTGACGCGTGTGCTCGAAGGTGCTCGAATTTCCCTGTTCATCACCTTTGTCGGAGTGACCATCGGGGCGGTATTGGGCACGATCATCGGCATGACAAGCGCATTCGTCGGCAAATGGGTCGATCCCATCGCCATGCGATTTGTCGATCTGATCTTTGCCTTTCCGACCTTTGTGCTGGCGTTGTTCCTGATGCTCGTGCTGGGCTTCGGCATCCAAAGTGTGATTCTCGCGATCTCCCTGGTGTACGTGCCCAATTTCGCGCGCCTTGCGAGAAATACGACCATGGGGATCAAGGAGGAGGCCTACGTGCAAGCAGCGCGGCTTTCGGGCCAGTCGAACCTGAAGATCATGGTACGGGAAATTCTTCCGAACATCGCCGCGCCCTTGTTCGTGCAGTTCACGGTGGGTTTGGCCTTCGGCATCATCATCGAGGCGGGGCTGTCGTTCCTCGGCTTCGGCGTTCAGCCGCCCGATCCGTCCTTGGGCATCGTGATGGCTGACGGCAAGGATTATTTCCAGGCAGGTCCCTGGGTTTTGACCCTCACCGGCCTGACCCTAACTCTGATCATTCTGGGGCTCAATTTGTTGGGCGATGGATTGCGCGATCTATTGGATCCGCGTCTCCGACGGAGGGCGGTGGCATGAGCGATGTGACGCTTAGCGTTCGAGGACTCGAGTCGGGTTTCTCCATGGGCGGGAAAACCGTAATGGTGGTGCGGGATGTCGATTTCGACGTTCGGCGTGGCGAGATGCTCGGCATCATTGGCGAATCGGGATCGGGCAAGACCGTGACCGGCATGTCCATCATGCGGCTCTTGCCGGAGAACGCCGTCACGAACGCCAAGGCGGTCGATTTTCATGGCGTGAACCTGCTCGACATGCCCGATGAGGCGTTTCGCGAACTGCGCGGCCGGCGCTTGGCGATGGTCTTTCAGGATCCGGTCGGCGCCTTCAATCCGGCCAAGCGCATCGCCTGGCATCTGCGGCAGATTTTTAATCGCTCGGCTGTGCGATCACCCGAACATGCCGCGCGCGCCAAGAATTGGCGGCCGGCCGCTATTCAATTGCTCAACGATGTGGGTATCCCCCAAGGCGACAATGTCCTGCGGCAGTTTCCGCATCAGCTATCGGGCGGGATGCTCCAGCGCACGTTGATCGCCTTGGTTCTTGCCTTCGAGCCGGAGCTGATCGTCGCCGATGAACCGACGACCAATTTGGACAACATCGTCGAGCGCCAGATCCTTCGCCTGTTCCGCGACCTGCAAAAGCGCCTGAACTGTGCCTTCATCTTCATCACCCACGACATGTCGATCGCGCACATGTTGTGCGACCGCATCGCTGTCATGTATGCCGGCCGGATTGTCGAAACCGGCCCAACCAAGGACGTCTTCGCGGACCCCAAGCATCCTTACACGCAGGGGCTTCTCGCTTCGGCCTTGGCGCTCGAAACCAAGACCGACCGGCTCAAGGAAATTCCCGGTGAGCTGCCGAGCCCCTCCAATCTGCCGCCGGGTTGTCTGTTCGAGCCGCGCTGCAACCAGGCGCGGTCCGGGTGCAAGGACGCCCAGCCGGCCATGATCGATCTTGGAAAAGGGAGGCACGTACGCTGCGTGCTGTATGCCAATGGCTAATGCAGTCGCAGGTGCGGTGGGCGATTCGTTTCTGAAGGTCACCGATCTTCTGATGCGATTCAAGTTGCGCTCCGGGATCGGAGCGGCGCTCAACAAGGGGCCGTCCTATCTAAAGGCGGTCGATGGGGTCAGCTTCGAGTTGCGCCGCGGCGAGGTCTTGGGCCTGGTCGGTGAATCGGGCAGTGGCAAGACGACGATCGGCAAGACCTTGCTGCGCCTTTACGAGCCTCAGGGTGGCAAGATCGAGGTCAACGGCATCGATATCACCCATATGGGCCAAGCGCGGCTGAAGCAATATCGCCGCAATCTCCAGATGGTCTTCCAAGATCCTCTGTCCTCGCTAAACCCGCGCCACACGGTCCATACCGCACTCGCCACGCCTCTCTTGCTGCACAAGATATGCGCGCCGGGCGAAGTGGATGCGCGCATAGACGACGTGCTATCGAAGGCCGGGCTGCCGGCGAGTTTCAAGGACCGCTATCCGCACGAAATGTCCGGCGGCCAGCTTCAGCGAGTGGCGATCGCGCGCGCGCTGACCATGTCGCCGGGCCTGGTGGTGGCGGACGAGCCGGTTTCCAAGCTCGACGTCTCGGTTCGCGCACAAATTCTTAACCTGTTGAAGGATCTTCAGCAGAAATTCGGCATCTCCATCATCTTCATCACCCACGATCTGCGCGTGGCGCGCTATCTGTGCCATAGGGTTGCAGTGATGTATTTCGGCAAGATGGTCGAAATCGGACCGACGGAGGAATTGTTCGCCTCGCCCAAGCACCCCTACACCAAGGCGCTGCTCGGCACGATCGACGAAAACGCCGAAAGTCTCGACGGCGGCGCTCAAATCGCGGGCGAAGCGTTCAACCCGACAACCGACAGCGTGGGTTGCCGCTATCTGTCACGCTGCCCGAAAAAGGTCGCGCGTTGCGCAACCGCGCATCCCGAATTCGAGGACGTGGCGGCCAATCATGGCGTCGCCTGCTACGAGTGGCGCGGCGGCTGAGTGAACGGACATGCCTCGCCACCGGCGCTAGGCGGCGGGCGCATCGTTCTCATCGGCGGGTCTTCCGGAATCAGATTGGCAGCGACCTTGTCCGCGGTTGAAAGCGGCGCCAGCGCCGTGATCGCGGCGCGCGATGCCGCGCGCCTCGACGGCGCGCGCCAGATCGGCGCCATCAGGCGGACGCCTGTTGAGGCGCACCTTCTCGATGCCTCCGACAAGCGCCCGGTGGCGGCTTTCTTCGGCCGCATTGG
>JBJXGH010000057.1:0-4633 GCA_046153685.1 Alphaproteobacteria bacterium
CAACGCGGTGTGCGACGCGCTTCGCCCGCTCGGCATCAAGCACATCGATATGCCGATCTCACCCCAGCGGGTGTGGGCGGCGGTGCAAGGTGCGCGCAAGGCGGCGGAGTAAGAGCCGCTCCCGTCCCAAGAGGACAGCGATCAAGGTACGTGGTGCTCCACGCGCCTTGATCGCGTTCGCGGGAATCCCGCCGTCAGTCGCCGGCGGCAAATGCCAGGCGCTGTTCCTCTCGATGGGCCGCAGGCAAGTTGCTCAGGGATTCGCACGCATAGTGCCGCCGGTCGGTGAGTGCCGAGAGGGCGATCACGCGATACTCGGAGGGATTCTCCACCTGAACGATTCGAGCGTGAGGATAACTGGCGTTGTTGACGAGTTCGACGACCTCGAACACCAACTCCGTGCCGTCGGCCTTGCGATAACGCTGGCCGACCGCAACCGCAACATCCCGCATCCTATTCACCTCCGTGAATGCCGGATCACGTCACCTCACCACCCAGAAAGCAGCGTATCACGTTTTCGTTGCCCGAGCGAGGTCGAATCGCAAGAACGATCGAGGAATAATGTTGCAAATCAATTGCAGTTTCGATTGCGCGATCCAATTCAATAGCTGGCGCCCGGGCAGCGCGATGGGCCCAACGCGGGGGCGGGGAAGGATTTTGCCAAGACCCAATGATCGGGAATTCGCACGCGCGGCCTCGACGTGCCAAGGCCGCTGGAACGAGCGGGACCTTCGACCGAGGGCGAAAGCCGTGGGTTGCGGGCACGGCGCTATCGGCCGTGGGACGAAAAGCAACGCTCCCATTGATCGCAAAAGCGCGCCAAATTCGCCGGGGCCGGGCTTTTCACGTACTTCGCGCGGCGAATGGTAGATCGCGTTTTCGGCCGCTATTATGCGCCGCCTCGGAGGGATGGTGACGGGCGGCCGGCCCAAATCGTTCGTGTGATCCGGCTGGGTGATTCGACCGGCCCTGACGGTCGCACTCGCAGGGGGCATGTCCTTGTGCCAAGCCCAAGCATGGCCCTTCCTGATGCTCCGTTCAAACCGAGGCGCCTGGATCGTATATGACGAAGAAGAAAAAACTTTATGCGCTGACTTTGATCGCGGCGGTAGTCGTTGCCGTCTGCGCCTATTGGTTCGCCGACCGAGCGAAGGTCGAGACGGTCGCGGCGATTCGGGGTACTGCGATCAAGGCCGTCTATGCGACTGGCAATGTGGAGCCAGTCAATTGGGCTAAGATCACGTCCGTCGTGAAAGGGCGGATTGTCGATTTGTGCCTCTGCGAAGGCAAGCCTATCAGGCGCGGCGGCTTTCTCGTGCGCCTGGACGACCGGGAAATGCGCGCCCAAGTGAACGAGCTCGAACTGCGCGCGAAATTCCTCGAGGAGGAAGTCAATCGCTACAAGGCGCTGATCGGTAAGAATTTTGTGAGCCGGCAGAACTACGACCGGGCAATCTCCGATTACACCCAGGCTCAAGCCGCCATTGCCGCGGCACGCAAGCGCCTTGACGACATGGTGATCGTTTCGCCCATGGACGGCGTGGTGCTGCGGCGCGACGGCGAGATCGGCGAAATCGCCGAACCGGGACAAGTTCTGTTCTGGGTCGGGCGCCCCAAGCCCCTATGGATCGTGGCCGAAGTCGATGAGGAAGACATCCCGCTTGTGGCCCGCGGACAAATGACCCTGATCAAGGCCGATGCATTTCCCAATCAGGTCCTCAAGGGAACGGTCGAGCAGATCACGCCCAAGGGCGATCCCGTGAATAAGACCTACCGCGTTCGGATCGCTCTGCCAGGCGATACCCCGCTATTGGTCGGCATGACGACCGAAATCAATGTCGTCGTCCTCGAACGCCCGAGCGCGCTGCTGGTTCCGGCGGGCGCGGTGAAGTCGGGCCGGCTATGGGTGGTCGAGCAAGGACGTGCACAACCGCGCGCCGTCGAAACGGGCATCGTCGGGGATCAAATGGTCGAAATCGTGTCAGGTATGGAGGATGGGGCCGTCGTCGTGGTGTCGCCTGCGGGAGGTCTGAAGGCAGGGGCGCGGGTGCGCGTCCGGCCCAGGGCGCCTGCGGTCGGGAGTTAGATTGGTATGCGCGTTCTGTTCGACATCGCGCTCGCCCATTTGGCCAATCGCAAGCGCCAAAGCGTCGTGTCGATCGGCGGCGTGGCGATGGGCGTAGGCTTCTTCATTGCCATGGCCGCGATGATGTCGGGATTCCAAAGCTATTTCATCGCCAAGGTCATCGACGTGTCGCCGCACGTGGTCATGAAAGACGAATTCCGCCGAGCGCCGCTTCAGCCCGTAAACCGAGCCTACCCGAATGCCGCCGTCCTTCTTCAGGGGCTGCGCCCGCTCGATGAGTTGCGCGGCATCCGCGAAGCCCGTGCGACGATCGAGCAGATCGAGAACATGGGCGGCATCGCCGCGGCGCCGACGCTCCGTGGCCCAATCATCTTGCGCTATGGCAGCAAGGACGTGTCGGGCACGATGGTTGGTATCGAGCCCGCGCGCGAGCGTCGCGTGACCAACATTGAAAACGATTTGATCAAGGGCAGGCTCGAAGGCCTGCTCAGCACCGCGAATGGGATCATTCTGGGCGCGGGTTTGGCCTCTAAGCTCGGCGTCGGGATGAACGACACCCTATCGGCCATATCGCCCGCGGGCATCGTCTTGGCGATGAAGGTTGTAGGTATTTTCAGCACCGGCGTGACGACGATCGACAATTTCGAGGCCTATTCGCTCCTCAAGAAATCCCAAATCCTTCAGAACCGGGCCAATGTCGTAAATCAGCTGCGCATGCGCCTCGACGACGTAAAATTGGCTCGAAGGACCGCCGATGCGCTTGAGGCGCGCTACGGCTACCGGACAGAATCATGGGAGGAGGCCAATTCCAACGTGCTTGGCATCTTCGTGATCCAGAACGCGATCATGTATTCGTCCGTCGGCGCCATATTGGTGGTGGCCGGGTTTGGCATTTTTAATATCCTATCCACGGTGATCTATGAGAAGACGCGCGATATCGCAATTTTGCGCTCACTCGGTTTTACCGAGGGAGATGTGCGCCGAATATTCCTCACGCAAGGCTTGATCGTCGGCTTGCTCGGCACGGCCTTGGGCTGGGTGCTCGGTTTTGCTCTCACCGAATTGCTCGCGAGCATTAAATTTAACATGGAAGGCTTCGTCAAAACCCAAGGCTTCGTACTCGACCGCTCGTTCCGCCATTACTGGCTTGTGGCGATCTTTGCCCTCGTTATATCCGGGCTCGCGGCATTCCTGCCCGCAAGGCGTGCCGCACGCCTGCGGCCCGTGGATATCATCCGCGGCGCGGCTTGACCCATGTTCATAGTGCGCGCGGAAGGCGTCACGAAAACCCTGAACGAGGGCGGCAATAGCGTGACCCTGGTTCGCGAAATCGACCTCGATATAGCGGCCGGTGAATTCGTCGCCATCACCGGACCGTCGGGATCGGGCAAGTCCTCCTTGCTTTACCTTTTGGGATTGCTGGATGCGCCGAGCGCCGGGCGAATCTGGCTCGACGGCACCGACACGAGTTCGCTCGATAGCGGCGCCTTGGCCGGCTTGCGCCTCGCCAAGCTCGGGTTTGTTTTTCAGTTTCATTTCTTGTTGCCGGAATTCACCACGATCGAGAACGTGATGATCCCCATGCGCCGACTTGGTGCGTTGGACGGGCCAGCCATGCGGATTCGAGCCGGCGAATTGCTGGCCAAGCTCGATCTCGCGCCCGAGGCAAGCAAGCGCCCGAGTCAACTCTCCGGCGGGCAACGCCAGCGGGTCGCCATCGCCCGGGCGCTGGCGAACGATCCCCGGGTCATCCTGGCCGACGAACCGACCGGCAATCTCGATACCACCAATGCCAGGAACGTGTTCGAGATCTTCGCCCGCCTGACCGAGGGCGGCGACCGAACGGTTATTGCCGTGACGCACGATGTCGATCTTGCCGCGCGAGCCGGGCGACGGGTGCATATCGTGGACGGTCGCATTGCCACGTCGTGACCGGCCTTTCCAAGTACCGCGTCTAAGTACCGCGCGCTGTGCTCGCTGGATCCAATTCTGTTAGGATTGCCAAATCGCCGAGTATTTTCCGGGTGTAGAATCCGGGTGTGGAAAATGAGGGGCGTCGTGGCGGCACGTGCTTGGTTTGCGGTGGTTTTGGCGGCTGTTTGTCTTGCCGGCTATCCGTCCTCGGCGCAGCAGCCCGCCGGCATCGGCGCGGTCGTTGCGGTCGAACCGGATGCGTTCGGCACGCCATTGGGCAGTTCGCGCCGGACGCTGGCGAACGAAATACCGGTTTACGCCAATGAACGTGTGGAGACCGGGCGCAAAGCTTGGATTCAGTTGAGATTTCTCGATGCAACCGATTTTCGCGTGGGCGCGAACAGCCTCGCGACGTTAGACAAATTCGTGTTCGATCCTGATCGCAAGGCCGGCGAACTGACGATCAACGCGACGCGCGGTGTATTTCGGTTCGTCAGTGGTACCATGAATAAGGAGGGTTACCGCATCGTCACGCCGAACGCGGTTATTTCCGTGCGCGGCACCGAGCTATTGCTCGAGGTATCGGACGCCGGCACCCGGGTCATGGTGTTGAGCGGCCTTGCGCTCCTTTCC
>JBJXGH010000065.1:0-20742 GCA_046153685.1 Alphaproteobacteria bacterium
CGCGCCGATGAAGCAGTTGTCCTCGATGATGACCGGATCGGCCTGCAGGGGTTCGAGCTCGCCGCCGATGCCCGCCCCGCCCGAGATATGGCAGTTCTTGCCGATCTGGGCGCACGACCCGATGGTCGCCCAGGTATCGACCATCGTGCCGCTATCGACATAGGCGCCGATGTTCACGAAGCTCGGCATCAGCACCACGTTCGGCGCGATGAAGGCCGAGCGGCGCACGACGCAATTGGGCACCGCGCGGAACCCGGCCTCGCGAAACCGCGCCTCGTTCCAGCCCGCGAACTTGGACGGCACCTTGTCGAACCAGTGAGAATCCCCGCGCGCGCCGTCGCGCGGGCCGCCCGCGATCGGCGTCATGTCGTTCAAGCGGAACGACAGCAGCACGGCCTTCTTCAGCCATTGATTGACCGTCCATTTGCCGCCGTGCTTCTCGGCGACGCGCGCCCGGCCGGAATCGAGCGCTTCCAGCGCTTCCTCGACCGCGTCGCGGACCGCGCCCTTGGTCGCGGGCGATATATCGTTCCGGCCTTCCCAAGCCTCGTCGATGACGGGCTGCAATTTCTCGGTGTACATGGCGCTATCCGGCATTGGGGGCGATTTCGAGAGCGAACATGAAACGCGCGCGCCACCCTGTCAACGCAAGGCGTGGCAACGCAAAAAAAGTCGCGCCGCGCCGCGCCGGCCCCGCCTTGCGGCGTCAGCGGGGCTCGCTGATCTCCAAGGCGCGCGACAGAAATTCCCCGAGCCGGTCGGCGACATGGTGGACATGCGGCCCGTCCGCGCCCTCGCGGCCATGTGCCGAGGGCGTGCGAACCCACACCGTGGTCATGCCCAGTGCCGCGGCCGGCGCAAGATTGCGCGCCGCGTCGTCGATCATCGCGGTGCGCGTGGGTTCGAGCGCGAAACGCCGGACAAGCTCGACATAGGGTTCGGGGCGGGGCTTGGGCACGTAATTCGCGGCGGCGATGTCGAACACCGCTTCGAAGCGGCGCGCCACGCCCAGGCGTTCGAGAACGCGTTCGGCGTGGCGTGCCGAGCCATTGGTAAAGACGATCTTCCGGCCGGCGAGGCGTCCGAGGGTCGAATCGAGAGCGGGGTCCGGAACGACGGCGCCGAGATCGATGTCGTGCACGAACTCGACGAAAGCCTCGGGCGCCAAGCCGTGCAGCTCCATGAGGCCGCTGAGGGTCGTGCCGTGGCTCAGATAATAGCCCTGCTGGAGACGCCTCGCCTCGCCATCGTCCACGCCGAGGGCATCGCGGATGAAGGCGCGCATGCGCACATCCATCTCGGCGAATAGATTGCACGTCGAGGGGTAGAGCGTGTTGTCGAGATCGAACAACCAGTTGTCGATGCGCGCGGCGTTAACCATGCCGAAGTCTCGCCCGGTCGGTCCGCGTACGCAATCCCATGCGCGCAATCGGCCCGCTTCAAGCATTGCTTAAGGAATGGAAGCCTAGTTTAGAGGACGATCGAGCAGGAAGCGCAGGACGCGCCGATGCTGGATCGGACGAAACACTCGACGACGACCGCAGGTAGCGTCATGGCGTTGATGGGACAAATGGATGGCTGGGGCGGCCTCGAGCCGCGGGCGGAAGCGCCCGCGCCGATGCGTGCCGGCACGCCTGCGGAAGTCGCCGAGTTGAGAGCGGCTATCGAGGCAATCGCGGCGCAGCTCGCAGACGAAGTGCGCCACGCCGGACGGGACGCCGAACTCACCAAGGCCATCGTCCACACCCTGCATCAGCACAGTCTCAAGGCGGGTCCCACGCTCTCGCTTTCGGTACTGGCGCGCGACCTAGAGGAACTCGCCCACGAGGCGATGTTCAAGCTCGATACCTTCCGCCGCCTGGTCAAGGACGGCGATTTCGCCGCGGCCTTCCAGCCGATCGTTGATCTCGAAACCGGCGAGGCGCACCACTACGAGGCCTTGGTCCGCTTCGGGCCCGGCGAATACGCCCTGAAACCCCACGAGTTCATCACCTTCGCCGAGAACGTCGGGCTCATCCACGAATTTGATCTGGCCATGTGCCGCAAAATTCTGGAATTCCTCATCTGCGTGGACGACCCGGGCTACGTCGTCGCCGTCAATCTGTCCGCCGGCTCGCTCGAATCGCCGGCCTTCCTCGCCGCGTTGCTTGAGCTCTTGCACCGCCACGAGGTGGTTCGCCATCGCTTGGGTTTCGAAGTCACCGAGACCGCCAAGATCGCCGATCTGGCATCCGTAAATGCCTTCCTGCAGGGCCTGCGGCGCGAAGGACACATCGTCTGTCTCGACGACTTCGGCGCCGGCTCGGCGGCGTTCCAGTACTTGCGGACCCTGCAGGTCGACGCGGTCAAGATCGACGGCGCCTACATCAAGAATGCGCGCGCGACATCCGAAGGCGGGCGCTTCCTCAAGGCCATGACGTGGCTGATCCATGAACTCGACATCGACACGATCGCCGAGATGGTCGAGGATCAAGACCACCTCGACGCGATTCGCGGGTGCAACATCCTCTACGGTCAGGGCTATTTGTTTGGCAAGCCTTCGACCGATATCGCGTCCTTCAGCCCCTACAGGATGCTCGGCCCTTACAGAACGCTCGCGTCCTAAGGCGCGAGCGGCGCACGCGGGCCGCGGACCAGCGTGCCAATGCCCTTTGCCGTGAAGACTTCGAGCAACAGGGCGTGCGGTACCCGGCCATCCAGAATGACCGCGGCATCGACCCCGCGCCGGACCGCATCCATGCAGGTTTCTACCTTGGGAATCATGCCGCCCTTGATCGTCCCGTCGGCGATCAGGGCGCCGATTTCCGCGAGCGTCAGTTCGGCGACGAGCGCGCCTGATTTGTCGAGCACGCCCATGACATCGGTCAGCAAATAGAAGCGCGCCGCCTGGAGCGCTCCCGCGATGGCGCCCGCTGCGGTATCGGCGTTGATATTATAGGTCTGGCCATCCTCGCCCATGCCGACTGGCGCCACGACGGGGATGAAGCCTTCGCGCGCCAGCACCGTCAGGATTTCGGGGTTGACCTTCTTGGGTTCGCCCACGAGGCCAAGATCGATCACCCGCTCGATGTGCGATTCGGGATCGCGCTTGGTGCGCCGAACCTTCTCGGCGACAATGAGATTGGCGTCCTTGCCGGACAAGCCGACCGCGCGGCCGCCGGCCGCGTTGATCGCGGCCACGATCTGCTTGTTGATCGTGCCGGCCAGAACCATCTCGACGACCTCGACCGTCGCCGCGTCCGTCACGCGCAGGCCGTCGATGAACTCGCTCTTGAGGCGCAGGCGCTCAAGCATTTGGCCGATCTGCGGGCCGCCGCCGTGCACCACCACCGGATTGATGCCGACCTGTTTCAGCAGAACGATGTCGCGCGCGAAATTCCTGGCGAGCTGGTCGTCGCCCATGGCGTGGCCGCCGTACTTCACGACGAAAGCCGTGCCGGCGTAGCGGCGCAGATAGGGCAGGGCCTCGCTGATGGTCGCGGCGGTGCGCAACCAGTGCTTGGTCTCGCCGAAATCGATCTTCTCGCTCATGGCGGCGCGGACTTTAACGGATGGTGCGAGGTGTCGCCAGTCGCGCGAGATGGGCGCGCAGCTCCGCGATTCCGGCCCCGGTTTCCGCGCTAGTAGGCAAGACATCGGGGTGCGCCGCGCCGTGCTTGGCCAGCGCGGCCGCGATCGCGGCCACCGCCGACGCGATCTCGTTTTCGCGCAGTTTGTCGGCCTTGGTGAGCACGACTTGATAGGATACGGCGGCGCGGTCGAGTTCGGCCATGAGCGAGCGGTCAACGGGCTTGGGCCCGTGGCGTGCATCGATCAGCAGCAGCACGCGGCGAAGCGTGGGGCGCCCCTTGAGATAGAGGCGCACGACCGCGCTCCACTCGGCCACCCGGTCCTTGGAGACCTGCGCATGGCCGTAGCCCGGCAAATCCACCAGCGTCAGCCGTCCGCCCAAATCGAAAAAATTGATCTGCTGCGTGCGTCCGGGGGTGTTGGAGATTCGGGCGAGGGTATGGCGGCCCGTTAGTGCGTTCACGAGGGAGGATTTGCCGACATTCGAGCGGCCGGCGAAGGCGATTTCAGGCGCGCGCGGGGGCGGCAGGACGGCGGCGCGCGTCGCGCCGGCGAAGAATTCGCAAGACTGGGCGAACAGCACCCGCCCAGCCTCGAGCGCGCCTTCGCTCAGCTTTTCTTCGCCGTCTCTAGGCGTTTCATGATCACCCATTGTTGCGCAATCGACAGGACATTGTTCCACGCCCAGTAGATCACAAGTCCGGACGGGAAGCTCGCCAGCATCACGGTGAAAACGAGCGGCAGCACGAGAAAAATCCGCGCCTGGATGGGATCGGGGGGTTGCGGGCTCATTTTCTGCTGTAGAAACATGGTCACGCCCATGATGAGCGGCCAGGCGCCGATCATCAGTATGACCGGCGGCGTCCAGGGGATAAGGCCGAATAGATTGAACAGCGTTGTCGGGTCGGGCGCCGAGAGATCCATGATCCAGCCGAAGAACGGCGCGTGGCGCATCTCGATGGTGACGTAGAGCACCTCGTAGAGACAGAAGAACACGGGGATTTGCACAAGAACCGGCAGGCAGCCAGCCGCGGGGTTCACCTTCTCGCGCTTGTAAAGCGCCATCATCTCTTGGTGCTGGCGCTGTTTGTCATCCTTGCAGCGCTCGCGAATCTTCAGCATTTCTGGCTGCAGAAGCTTCATCTTGCTCATCGAGCGATACGATTTGTTCGCCAGCGGAAAGAACAAAAGCTTGACGCCGACGGTCAGGACGAGGATCGCGATGCCGAAATTTCCGAACAGATCGTACAGATAATGGAGTCCGAGAAAGAGCGGCTCGGCGACGAAATACAGCCAACGAAACACGATGGCGCGGTCGAACAGCGGAATGTTTTCGCGTTCGGAATAGGCGGTCAGCAATCGGACCTGCTTGGCGCCGGCAAAGACGAGATTGGTCGCCTCCGTCGAGGCGCCAGGCTCGATGGTGCGCCCCTCGGTCGAGACGAAATCGACCTGATATTTGTCGGTCCCGGCATCCTTGCGATAGGCATAACGCGCCTCGAGCCGTTCGGTCTTGGGAATGAGCGCGACCAGCCAGTATTTGTCGGATATCCCGACCCAACCGCCCTGGGAACTCGGGCTGCGCACCAGCTTGTCCTCCTGGAGCGTGGTGTATTTGTGTTCGTGGAGGCGTCCGTCGGCCACCCCGAGCGGACCCTCATGCAGGATGTAGAACCCCGCCGTCTCCGGCGTATTCCAGCGCGAAAGCAAGCCATAGGAAAACAGCGTGACCGGGGCCGGGCCCGCGTTCTCCACGCGATCGATCACGGTGAACATGTAATCGCGGTCGATCTTCACCGTGCGTTGGAAGGTGAGGCCCTGGCCGTTGTTCCAACTTAGCGTGACCGGTCGTTCGACGGTCAGCGTGTCGCGGTCGGCGCGCCACACCGTGTTCTCGTCGGGCAATGTCACCGCTTGTCCCGCGCCCGCCACCCAGCCGAGTTCGGCGAAATACGTCCCCGCCGCGCCCGCGGGCGTAAGCAGAGTGATCGCGGGGCTGTTCGGATCGATGGTCTCGCGGTGATTGGCGAGCGTCAAATCGTCGAAGCGTGCACCGGCCAGCGCGATCGTGCCCTTGAGGCGCGGGGTGTCGATCTTGACGCGCGGGGCCGATTGCAGGGCGCTGGCGCGCGCGGCCTGCGGATCGAGCGGCTTGGCCGGCGAAGTGTCAGCGGGCGCGCCCGGCACGGTCGAGGGTTTAGAAAGCTCCTGCATTGCCGCGTCGCGCTGCGCCGCGCGCTCGCGTTCGAGGCGCGGAGATTCGTAGAAATATTGATAGCCGACCAAAATCGCGAGCGAGGCGATCACGGCCATGAACAGGTTGCGTTGGTCGTTGCTTTGCACGTTTCGCTCCAGCCTAGATGGCGCGGGTCTTGCGCGCGTGGGCGTGCGGCACGGGATCGTACCCGTGCCCGCCCCATGGATGGCAGCGGCAAATGCGGCGCAGCGTCAGCCAAGAACCCTTGAGCGGGCCGTGATGCGCGATCGCGTCGCAGCCGTATTCCGAGCACGACGGCAGAAACCGGCAGCGCGCGCCGAGCAGTGGCGCGACGACCAGGCGGTAGGCGCCGATCGCGCCGAGCAACACGAGACTCAATGGATCGCGCATGTTCAGCCGTCCACGCCGCGATGGATCGCTGCGAGCGCCGCGCAGAGGTCCGCGAGCAACAGGGCGTAGGGTCGCGACGGCGTGGTGCGCCGGGCGATCAGGACGTAATCGAAGCCTGCGCGCCCGCGCTCGGGCAGAACGGCGCGCGCGGCCTCGCGCAGCCTGCGGCGCGCGCGGTTGCGCACCACCGCGCCGCCGACCTTGCGGCTGGCGGTCAGGCCCAGGCGGCAATCGGCCTCGGGGGTGGCCTCGGGCCGCTTGCGGGTTTGAAGAATGAAGCCAGGCGCGGTCCAGGCGCGCCGCCCGGCGGCCACGCGCAGGAATTCCGGCCGCGCGCGAAGCCGCCCGACCGCGATGTTCATGGTTTAGCTGGACGACGACAGGCGCTTGCGGCCCTTCGCACGACGCGATGCCAGCACGCGGCGGCCGCCAGGCGACGCCATCCGAGAACGAAAACCGTGCCGCCGTTTACGCACGAGCACGCTCGGTTGATAGGTGCGCTTCACCTTGCAATCTCCGCCGCTTCAGCCTTGGGATGGGGCCGCTGTATAAGGGGCGGGCCCAGGGAAGTCAATCGAAGCGGCGTTTTGCCGGGCGCCGGGGCGGATCATTAACGCCGAAAGATCAATCCTTTGGCCGATAATCACGGGTTCTTGAGTGGTGCCCTGGCGGTCCGGGGCTAGAATGGCATGGTTCCGGCCCGAAATCCCTGACCGTGATCCGATGCTGCGGGTCCCGGTCGCCCCGAGGAATCCTGCCCGAGAATCGCCATGGCATCATCCGCCGAGATTCGGCGCCACCCCTTGCGCCGCTGGTTTCCTCTCGTGGCGCTTCTCGGGGCCCTGGCGGCATTCCATGCGCTTGGCCTCGGACGCCATCTCGGCTTTGACGTCTTTGCCGCTCACCGCGAGGCTTTGATGGCTTGGGTGGCGGCGGGCCCGATGCGCGCCGCTTTGGCCTTCGTCGCGCTCTATGCCCTTGCGGTCGCGATATCGCTGCCCGGAGGGGCGATCCTGACGATCGCGGGTGGCTTTCTGTTCGGGCTCCATTGGGGAACGGTTTATTCGGTCGTCGGCGCGACGCTCGGCGCGAGCGTGCTGTTTCTCGCTACGCGCTCGGCCGTGGGCGGGCTGTTGCGCGCGCGCGCCAGCCCGTTTCTTGCCCGCATGGAGGCGGGCTTTCGCGAAAACGCGCTCAGCTATCTTCTGGTTCTGCGCTTGGTGCCGCTGTTTCCGTTCTGGCTGGTCAATCTCGTTCCGGCTTTTCTTGGCGTGCCGCTGCGCGTTTTCGTGATCGGCACCGTCTTTGGCATCGTTCCGGGCACCTTTGTCTTCACCAGCATTGGCGTCGGCTTGGGGGCGGTGTTCGACGCCGGCGGGACGCCGGACGCCTCGATCCTGTTCAGCGCCGAGATTCTCGTGCCCATCCTGGGTCTTGCGGCACTCGCGCTCGCGCCGGTGTTGTATAAGCGCTGGCGGGGGCGGGTCCGCCGGCGAGGCCCTTAGGACAAGCGGTTTGCGCGCGAGGGAAGGTTCATGACCGAAATTCTGCACCCCGATTTGTGCGTGATCGGCGCCGGATCCGGCGGCTTGAGCATCGCCGCGGGCGCCTCGCAGATGGGCGCTTCCGTGGTGCTCGTCGAGCGCGCGAAGATGGGCGGAGATTGCCTCAATTTCGGCTGCGTGCCGTCGAAGGCGCTGATCGCCGCCGGACGCATGGCCCAAGCGTTCCGCTCCGCTCCGCGCTTTGGCATCTCGGTCGGCGAGCCGCGGGTCGATTTCGCCGCCGTTCATCGACATGTCCACGGCGTGATCGCGGCAATCGCGCCGAACGATTCGGTCGAACGCTTTACGGGCTTGGGCGTGCGCGTCGTGCGGGCGTCCGCGCGCTTCACCGCTCCCGGCGAGGTCGAGGCGGGCGCGATCACGATCCGTGCGCGCCGCTTCGTGATCGCGACCGGTTCCTCGCCCTTCGTGCCGCCCATCCCCGGCCTCGACCGCGTGCCCTTTCTCACCAATGAAACCATTTTCGACCTGACCGCCTGCCCCGGGCATCTGATCGTCATCGGCGGCGGGCCGATCGGCTGCGAACTCGCCCAGGCCCATCGCCGCCTCGGCGCGCGCGTCAGCGTGGTCGAAATGGCGTCGATCATGCCCAAGGACGACCCTGAGCTCGTCGATGTGGTGCGCGCGCGTCTTCTGGCCGAGGACGTGGCGGTGATCGAGGGCGCCAAGGTCTTGCGCGTCGAACACCAAGGCGGCGGTCTTGGCGTGATTTTCGAACGTAACGGCGCCGAGCGGCGAATCGAAGGCACGCATATCCTTGTCGCCGTGGGCCGCCGGGCGAACCTCAAGGACTTGAATCTCGACGCCGCGGGGATCGCCCATGGCCCGGCCGGAATTGCGGTCGATGGGCGGTTGCGTTCGACGAACGCGCGGGTCTATGCCGCGGGCGACGCGGCGGGCGGTCTCCAGTTCACCCACATGGCGGGTCATCACGCCGGCATCGTCCTGCGCAATGTCCTGTTCCGCCTCGGCGCCAAGGTCGAGACGCGCGCCGTGCCATGGGTCACCTTCACCGATCCCGAATTGGCGCAAGTCGGTATCGGCGAAGCGGAGGCGCGGCGCCGGAAACTCGATTTCCGCCTGCTGCGCTGGCCCTTTCACGATAATGACCGCGCCCAGACCGAGCGCGAAACCGAGGGTTTCATCAAGATCGTGGTGTCGCGCTCGGGCCGCGTGCTCGGCGCCGCCATGGTCGGCCCGCGCGCGGGCGAGTTGAGCATGCCGTGGGTGATCGCGGTGCAAGAGAATCTCAAAATCGGCGTGCTGGCCAAGGCGATCGCGCCCTATCCGACTTTCTCGGAGGCCGCGAAGCGGGCGGCGGGGTCGTTCTTCGCCGCAAGCCTGTTCAGCGAGCGCACGCGGCGGATCGTCCGCTTGCTGCAACGCCTGGGCTAAGGCTGGGGCGGACGGCGGATTTTTGGGCCGCGCGCGATCGCGCTATACTTTGCGCCCATGACTTTGCCGCTCATGACTTTTCCGCCCATGAATTTGCGCCCATGACAGGCTTTCGCCTGCCGCCGCTCGCGCGCAGCTTGTCCGCGCGCCTCTTGGTGCTCACGATATTTTTCGTGATGCTGTCGGAATTTCTCATCTATGCGCCGTCGATCGCGCGCTTCCGGCTCACCTATCTGCAGGAACGCATCTCGGCCTCGCATCTTGCGACCCTCGCGCTCGAGGCCGCGCCCGGCCACGAGGTATCGACTGAACTCGAGGCCGAATTGCTCGATCACGCCGGTGCGTTCGGCATTTCGCTCCACAAGGCGGGCAAGGCGGGCGAACTCATGCTCGGTCGAGACATGCCGCCCGAGATCGATTTGCGCGTCGATCTGGCCGGCGCCGGTTTCTTTGGCTTGATCGAGGATGCCTTCGCGGCCCTTCTCCGGCGCGGACCTTACGTTCTCGCCGTCATGGGGCCGTCGCCGCGCGATTCGGGCGTGATGGTCGAGGTTGCGATCGACGAGGCGCCCATGCGCCGCGCGATGTACGACTATTCCCGGCGCATCCTCGCGCTTTCCATTTTCATTTCGGTCATCACCGCGGCCCTCGTTTATCTCAGCCTGCAATGGCTGCTCGTCCGCCCGATGCGTCGCATGACCGAGAACATGACCGCCTTCCGCGACAACCCCGAGGACCAAACGCGGATCATGCGCCCGGGCACGCGCGGCGATGAGATCGGCGTCGCCCAGCGCGTGCTGGCCGACATGGAAAACGGCCTGCGCGCGGCCTTGCGCGAGCGCGCGCGCCTTGCGGCCTTGGGCTCGGCTGTCGCACGTATCAATCACGATCTGCGCAATATTCTCGCAACCGCCCGGCTCGTGTCCGACCGCATCGCGACCTTGGCCGATCCCGCCGTAAAGCGCCTGGCGCCCACCCTCGTCGCGGCGCTAGATCGTGCGGTCGATCTTTGTGCGCAAACTGTCGATTTCGCGCGTGCCGATACCCCGGTCCGCCCCAGACGCTTCGGCCTTGCGGCGCTCATCGGCGAAGTCGGCGAGACGCTTGCCGCCGGTCGGCCCGATTCATGGAACAATCTCGTGCCCGAGAGCGTCGAGATCGACGCCGACCGCGATCAGCTTTTCCGTGCCCTCGTCAATCTCGGCGCCAACGCGTTCGAGGCGGGCGCGAATCGGATATCGTTCGCGGTCGTGCGCGGCGCGCTGGAGGTCACCGATAACGGTCCAGGTATCCCGCGTGAGGTGCTGGAGACGCTGTTTCAACCCGTCGGCCGGTCGGCGCGGCCGAAGGGCAGCGGCCTGGGTCTCGCGATCGCGCGCGAAATCGCACGCGCGCATGGCGGCGAGCTCGAATTGGCTTCGACCGGACCCGGCGGCACCACGTTTCGTCTGGCTTGGACTGCGCGGCGCGAACGGAACATGTGATCGGGCCGCGCGCTTGGACGACGCGGCCGGGCTTAGTCGAGCTGCAGAACTTCCGCCTTGAGATAGGCGGATTCGGGTAAAAACGGATGGACCGGGTGATCCGCGCCCGCGCCCGCGCGGCGCAGGATGCGCCCGGTGCGTTCGGCGCGGGCAAGGCCGCGCGCGATCTCGACGGCGAATTCGGCTTCGCCGACATTGTGCGAGCACGATGCGACCAGAAGAAATCCGCCCGGCGCCACCAAATTCGCGGCCAGGCGCGCGAGCTTGCGATAAGCCTTGAGGCCGACGGGCAGGTCTTTCTTCGATTTCGCGAAGGCCGGCGGGTCGGCGATGACGATGTCGAAACGCTCGCCGGCGGCGGCCAGGCGCGCGAGTTCGGTGAAGGCCTCGGCCCTGACGCAATGCATGCGGCCCTCGGCGCCATTGAGCCGCGCTCCGCGCGCCGCCAATTCCAGCGCCGCCGCCGAACTGTCGATCGCCATGATTTCGCGCGCGCCGGAAACTGCGAGTTGGAGGGAAAATCCGCCCGTGTAGCAATAGATGTCGAGCGCGCGGGCGCCTGGGGCAAAACGCGCCATGAAGGCGCGGTTGTCGCGCTGATCGAAGAACCATCCGGTCTTCTGCCCGCCGGTCAAATCGGCATAGCCGCGCGCGGCGCCCTCGACGACCTCGATGGGGCCGTCGAGGGCGCCGGATACGATCTCAAGGCCCGGCGCGATGGCTTCGGCCTCGAACGCCGGATCGCGGCGCACCACGATCGTGCGCGGAGAAAGCGTCGCCGCGAGGCCCGCGCAGATGTTGCCCGCGAGCCGGTTCATGCCCGCGGTCGTGATTTGGACCACGACGACATCGCCATAACGATCGACGACAAGGCCGCCGAGCCCGTCGGCCTCGGCGTGCGCCAGGCGGTAAAAAGGCGCGCCGTACAGCCGGTCGCGCAGGGCGCGCGCGCGCGCAAAGCGCCGGGCAAAAAATTCGGCATCGATGCGCGCGGCCGGATCGGTATCAAGGATGCGCGCCGCGATGAGGGTATGGGGATTGAAGCTCGCCGTGCCCAACGCTCGGCCTTCGGAGCTCTCGAGCGCGACCAGCGTGCCGGGCGACAGCGCCTTCACGGCGGCGCCCATGGCGAGCTCGTTCGAATACACCCAAGGATGCCCGGCCTGGGCGCGCTTGTGGCGGCCGGGTTCGAGGCGCAGCAGGGGACGCTCGGGCGGGGAAGGTGTCATGGGAGAGCGCCAGTGTAGGGCGCGCGGGGCCAGCCGCAACATTTCTCTTGCGACTGGTCTTGAGGCTTTCTCGCGGCTCTCGCGCCCTCAATCGCCGAGCGCCACGCCCTCGCGGCGTGGATCGGCGCCGCCCCACAAGACGCCCGCGCGTGCGGCGATGGCGTGAAGCCCGCCCGGCTGCGCCGAGAGGCGCAGCTCGTGGCCGCGCGCGGCGAGTTCGGGAACCAACGGGACCAAGGCCGTGTTCGCCTCGATTTCGGTCGCGCCGTTGCGGTTCGAAAAATTCGGCAGGTCGATCGCTTGTTGGATATCGAGGCCCCAATCGCGGATGCCGAGAATCGTCTTGGCGACATGGCCGATGATCTGCGGTCCGCCCGCCGAGCCGATGGACAGGACAAACCGCCCGTTCTCGTCGGCGGCGATCATGGGCGTCATGGAACTGCGCGGGCGTTTGCCCGGCTCGACCCTGTTCGCCGCCTTGCGCCCCGCCCGCTCGGGCACGAAGGCGAAATCGGTCAATTGGTTGTTGAGCAGAAAACCGCGCACAAGCAGGCCCGAGCCGAATTGCTGTTCGATGCTCGAACTCAGCGCCACCGCGTTGCCGGCCGCATCGACGACGGAAATGTGCGAGGTGCCGCCGGGCGCGTGCTCGGGCACGGCCGCGCGGTTCGGCTCGAGCCCGGGCGAGGCGGGTCCGAGCGTGCGGTCGAGTGTCACCCGCTGGGCGCGCGCGCGGATATAACCAGGATCGAGCATGCGCCGCGCGGGCACCTCGACGAATTTGGGATCGGCGACATAGGCATCCCGGTCGGCAAAGACCATGCGCTGCAATTCCGCGATCAGATGGACGGCGGCCGCGCCGTTTGCCGGCGGCAGGGCGTGGCCCCGGGCCTCGACCATGGCGAGCAATTGCAGCACGGCCAGCGGGCCCGAGGATGGCGGCGGCGCGCCGCACAGCGTCCAGCCGCGATAGGGGCCGCACAGCGCTTGCCCCTTGAGCGCGGAATAGGCGGCAAGATCGGACGCGGCAAGACGCCCCGGCCGCGCCGCGCCGCGCACCGCCGCGACGATGTCGGCGGCGATCTCGCCCGCATAGAACGCATCGGCCCCGCGCGTGGCAAGGATGCGAAACGTGTCGGCGAGCGCGGGGTTGCGCCAATGCTCGCCCGCGCGCGGCGCGCGTCCTCCGGGATAGAACAGGGCTGCCGCCTCGGGCGAGGCCCGCAGGCGCGTATCGGCCGCGAGTTGCGCCGCCAGGCGCGGCGTCACCGCAAAGCCCGATTCGGCCAAGGCGATCGCGGGCGCGAACAGGCGCGGCCACGGCAATTTCCCGTGATCGCGGTGTGCGCTTTCGAGCAGTCTAAGAAGGCCCGGCGTGCCGACGGAAAGTCCGCTGCGCACCGCGTCGAAGAACGCGAGCGGCTTGCCGTCTGGGCCGAGAAACAACTCGTCCGTGGCCGAAGAAGGCGCGGTTTCCCGGCCGTCATAGGCCTCGACGATACCGTCCCGTGCGCGATGAACGAGAAAGCCGCCGCCGCCGATGCCCGAGGATTGCGGTTCGACGACATTGAGCGCGAGCTGGGTGGCGATGGCCGCGTCCACGGCGCTGCCGCCCGCGCGCAGGATCTCAAGCCCGGCTTGGGCCGCGAGCGGATGGGCCGAGGCGACCATGTGGCGGGTCGCGCGCGCCGCCGGGCGCGCCGCCTGGCGCGCGGTCGCGATTTCGGGTTCGCTCTGCTGGGCGCTAAAGGCGGGTGCGGCGTCGCGCGCCTCGGGCGCACAGGCGGCCAACAGAAAAGCCCCCAGGACCGGCGCGAGCCAGGTGTGACGAGGCCTCATCATGGCCCCGGTGTCATCATGGCCCCGGTATCGCGGCGGACTGATCATGGCCCAGTATTGCGGCTTGCACGGGCGCCGAACAGCGCCGGCTGGGCCGTGGCGCACCTGGGGCCGTGGTGCACCTGGGGCCGTGGTGCACCTGGGGCCGCGGCGCACCTGGGGCCGCGGCGCACCTGGGGCCAGGGCCTTGCGATCCCAAAATTTTCTGCTCATTATTGTCATTGTGCACTGCGGTATTGTGCGGTGCGATATGAAAGTTCGACCCGCTGGGCCAGCCGTCATGCGGCGGGTTTGTCATGCGGCAAATGGTGTTGGCTTCGCCGGGAGACAGAAAGCGATGAGCTGCGCCGTCACACAAAAATCGCTATCCGCGCCGGCTATCCGCGCCATGAAGGGTGCCGCGCCGATCGTGTGTCTCACTGCCTACACGACGCCGATGGCGCGGCTGCTCGATGGGCATGTCGATTTGATGCTGGTCGGCGATTCCGTCGGCATGGTGCTATATGGCTTCGACAGCACGCTGCCCGTGACGCTCGAGATGATGATCGCCCACGGGGCGGCCGTGGTGCGTGGTGCGCGCCGGGCTTGCGTCGTCGTGGACATGCCGTTCGGCTCCTATCAGGAATCTCCGGCCCAGGCGTTCCGCAATGCTGCCCGTGTGATGAAGGAAACCGGCGCGGCCGCGGTCAAGCTCGAGGGCGGAGCCGAGATGGCCGATACCGTGCGCTTTCTCGCCTTGCGCGGTGTGCCCGTGCTCGGTCATGTGGGTTTGATGCCGCAATCGGTGAACGCGCTCGGCGGGTTTTCCGCGCGTGGCCGTTCGGTTGCCGAGGGCGAGCGCATCGCGCTCGATGCCGAGGCGATCGCCGCGGCGGGCGCCTTCGCGATTGTCGTCGAGGGCACGGTCGAGGCCGTGGCGCGCGCGGTCACCGCGCGCATCGCCGTGCCGACCATCGGCATCGGCGCCTCGCCCGCCTGCGACGGGCAGATTCTCGTGACCGAGGACATGCTGGGCCTGCCGGTCGGGTTCACGCCCAAATTCGTTAAACGCTATGCCGAGCTTGCCGTGGACATCGAGGCGGCGGCGGAGCGCTATGCCGGGGATGTGCGCGCACGCCGCTTTCCGGGCCCCGAGCATTGCTACGGCTTGGCGCGCACGGCCTGAGCGCTTCATCCGGCGACGCGCCTCGACGGCGGCACGCATCCTTGGCGAAAGGCTCTGGGGTGATGGAATCTGGGGCAAGAGGATCTGGCGCGATGGCTTTGCGCTCACCGGCCGAGGCCCGCGCGGGTAATTTGCCGATCGTTCGTTCCGTGGCCGAGTTACGGCGCGTGGTCGGCGAATGGCGCCGCGCGGACGAGAGCGTTGCCTTGGTGCCGACCATGGGCGCACTGCACGACGGCCACCTCGCGCTCGTGCGCGCGGCCAAGGCCCGGGCGCGGCGCGCGATCGCCACGATCTTCGTCAATCCCAAGCAATTCGGCCCGCGCGAGGATTTCTCCGCCTACCCGCGCGGCGAGGCGCGCGACATCGCGCTGCTGACCGACGCCGGCACGGATCTGCTATTTGCGCCCAATGTCGCAGAGATGTATCCGCCGGCCTTCGCAACCACGGTGCGCGTGGCTGGGCTCACGGACGGGCTGTGCGGTCCGCACCGGCCCGGCCATTTCGAGGGCGTCGCCACGGTGGTGACGAAACTGCTCGCTCAGGCGCTGCCCGATATCGCGTTTTTCGGCGAGAAGGATTACCAGCAGCTACAGGTCATCAAGCGCCTTGCGCGCGACCTCGACCTGCCTGTCGAAATCGCGGGCGTGGAAACCGTGCGTGAGGCGGATGGCCTCGCCATGTCCTCGCGCAATGTCCATCTATCGGGCGCGGAACGCGCGGTGGCAACTTCGATGCACGGCGTCTTGCTGGCTTTGGCCGAAACGGCAAGGGCCGGAAGGCCGCCACGCGCCGCCGAGGTCGAGGCCGAGGCGGCCTTGCGCACAGCGGGCTTTGCGCGCATCGACTACGTGGCCCTCACCGATGCCGTCACTCTCGTGCCTTATGACGGCAAAGGCGGACGCGCTCGCGCCTTTGCCGCTGCGTGGCTCGGCGAGACTCGTCTCATCGACAACGTTCCGGTGTAGGGCGATATCCTCGCTCTTTCGCGCGGAGCTCGGGTTCGCGCCTTCTTGGCGAAATGGCCGGTCCGCTCGGATCCTTGGTCTAGGCCGCAAGATCGAATAGCGCGAGCGGCCCCGCGCCGCCCGCCGCGCCCGCCAGCTCCAGGGCGTGCCACAGGCTCGCCTGGTTCGCGGTCACGATGGGCCGGCCCGCGCGCCGGACAAGGGTTTTCAGCAGCGCGAGCGTATTGATCGCCGTGTCGGGCACGAGAAGCGGCACCGTTCGTCCCGGATGGCGCGCCGCAAAGCGTGAAACTTCCAATTCGATATCGACCTCGAAGGATTCGCGCGTATGCACGCAGCCGAGCGCGGCGATGCGGCCCGCGTGCAAGCCGGAACAGCTAAGAAAATCGACGAACAGCGCCGTGACCTCGTCGGTATAGGCACTGAGGACATCGACCTCGCCCGCGCCCAAGGCGCGCGCAGCCGCCGCCATGGCAAGCGAGGTATTGGTCGCGGGCAGGGACGTTGCGCGCGCGATGGCCGCCGCCTGGCTCCGGGCGTCGTCATATCCCGCGACGAAACTGCCGGTCGTGCAAGCCCACAATATGGCGTGCGCGCCCATCGTCTGGAGCCGTTCGGCGCATGGCACCAGCACCGAGTCGCGGCCGATCGCGCGCAATTTTTCCGGCACCATGATGCCGTCGGCCGTGCTGCGCACCACGGGCGCGGATACGTGGCCAAAGCCGTTCGCGCGCAGCCAAGGATCGAGGCGCAGCCACTCGTAATCGTATGGACCGTCATCGGGCAGGATGACGCCAAGGGTCACGGGACGGGCGGTGCTCATGCCGCGCGCTCTCGGGCGCGCCAGGGCAGGCGCACCTCAAGCACCAGCGCGATCGCCGCCATGACCAGGGCAAGCGCCAGAATGCCGCGCCAGCCCGGTCGTTCACCCAACATGATCGCGCCGCTGATCACGCCGACGCAGGGAATCATCAACGAACTGACCGCGGCGACCGGGGCGGGAAAGGCGCGCACGATCCGGAACCACGCGAGATAGCCGAAGACGAAGCCGAACGCGACGGTGTAGGCAAGGCCGGCCCAGGCGGCGAAACTTGCATCCGGCATATGCAGGCCCTCGACCGCCAGCGTGACGGCGAGCACGGGAATTTGACCGATGAGCACGAGCCAAGTCGTCAATGTCACGACCGAGATGCGCCAGCTCACGCTTTTCACGTACACCGTTCCCGCAGCCCATGAAATTGCCGCGCCGATCATCAGCGGCACGCCGATGGGCGATGATCCCAGGCGCGCAAAATCCCCCGACATGAGCACCGCCAATCCCGATAAACCGAGCGCGAGGCCGATGACGCGCCGAGGCGTCGCCTTGTCGCCGAGGAACAGGGCGCTGAACAGCACGGCCCAGAGCGGCATAGTGAAGGCGAGCACCGAGGCGATGCCCGAGGCCATGAAGGTGATGCCGTAGGCGCCCAGGACCTGCCAAATCGAATAATTGAGCACCGCGGCGATCACGAGCGGGCGCCAATGGTCGCGCGGCACCGTCAAGCGCTCGCCAGTAAGGCGCGCGACCAGCACCAGTCCCAGCCCGCCGAGCACGCCCGTCGCGGAGCGAAAGGTCAACGGCGACAATTCCGCCATCGAAATTTTCATGATCGGCCAATTGACCCCCCACAGCAGCGTCAATGCGACCAGCAGCACGAGATCGCGGCCGCGCGGCCCCGGCATCACGCGCCGCGTTGTTCGGCGATCGGGCGCACGAATTGCATCTCCATGTCCCAGGGAAAATGAATCCAGGTGTCCTGACTCACTTCGGTGACATAGGTATCGACCAAAGGCTTGCCTGCGGGCTTGGCGTAGATGGCGGCGAAATGCGCCTTGGGCAGGATCTTGCGGGCGATGCGCGCCGTCGCTCCGGTATCGACCAGATCGTCGATCATCAGCCAACCCGCGCCGTCGCCCGCGGGCGCCTTTAGGACGCGCGCCTCGCCGTGGGTTTGGTGATTGTAGCTGGCGACGCACAACGTATCGACCAGCCGCACATCGAGTTCGCGGGCGATGATCGTCGCGGGAATAAGCCCGCCGCGCGCGATGGCGATGATGCCGGTCCAGGGCCCGCGCTCGATCAATCGCCAGGCGAGCGCGCGCGCGTCGCGGTGCAGCTCGCCCCAGGTGACTGGGAAATCCTTCGAGAACACTTGATTCATGCGGCTATCCCCAAACGACGAACCCCGGGACGCGCGCCCCGGGGTTCGATTCCGAACGGCCGTGCAATTCGGTCAACGCACGTAGATATGAACCTCGTTGGCCTCCGCCGCGTCGCTCTGGGAGGCCGAGGTATTGATGCGCGTCGCAGGCAGGCCCATGTTCGTGAGCGAACGCATGACCTGATCGGCATGGCGCTTGGCCGCGGCGGACTTGAGCGCGCTTTGGCCGACGGGACCCCGCGTGGGCGAGACCGCGACGAGTTCGAACGTGGCGTCGGGTTTACGGTCGAGCGCGCCCTTCATGGCGCTGTAAAGCGCCTGTTCGTATTCGACGCTCGGATTGTCGAAGCGGATCACGACCAGCGGGCGGCGCGGCGCGGTGCCTTGTTGGGGCGCGGCCGCCATCTGATTGGCCGAAGAGAAGGCACGGTTCGCGAGGCTCTGGCCGTATAGCTCGCCGTTCTTCACCGCAACCGACAACGCGGTCAGGTTGGACCGTTCGCGTCCGATATAGGTGCTCTGCCGGCTGACGTCCCCGGCGAGATCGTTGAGCAGGCGGTCGATGGAGACGACGGTCTTGTTGACCTCGTCTTCGAGCGTGTTCAGCTGGCGATGGTCCTCGTCCACCGCGCCCGACAGGCCGTAGGCGGCGCGGGTCGATTCGAGCACGAAGGCCGCGACCGAGGAATCGCCCGCCACGCCATTGGCTTCGGCATTCATGCGGCCGATCTGCTCGTTCATCTTGTCGAGCTCGCCTTGCGCCTGGTTCCACTGATTGATCAGGATGGGATTGCCGGGCGTCGTGCCGATTTGCAGGCGCGCGTTGATCGCGGCGACGAAGGCGTGATAGCGCTCCGAGCTTTGGATCGCCTGGCCGCGCATGGCCTGGATATTCGAGTTGCGGCCGCCGAGGGTCTGCTGAAGCTGCAGCAATTGCGCGCGCATCTCCGCGACCTTCTGGCCGACGAAGGTGCCGGTCGGCTGGCCCTGCGCCACTTGCACGGCCTGGAACGTGGTCGTCCCCATGGCCGGCGGCGGCGCGGGCGCCGCGACGGCGGGGCGCGCGGCGACGGGTTGCGCGGCTTTGGCCGGCGCGGGCGCGGGATCGCCGCCCGTCAAGGACGGCCACAGCACATCGTCGGAGAACGAGCAGCCAGCGAGCAGAATTGTCGCGGCCAACGTGATTCCCAGCGGTCGGGACACCGGCATGGAACGTCCTTGCTATTTAGTAAACATGTTGCGGACGCCGCCTCCGAGCTTCGCCCGTCCGAAAGATGACAGGAGCGGAACGGCTTTGCAACGCTGGCGCGCTACGTGGCGAGGCGGCATTTTGTGGGGGTTGCGGCGGCGCGAAAGGATGGCTTCCCTCCGTAGCGACGGAGCCTCGGGCCGCAACGGCTAATAATTAATATGGTCTTCGGGTAATATTCGCTTTGCACACTAGGTCCTTCGACCGATTGGGGATTTCGAAAATGCCGGGACCGGGATTTTGGCCCGCCGCCAAGCCCGGCTTCGAAATCGAAGATGGGTTGAATATGGCGATGGCGCCTCCTGGCGGAACTCCTTCGCCTCTCCTGGTCCGACGCGCGTCCCAGCAGGGCGGGGCTAGGGGCGAATACGGCGAGAAGGAATGCGACAAAATGGAGCGGACGAACGATGAAGCTTGAATATCTCGATCCCAGCGCGACCACCGAGGATGTTTGCGAGGTGCTGGCGCGCTGCGGCGCGGCAATTCTGCGCGATCTGGCGCCCGCCGCCTTGATCGACGGCATCCTGCGCGAAATCCAGCCGTATTTCGATGCAGCACCGCGCGGCCAGGACGAGTTTCGCGGCTATCATACGCGCCGCGTCGGCGCGCTGGCGGGGCGATCCGCTTCGTTCCGTGCGCTCGCGCTCTCGCCTTTGGCGCTCGGCGTCGCTGAATCCGTACTGCGGCCGCATTGCGCGCGCATCCAGCTCACCTACACCCAGGCCATTCGCCTCGGCCCGGGAGAATCCGCCCAACCGCTCCACCGCGACGACGAGGTGTATCCCATGGCAAAGCCTCCAGGCGGGGAATGGGCGATCATCCTCATGTGGGCGGCCAGCGATTTTTCGGCCGAGAACGGTGCGACGCAGGTGGTGCCGGGAAGCCATCTCTGGCCGCGCGACCGCGTGGCGCGCTCGGACGAGACGATGCAGGCGATCATGTCCAGGGGGTCACTGCTCGTGCATTACGGCTCCGTGCTGCACGGCGGCGGCGCCAATGCGGCGCGCGAGGACCGGATCGGCATCTCGGTCAATTACGGCCTCGGCTGGGTTCGCCAGATCGAAAACCAGTGCCTGGCCGTGCCGCCGGAGCTCGCGCGCTCCTTGCCGCCACGCCTTCAGGATCTGCTCGGCTATGCCGTGCACGGCCGCTTGCTCGGCGAGGTCGGTCTCGAGGATCCGCGCGTGGCCGTCCTGGGCGCTTGCGCCGACGAGGTGCGGGCATACGAGGACGCGCGCCAAACGGAGGTGCGGCGCACCACGCTTTCGGGCTATGCGTGAGGGCGGGCATGCAAGTCCCGCGACGCCGCAAGGCCCGGGACTTGCGCGCCGCAGCCTTAGGCATTAGACGGATCAGCCTGCGCGGGGGAAAGTGCCCCTGGCCGGTCCCATGGCGCCCGTAGCTCAACTGGACAGAGCATCAGACTACGGATCTGGAGGTTGGGAGTTCGAATCTCTCCGGGCGCGCCA
>JBJXGH010000078.1:0-2985 GCA_046153685.1 Alphaproteobacteria bacterium
AGGCGCTCCAAATGTGATTCGCGCGCAAATCCCATGCCGCCCATGGTCTGCATGGCGCGGTCGATGAGCGCCGGCGCCGCCTGCGCGGCGATGAGCTTGGCAATATTGGCCTCGCTGCCATAAGCCTTGCCCTGGTCGTGGAGGGTTGCCGCCTTGTAATTCATCAAGCGCGCGCACTCGAGCTCGGCATGGGCCTGGGCGAGCGGGAACTGGATGCCTTGGTAGGCGCCGATGGGCGTGCCGCGAAATACCTTGCGCTCCTTGGCGTACTTGACGCCGAGGCGCGTGGCCAGGCGCCCGGAGGCGACAAGGCCGGCGACCGTCACGATGCGCTCGGTATTGAGCACGTCGAGCAATTCGCTCCAGCCGCCGTGCAAGGTCCCGACGAGTTCCGAGCCGTCCACGCGCACTTCGTCGAAATAGACATTGCAGGACGCGAGCGTGTTGGTGCCGTGTTTTTCGATGGGCGCGTGGCCGAGCCCCTCGCGCTTTGCGTCCACCATGAACATCGAAAGGCCATCGGTCTTGCGCGCGCTGTCTTCGAGGCGCTTGGTGCGGGCCACGACCAGCATCTTGCCCGCATCCGGCACGCCGGTGATCCAGATCTTGCGGCCGTTGAGGCGCCAGCCATTGCCCTCGGCGCGCGCGAAGGTCTTGACCTCGAGCGTGTTGGTGCCGGCATCGGGCTCGGTCAGCGCCATGCAGAAATTGAGCTCGCCCCGGCACAACCGCCCCAGCATGTCGCGCTTCTGTGCCTCGGTGCCGTAGCGCGAGATGGCGACGCCGCCGAAAATTGGATTGAGCATGAAAACCTGGGCCAGCGTCGCCCCCGCTCCGCCCGCGGCCAGATTCTCGATGACGAGGGCGAGTTCGAGCATGCCCAGACCGCCGCCACCGTGTTCCTCGGGCAATGCCACGCCCGCGAGACCCGCCTCGCAGATCGCGCGCCACATCTCGGCGGGGAATGCCTTGTCCTTGTCGAGGGCATACCAATAGTCGAGGCCGAAGCGCTCGCCGATCTTGCGCGCGGTTTCCGAGATCAGCTCCTGTTCGGCGGTGAACGCGAAGTCCATGTTCCCCTCAGCGTCCGGCAAAGACGGGTTTGCGTTTCTCGAGGAAAGCGGTGCAACCCTCGTGCGCATCCTCGCTGTCGAGCACGAGCGAGATCATCGCCTGTTCGTGGGCCAGGGCCGCATCCATCGCCATGTCGGCGCCGGCGTTCAAGGTGCGCTTGAGCAGCTTGAGCACGAGCGGCGACTTCTCGGCGATACGCGCGGCGAGCGCCAGCGCCTCGTCCATGAGCTTGTCCTTCGGCACCACCGCATTGGCCAAACCGATGGCAACCGCGCGCTGGGCATCGATCCGGTCGCCGGTGAACATGAGTTCCTTGGCCTTGCACAAGGCAATCTGTCGGATGAGGCGCTGCGTGCCGCCGGCACCTGGAAACAGGCCCAAGGTGATTTCCGGCAAACCCAGCACCGCGCCCTCGGAGAGGATTCGCAGGTCGAGGGCGAGCAGCAATTCGGTTCCCCCGCCCAGGGCATAGCCGTGGACCGCGCCGATGGTCGGCTTGTCGCACAATTCCACGCGCCGGAAGACGCGGTGGATGAGTTCGGCGAATTCTTGCCAATGCGCGATACCCCGGCGGGAATTCAAATCCGCGATGTCGCCGCCAGCGACGAAGGCACGCTCACCCGCGCCCGTCACCACGATGGCGCGCACGGCCGCATCGTCCTCGAGCAACTCCCAGGCGCGCGCAAATTCCTTGATCGTCGGCACATCGAGCGCGTTCAGCACCTTCGGGCGGTTGACGGTGAGCACGCCGACCGCGCCCTTGCGCTCGATCAGTATCGGTGATTCGGCCAAAACCCCCTCCTTCGCCTGTCCGCGCCCCTAGCGGCTCTCCCCGAGACTAGCGGGAAGTCATCCGGCTACAAGTCTTTCCATCGCCGCGCGCATCGTGGCCGGGATCGGCACGGGCTTGCGGCTCGCGCGGTTGACGAAGACGTGGACGAAATGCCCGGAGGCGGCGGCCGCGTCCTCGCCTGCCTTGAATATCGCGACCTCGTAGCGCACAGAGGAATTGCCGAGCTTACCCACGCGCAAGCCCGCCTCGATGGTTTCGGGAAAGGCGACTTCGCGGTGGAAGCGGCAAAAGGTTTCGACCGCCAAGCCGACGATCGTGCCGTCGGCGATGTCGAGTCCGCCGGCGCGAATAAGATACTCGTTGATCACCGTGTCGAAGAACGAATAATAGGTCACGTTGTTGACGTGGCCGTAGATGTCGTTGTCCATCCAGCGCGTCGGAATCGCGAGAAAATGGCGATAGCGCGCACGCGTCTCGGGGGCGGCGCTTTCAGCCACGATCCGCCTCGAAGAACGCTTTGAGCGCATCGAGCGTGGCATCGGGCCGCTCGATCATCATCATATGACCCGCGCCCGACAAGGTGACGACACGTGAATCCTTGATCAAGCTCGCGAGCTTCGCCGCCGCCTTGGGCGGCGTCATGAAATCGGCCGAGCCGCACAGGACGAGCGTGGGGCAGGCAAGGCGCGTGGCCGCCGCCTCCGCCCCCGCGTAAGTATTGCAGGCCGCCAGATCGACGCCGAGCGCGCCCGCCGGCCCCGCCTCCAGCAGGCGCAATCCGCCGCCGAGCATCCACATTCCGGGCGCGCGGTTGCCACCGAGATGGGCGGCGCGGCCATGGCCCCACGACACCACCAGTTCGCGCGCCAAGGCCCGGCCCGCCGCCGCCGCCGCGAGCAAATCGGGATGGACGCGCATGGGCGACGACACGCCGAGCAATGCCAAGCGGCCGACGCGCCCGGGTGCCATCGAAGATGCAGCCAGCGAGGCCAATGCGCCCAAGGAATGGCCGATCAGCGAAAAGGTCTTGGCGCCCGCCGCGTCGGCCAGCGCAATCAGAAACCCGCCCATTTCCTCGACGGATTCGAGCGTGGGACCTTGCGAGCGGCCGTGACCGG
>JBJXGH010000088.1:0-12654 GCA_046153685.1 Alphaproteobacteria bacterium
GGACGCGGGACGCCGCCCCTCGGGCGGCGCGGCCTGGCGCACGGCGCGGAACAGCCCCTTGCGCGAGGCACCGACCATCACCGCGCAGCCCAAGCCCTGGTACAGCGCCAAATGGGACAAGATCTCGGCGTTGTGCGCGGCCGCCTTGGCAAAACCCAGGCCCGGATCGACGATGATGCGCGCACGCGCGATACCCGCCGCCTCGCACGCCGCGATACGCGCGGCGAGTTCGTCGTAAACGTCGAGCGGCGCGCAGTCGTAGCGCGCGTGAAGGCGCATGTCGGCGGGCGTCCCGCGCATATGCATGAGAACCACCGGGCAGCCTCTCAGGGCGATGAGCGCGAGGCTCGCCGGATCGGCGGCCAGCGCGCTGGTATCGTTGACCATGCAGGCGCCGGCATCGAGCGCGGCCGCCATCACCGCCGATTTCCGGGTATCGACCGAAACCGCCACGCCGCGCTTGACCAGGCCGTCGATCACGGGAAGGACGCGGGCGCACTCGACCTCGACGGCGACCGGCACGGCATCGGGCCGGGTCGACTCGCCGCCGACATCGACGATGTCCGCGCCCGCCCGGGCAAGCGCCACCCCGCGCCCAATCGCTTCGTCCGGGCTTTCATACCGCCCGCCATCGGAAAAACTGTCAGGGGTCGTATTCACCACGCCCACGAGGCGCGGGCGGTCGAGGAGAATGCCCGCGACCGGCGCGCGTGGCGCGCCGAGACGCGCGAGCCAAGCCTCGACAACATCGCCCGCGGCACCCTCGCCCCGGGCAAACTCGCGCAACTCGCCGAGGCGGGCCAGCCACGCTTCGACTTGCACCGGAGCCTCCCGGCGACGCCAGATCAGCTCGGCCGCGCCGAAGCGCAAGACACCGCCCGCGAGCGCGAGAGTAGGAAGACCGCTCAGGCCCGACAGCCGATCCATGGGGCGCGGATCGACAGGACGCAAATAGAACGCATGCGCGGTCCGATCGCCGCCTAGACCTCGCGGCGGCGCTCCCGGCTCGCGCAATCGGAGACGATCAGCCGCCAGGTTGAGGCTCGGGCGACAATCCGCCCGGTGCGGCCTTGTCCTTGGAGCCGCTCTTGGGCACCGAGCCGCGGCGCCCGCCGCCAGTCGAGTCGGGTTTTGGCGCAACCGGCGGCTCGACCGGACGATAGATCTCGTCGCCGCGCAGCAGCGTGCGAATCTCATCGGCCGACAGAGTTTCGTATTCCAGCAATCCCTTGGCAATCGCGTGCAAATCGTCAAGCCGTTCGGTGATGATCTTGCGCGCGCGCGCCTCGCCTTCCTGGACGATGCGGCGGATTTCGCCGTCGATCGCACTCGCCGTCTGCTCCGAGAGGTTCTTGCGCATGGTCACGGAGTGCCCGAGGAAGACTTCTTCCTGATTGTCTTCGTAGCGCAGGGGCCCGAGCTTATCGCTCATGCCCCATTCGGTAACCATGCGGCGCGCGAGATCAGTCGCCCGGCGTATGTCGTCGGCGGCGCCCGTGGTCACCGATTCCTTGCCGAAGACGATTTCCTCGGCGATGCGACCGCCAAACAAACTCGTGATGAGCGCCTCAAGCTCGCGGCGTTTCTGGCTGTACTTGTCGCGCTCGGGCAGGAACATCGTGACTCCGAGCGCCCTGCCGCGCGGAATGATCGTCACCTTGTGCAAAGGATCGTGCCATTCGATCGTCAGCATGATGAGAGCGTGTCCACCTTCGTGATAGGCGGTCAGGCGCTTTTCGTCGTCGGTCATCACCATCGAGCGCCGTTCCGCGCCCATCATGACCTTGTCCTTGGCCTCTTCCATTTCGAGCTGGGAGACCACGCGCCGGCCCTTGCGCGCGGCGATGAGCGCGGCTTCGTTCACCAGATTGGCAAGATCGGCGCCCGAAAAACCGGGCGTGCCGCGCGCAATCACCTTGAGATCGATGTCGGGGCCAAGCGGAACCTTGCGCGTGTGGACGCGCAGGATCTGGTCCCGGCCCAAGATGTCGGGATTGGGTACGACCACCTGGCGGTCGAAGCGGCCGGGACGCAGCAAGGCGGGGTCGAGCACGTCGGGACGGTTGGTGGCTGCGATCAGAATTACGCCTTCATTGGTTTCGAAACCGTCCATCTCGACGAGCAATTGGTTGAGTGTCTGTTCGCGCTCGTCATTGCCCCCGCCTAGGCCGGCGCCGCGGTGGCGGCCGACCGCGTCGATTTCGTCGATGAAGATGATGCAGGGTGCATTCTTCTTGCCTTGTTCAAACATGTCGCGCACGCGGCTTGCGCCCACGCCGACGAACATCTCGACGAAATCCGAACCCGAAATGGTGAAGAACGGCACATTCGCCTCGCCGGCGATGGCGCGCGCGAGCAGGGTCTTGCCGGTGCCGGGCGGGCCGACCAGCAAAACGCCCTTCGGAAGCTTGCCGCCCAGGCGCTGGAATTTCTGCGGGTCCTTGAGGAAATCGACGATCTCGTGGACTTCTTGCTTGGCCTCCTCGACGCCCGCGACGTCCTCGAAGGTGACACGGCCGGTTTTTTCGGTCAGGAGGCGCGCCCGCGACTTGCCAAATCCCATCGCGCGGCCGCCGCCCGATTGCATCTGGCGCATGAAGAAGATCCATACGCCGATGAGCAGCATCATCGGAAACCAGGAAATCAGCACGGAAAGCAGCGGGTGCATGCTTTCCTCGGCGGGCGCAGCGGTGATTCGCACGCCCTTCGACTGCAGGCGCCCCACCAGATTGGGGTCGTTGGGCGCATATGTTTGAATGGCCTGGCCCGACATCGTGCGGCCGGTCAGGGTATTGCCCTGGATGGTGACCTCGGTCACCTGGCCCGAATCGACCTCGCTGAGGAAGTCGGAAAAGGCCTTCTGGGTCTGGGAGCCGCGCCCGGAGGAGCCCTGGAACAGGTTGAACAACGCCACCAACAGCAGCGCGATGATCACCCAGAGCGCGAAATTCTTTCCGAAGTTGTTCACTTCATTGAACTCCTGGAAATTCCTGGCGACACCCAGAGGCGAGCCGGGAACCTGGCGGACCGCCATGCGCGACCTCTGCCCTCTTAAATTAGTGCATCTTGGCCGTTAAACAACGGCAAAGGGGGCCGACAATAATGCCTCGGCTGGCGAAAAAGCCACGAAAGGCGGCAGGGCCCGGGTGCCGCGGCGGACAAAACCGAGATGGGGAGCCGCCAAAAGCCCCCTCCGGTCAAAGATCGCCGGAAGGGACGCCCGCGCTTTAGGCGGGAACCGCCGCCGCAAAGCCTCCGCCGCGCCTGCCATACCTGCCCCTTCCAATTCGTCGAGCACGCGCCGCCAGCCCTCGGGTCCGAGTGCACCGAGAACGAGCCTGGCGCGGCTTTCGGTCGAGATGAACCGCCCGTCCCACGGCACCCCAGCCACGAGCGCGATGGGCGGCGCAAGCGTTCCGGCCTCCCGGCAGACCAAAACCGCGTCCATCCCGGCCGGGTCGATGATGCATCCGCCCAGCGTGCGACCGCGAAAATCACGCGCGAGCAAGGCTTGGCACAACGCCTCGAGTCCATCCATGCGCGGTCTGTGGGCCTCGCCGCCGAGCGTGCGCACCACGCGGGCGAGCGCGCGCAAGCGCCATTCCGGATCCGCCGCGCGCAATGCTTCGCGGTCGAGCCGCGCAAAGCCTGCCGGGTCGAGGCGCAGCGCACGCGCCAGAAAGGCCGCGGTATCGCGCTCCAGGGCGGCACGCGCGCGCGCGAGGTGGCGCGCGGTCGCGACGAGGCGCGAAGCGGTCAGGCCCTCGGCGGCGAGTGGCGTCGCAAGGGCACGCATGCGCACGCGGGCATGCGCCGTGTCCGCGTTCGTCGGATCCTCGACCCAGCCCTGGCCGGCACGCGCGAGTTCCGCGACCAGGCGTGCGCGTGGCACGCCAAGCAACGGGCGCAAAACGCGCATGGCCGGGCGTTCGAGTACGACGGGCGAGGACGCCAAGCCTTCCGCGCCGCTACCTCGCGCCAGGCGCAGCAAGAACGTTTCCGCCTGATCGTCCGCGTGATGGGCGGTCAGAAGGTGCAGCACGCCATGGCGCGCGCACCATGAAGACAGCAAATCGTAGCGCGCATCGCGCGCCGCCGCCTGGATATTCACTTTGGGTTTCGGCCCACGCCAATGGAGCGTCGCATGGGCGATGCCCCGGGCGCGCATCCAGCGTCCGACCTGGCGCGCCTCGCCGGCGGCCGCGGCGCGCAGGCCGTGATCGACCGTGAGCGCGCGTACCCGCCCGCCGCGCGCGCGCGCCCAGCGATCGGCCAAAAGAGTCAGCGCCATGCTGTCCGCTCCACCCGAAACGGCACCCGCGATTTGCGGCCTCCGCTCGTAGGGCCCCAGGGCCACCATGGCCCTGGCGAAGGCGCGCGGCCCGATAGGGGCGAGATCCACGGCCTATTTGCAGCCGAGTCGGGTGATTTCCACGCTCGCGCTCTGCTTGAGGGCGGGCTGGGCCGCGGGATATTGGACGCTTAGCTGCTTGTAGGCCGCGCAGGCTTCTTCTTTTTTGTTGAGGCCGGCGAGCGAATTGCCAAGACGCACGAGGCTGTCGGGCGCCTTCGCACCCTCGGGAAATTTTTCGTAAGCCGTCGCGAACGACACCGCGGCGCGCGCGAAATCCTTAGCGCTGAAATGGATTTGGCCCAGCCAGAAATGCGCGTTACCGGCCAAGGCGTGCTTGGGATGGTTTTCGATAAAGGCGCGCATCGCGCGCTCGCCTTGCTGGGGGTCGTTTTGCTTCAGATAGTCGAACGCCGCGCGGAACTGATCCTCGGGCGATCCGGGCGGAAGAATGAACCGCGCCGGCTGGCCTGGCGCCGCAGCGGTGCCTGCTTGGCCGGGCGGCGGGGCCGGGATAATGACCGTGCCGCCTTGCGACGGCGCGGCCGTTCCTGCCGCCGGAGACGCCGGGACGATGCTCGCTTGCGCACCCGCGCCCGGTGGCGCAGCGCGAGCGTCCTCGATGGTCTTCAGGCGAAACTCGGCATCGCCCATTTGCTTCTCTAGCTTCCTCGCGAGTTGGTCCAATTGGTGGCTTAATTCCTCGATCTGGCCGGTCAGCCGGCGAAGGTGTTCGTCGTAGGCGGCAAGCCGCTGCTCGATCTGGAACAGGGCTGGCGAACTCGACTCCTCGGCCGGCGCCGGCGACGGGGAAACCGGCGAAGGACCGCCGCGATTGATCTGGCGCTGCATGATCTGGACGTCGCGCTCAATTCGCTCAAGCCGGTTCACCAATTCGCGCGTGTCGCTCTGTGCCGCAGCACCTCCGGCCGCCGCCAGAAAACCTGCGATCACCAAGCCTGAAATCGCCGTCCGCCGCATCGTTGCCCGCTCCTGTCTCGTCGCCTCGCGTCGCAGTCCCTGGTCGCGCGCCGCGCCGGGACATGCCTGCGCGCGCACCTGAATCTTGCGCGTATTCTGGTCAAAACTAAGGCGCCCGCCCAAAGCCTTTAAACAGGCTCGGGGCGGGCGCGAGTCGGGATGTCCGGCGCAAACGCCGGACGAAAGCTTAGTTGACGACCGCGGCGCCGCGGCGGTTCTTCGCCCAAGCGTCCTCATTCGAGCCGAGAACGGTGGGCTTTTCCTTGCCGTAGCTGATTCCGGTCAAGCGGTTGGCATTCACGCCGCGCGCCACCAGATAGTTTTTCACCGCATTGGCGCGGCGTTCGCCCAGAGCAAGGTTGTATTCCTTCGTGCCGCGCTCGTCGCAATGACCTTCGATGGTCAGACGGGCGCCGCCGTTCTTCTGCAACCAAGCCGCCCAACCGTCGAGCGTCTTGGCCGCGTCAGGGCGAACATCGGATTTGTCGTAATCGAAAAACACGCGATCGCCGTATTGAGCGTTAAGCTCCTCCTGCGAACCTGGGCGCGGGCCGGGCTTCGCCATCGGGGCGGGTGCCGCCGGCGCCGGGGCGGGAGCCGCAGCCTGGCCGCTGCCGGAACCGGTCGAACTTGCCTTCGTTTCGGGTGCGGTTTCGCATGCCCCGAGCATTAGCACGGTCACCGCCGCGCCAACGATCATTTTCAGGTTCATTCTATCGCCTCTTGTGTCTATCAGTCTCAGGATGGTCGCGCCGGGTAATTCTGATTACCCGATATTCGGGCACGTTCTCCACCCATCGCCGCAGCGATAGCATGCGCCCGTACGAAACTCCTAGCCAACGGCGCAATATATCCGTCTGTTCTTAGAGTTTCAAGTTCCAACACCAACGCCCTCGGGATCAAGGGGCCTACTGTATCAAGGGCGACCAGGCCGGATCGGAACCTTCGAGGGGCGTCAAAACCTCGCGCTCGTTATGACCGGTCAAATCTATGGAATAGAGGCGCGCGACGCCGCCCCGTCCGCGCGCATCCACCGGCGTTTGGCGATAATACATCAGCACCCGTCCATTGGGCGCCCAGGTCGGGCCCTCGACCAAGAAGCCGCTGGTCAGCAAGCGTTCGTCCGAGCCGTCCGGACGCATCACGCCAATATAGAATTGGCCCTGATGCATCTTGGTGAAGGCGATCAGATCGCCACGCGGCGACCATACAGGCGTGGCATAGCGCCCGGTGCCGAAGCTGATGCGCTTGACGTTGGCGCCGTCGGCTTCCATGACGTAAATCTGCTGGGCACCGCCGCGATCCGAGTTGAAGACGATCTTCGAGCCGTCCGGGGCATAGGATGGCGAAGTATCGATGCCCGGATCGTTCGTCAGGCGCGCCACTTTCCGGGTACGCAAATCCATCGAATAAATTTCGGAATTGCCGTCCTGAGCCATGCTCATGATGACCTTGTTGCCGTCGGGTGAGAAGCGCGGCGCGAACGTCATGCCTGAAAAATCGCCGAGCAATTCCTGCTTGCCGGAATCAACCGACAGCAGATAGACGCGCGGCCTCTCGTTGACGATGGCGAAGTAGGTGATTTCCTGGAGAGTGGGCGAAAAGCGCGGGGTCAATGTCAGATGACGCCCGTCGGTCAAGAAGCGGTGATTGGCGCCGTCCTGGTCCATGATCGCCAAACGCTTCACCCGCCGGGTGAGCGGACCCGCCTCCGAGATATAGACGATGCGCGTATCAAAATAGCCGTCCTCGCCGGTCATGCGCTTGTAAATAGCGTCCGAGATCTTATGCGCGAGGCGGCGCCAATGTTGGGGTTCGGTCGAAAACGCAAGGCCCACGAGTTGCTGGCCCGCGAACACGTCCCACAGGCGGAATTCGACGCGCAATTGCCCGTCGCCGCGCATCTGAGCCGTGCCGGTGACGAGCGCGGCCGCGTTGATCGTGCGCCATTCGCCAAAATTGGGCATGACGCGAAGGGTCTGCGCGCTCTGGATGAACGCCTTCTGGTCGATGGGCTTGAACAGGCCCGAACGTTCGAGATTGGCGGAAACGACTTGCGCAATATCTTTGCCGATTTGCGTTTCCTGCGGCTGATCGCCGAACAGGTTGACGATCGCGATGGGCATCGGAGCGCGGAATCCCTCGGTGATGTCCACGCGCAACTCGGCGCGCGCGGGCGCGCCCAGGACGACGCACAGGACCAGGAGGATCACGAGCCGCATATAACCGTGCGCATGGGTCATGCCAGATCCTTGGGAGAAAATACCAAGCGCATATCGCGCCAAATATCGTAGCTCTCGGGAGGCAGTTTCATGGGATTGCAGCGCGGATTCAAGACCGCACGCAATGTGCTCTCGACGAAAGCCTGATAGAAAGCATCCGAAGTCGCCCGCGCCGCGTTGAGAGCTTCCGCACGCTGCACGGTGCCATCGGGGGCGAGCTGAATGCGGATTTCCGCCACCATGTGGCGCGCATCCTTGCCGCCAGGATCAAAATTCCAGCACTGCTTCATCTGTTGACGCACGAGCGCGCCCAATTGATTCTCGACGCGCTGGCGGTCGAGGCTCGACATTTGCGGCGGCGCGGTCGCTGCGGCCTTCTCCGCCTGCGGTTCCGACTTCTCTTTTTTTTGCGTTTCGGCACGCATTTGATCAACGGTCTTCAACACCGAAGCCATGAGATTTCTGGTCGGCGGCGCGGGCTTTTCCTTGGGCTCGGGATGCAGTTGGGGCGGCGGCTCGATCTTGGCCGCTTCCTTGGGCGGCTCGGGTTTGAGCGGCTGCACCTTGGGCATGGGCACTGTTTCCTGCCGCGGTTCGGGAGGCTTGGGCGCGGGCGGCTCGATTGGGGCCGGGGGCGGTGGCGGCGCGGGCGGCGCTGCGGCAAGGGGTGTCGGCTCGGGGGTCGGTTTCGGTTCCTCGCGCTTGGCCGTATTCTTGCTTGGCTCCATGATCACTTCGATAGGGACCGCCAGATCGACCTTGCGGGGCGGAGGCGAGAGAAAAGGTAGCCCCAGCCAGGCGATCAGGACGACAGCCAGATGAAAAGTAGCGGAGAGTATCGTCGCCTTACGCATGTCTCAATTTTTCGGCTGCTTGCCGGACGTCCCCTGCGGCATCTCGGCGATCAACGCCACCTTGCTGAAGCCCGCGGTCGATAGAGTCCCCATGACCTCCATGATCCGGCCGTAATCCACGGACTTGTCGCCGCGCACGAAGATGCGGGTATCCTGCTTGTTCTGCGAGATGGCCGCGAGCTTAGGCGCCAGCGTGTCGATGGCGATTTCCGTTTCCTGCAGAAATATCGTGCCGTTGTCCCTTACCGACACGACAAGCGGTTCGCCGGAATCGGTGATCGGTTTGGCCTCGGTCTTGGGCAGATCGACCGGCACGCCCACCGTCAATAACGGCGCCGTGATCATGAAAATGATCAGCAGCACCAGCATCACGTCGACGAAGGGTGTCACGTTGATCTCGTTCATGGCGCGGTAACGGTTGCGCCCCGACCAGCCGCCCGAACGCCGCGCGGACGAAGACATTTGCACGCCCATGGTTCACGCCTTCTCGTCCAATTGTCGCGACAGCACGGCGGCAAATTCGCCCGCGAAGGATTCGAGGCGTTGGGCGTAGCGCATTAGATCGCTCGAGATCTTGTTGTAGGCAACGACAGCCGGAATGGCCGCGACCAGGCCGAGAGCGGTCGCGAACAGCGCTTCCGCAATGCCCGGCGCCACCACCGCAAGACTCGTATTCTTGCTGACCGCGATCGATTGGAACGAGTTCATGATTCCCCAAACCGTGCCGAATAGGCCGATGAAGGGGGCGGTCGAGCCGACCGAGGCCAGGAAGATCATGTAGCGCTCGAGGCGTTCCATCTCGCGCGTGACGGTGATCGACATGACGCGCTCGGCGCGCTCCTTGAGCGTCTGCTTTCCGACCTCGTCGCGCACGCGGCCCTTAGCCAATGCCCGGCGCCACTCGCCCATCGCCGCGGCGAACACGGCGGACATCGGATCAGCCGGGCGCGTGCCCACGCTGTCGAACAGCGTGTCGAGCGAGCCCCCGGACCAGAACGATTCCTCGAATTGGGAGGTGCGGTTCTCGATGCGCCGGATGCGCATGACCTTCTCGAAGATGATCGTCCAGGTCCAAAACGAACATACGACCAGTGAAATCATGACGATTTTCACCACGACATCGGCGCGGAGGAAGAGATGCCAGAAGGACATCTCGTACGCGGCGACCGAGCCTGCGAGGGCGGTGGCTTGAACGGTTGCGGGATCCATGGCGTTCGAACTCGCTTCTAGTGGGGGATGGAAAGGCGATCGAGAGAGCGGCGGAGGCCGGCGGGAAGGCGCCTGGGCTTGCCGTCGCGGCCGAGGCAGGCTAGGCGCACGTTAAGGCGCGTCAAGACCTCGCGCCCGCGCAAGACGTTCTGTTCGGCGTCAAGCGTGGCGCCGCCGACATGGCGCACGCGGGTGTGGACTTCGAGCGCGTCGTCGAGGCGCGCGGGCGCGAGATAGTCGACCGCGACGCTCCGCACCGCGAAGGCCACCGCGCTCTCGGCGGCAAGACTCGCATGATCGGCGCCGTAGGCGCGCAAAAGCTCGGTGCGCGCGCGCTCGGCGAAGCGAAGGTAGTTCGCGTAATAGACGACTCCGCCGGCGTCGGTGTCCTCGTAATACACCCGCAGCGCGAACACATGGTGCGGCGCGCCTTCGATGTGCGGTGCGCCCAGGGATGGAGCGGTGGACGCGCTAGACATCGCGATCCTCCTCGGCCAGAAGATCGAGCTGATCGGCGCCGCGCGCACGTGGCGCCAAGCCCAAATAGCGATAGCCCGCCTCGGACACGGCCCGGCCGCGCGGCGTGCGCAGCACGAGTCCCTGCTGGAGCAAGTAGGGTTCGATCACTTCCTCGATGACGTCGCGTTGATCGCCGAGCGCCGCGGCCAAGGTCTCGACCCCGACCGGACCGCCGCCGTAATTCTCGATCATGCAGCGAAGATAGCGCCGATCCATGGCATCGAGGCCGCGCGCATCGACCTCAAGGCGTGCGAGCGCCGCATCCGCCGCCTTGGCGTCCACGCGCATGGTGCCGTCCACGGCGGCGAAATCGCGCACCCGGCGCAGCAGGCGGCCCGCAATGCGCGGCGTGCCGCGCGACCGGCAGGCAATTTCGTCGGCGCCGTCGGCGGTCAACTCCATGCCGAGCAGGCGCGCGCCCCGCTCGACGATGAGGCGAAGCTCCTCGGTCGCGTAGAATTCGAGCCGGAGAGGAATACCAAACCGCTCGCGCAACGGCATGGTCACGAGGCCGGTGCGCGTCGTCGCGCCGATGAGCGTGAACGGCGGCAGGTCGATGCGAATCGAACGCGCCGCGGGCCCCTCGCCGATCATGAGGTCGAGTTGGAAATCCTCCATGGCCGGATAGAGCACTTCCTCTACGGCAGGATTAAGGCGATGTATCTCGTCGATGAACAACACGTCGCGGGGCTGGAGATTCGTCAGCAGGGCCGCGAGATCCCCCGCCCGCGCGATCACGGGGCCCGAGGTCGCGCGAAAATTGACGCCCAGCTCGCGCGCGACGATTTGCGCCAAGGTGGTTTTGCCCAGGCCAGGCGGGCCGTGAAACAGCACATGGTCGAGCGCTTGGGCGCGCACCCGCGCCGCCTTGATGAACACGGCTAGGTTCTCGCGCAACTGGCTCTGGCCGACGAACTCGTCGAGGGTCCGGGGCCGAAGCGCGGGATCGCCCTCCTCCCCCCGGCCTTGGTCGGCCGCCGAGACCATGCGCTCGGCCGTCATGCGGACAGCTCCTTCAGGCCCGCGCGCACCAGCGCGCCGACATCCCCGTCCGTGCCCAGCGCGTCCGCCGCGCGCGCCACCGCCGCGAACGCCTCGCTACGGCCGTAACCGAGATTGACGAGCGCCGACACCGCATCCGCCGCGGGACCAGGGAGGGCCGCGCGCGCGCCGGGCGCCGCCGTGCCGCCGAGCGCCAAATCGCCGACCTTGTCCTTCAATTCGTGCAACAGGCGCGCCGCCAGCTTCGGGCCCACGCCGTCCGCGCGCACGATCGCCGCCCTGTCGCCGGCGGCGATGGCGCGCGCCGCGTCCTCGGGGGACAAGGCGGACAAGATCGCCAAAGCCGTTCGCGCGCCCACGCCCTGCACGGTCATGAGCAAGCGGAACCAATCGCGCTCGGCCCGCTCGGCGAAGCCGTAGAGCACGATGCGATCTTCCTTGACCGTGGTTTCGACGTGCAGGCTCGCGGCCCCGCCCCGAGGCGGCAGGCGCCCGAGCGTGCGCGACGAACACTGCACGACATAGCCGACGCCGTTCACGTCGAGCACGACGCTGGTCGCGTCGCTCGAATCGACCGTCCCGGACAATTTGCCGATCATGCGGGGCGCGCCATTTCCGGCGCGCGGCCGAGAGACGCGCGACCGGCAGGCGCGCGGTGATGGGCGTGGCAGATCGCGACGGCCAGCGCATCGGCCGCGTCCGCCGCCGTCGCTCCGGCGGTCGGCAGCAGCACGCGCACCATCATCTGGATTTGCGTCTTGTCGGCATGGCCCGACCCGACCACCGACTTCTTGATCAGGTTCGGCGCGTATTCAGCCACTTTCACGCCCGCAAGCGCGGGTGCGAGCATGACCACGCCGCGCGCCATTCCGAGCTTCAAGGTCGAGGTCGGATTGGCGTTGACGAAGGTGGTCTCGACCGCGGCCTCGTCCGGGCGATGTTCGCTCAGCAAATCGGCGAGTGCCACGTGCAGGCGCGCCAAGCGTTCGGCAAGCGTGCCCGCCTCGCCGACCGTCACCACGCCGTGCCCGACATGCACCAGACGCGAACCCTCGATCCGGAGCACGCCCCATCCCGTGCGCCGCAATCCGGGGTCGAGTCCGAGGATGCGCATGGCCCCTCAACCTTCGTGGCGCGCGACGATGTCGTCCGGAATATCGCAATTTGCGAACACCTGCTGGACGTCGTCGGATTCCTCGAGCGCTTCGAGCAAGTCGAGCACCCGTTCGGCGATTTCGCCCTCGACCCGCACATCGACCGCCGGCCGCCACGCGACGCGCGCGCCGCGCGAGGCGCCGAGGCGCTTTTCCATCGCCTCGCGCACATCGTTCAAGGCATGGGGCGCACAGATCGCCAGATGGCCGTCCGCGCCGCTTTCGACATCGTCCGCCCCCGCCTCGATTGCGGCTTCGAGCACATCTTCCGGCGTCCCGGAAGTGGCCGGGAATACGATTTCGCCCAGGCGGTGAAACATATGGCTCACGCTGCCAGTCTCGCCGAGATTGCCGCCTTGCTT
>JBJXGH010000092.1:0-39807 GCA_046153685.1 Alphaproteobacteria bacterium
AAAATCCCGCGCGCGCGCAAGGCTTCGTCGATGGCGCTGACGGTCTTGCCGGTCGCGTCGAAATTGACCACGAATTCCTTGAAGAACCCGCCGGGGAACACCACGCGCACGCCCGGAATGTCCGCCAATACGCGCGCGGCATAATGGCTTTGCTGGACGATGCGTTCGCCCAATTCGCGAAAGCCCGCAGGACCGAGCAACGACATATAGACCGCGTTCGCGATCGCCCACAGATAGACCGAATTGCCGGTCCAGTCCTTGCCCTTCTCGCGCAGGCCATAGGAGGTCTGGTGCGCGAGCGTGAGACCGAAGCCCATTTGCCCCGACTTCAAGGTATCGGTGATGGAGATGAGCAATGTCGGATATTCACGCGCATAACGCTCCTCGTCGCGCGTCGCGATGAAGCCGCCGACGCCGCCGCCGCAATTCATGTGCACGCCCAAGGGCTGGGTGGTGCCGACAACGATATCGGCACCGTAATCGCCGGGCGGCGCCAGGACGCCGAGGGAAATCGGATCGACGCCGATAATGGTCTCGACCCCGGCCGCGCGCGCGAGCTTGGCGATTTCCGCGCCGTTTTCCTCGATGATGCCGAGATAGCCTGGGGTTTCGAAATAGATCGCCGCCGTGCGGGCCGACATCTTGGCGCGAAGATCGGCGAGATCGAGCCGGCCGGTCGCGGGATCGTAATCGACCGCGCGCACCGCGATGTGGCTTTCCAGCGCCTCGGGCTCGCAATAGGTGCGTACCACCGCGAGGCGTTCGGGGTCCATCGAACGCGGCACGAGCACCTCGTTCCGCCCCGTGAGGCGCGCGGCCATGCGGATCGCGTGGCCTGCGGCGCAGCCCCAGCTGTAAACCGGCAGGCCGACGAATTCCATGCCGACCAGCTCGCCGAGTTGGCTGCAAAACTCGAACCACGCCTGATTGCGTCCGTGATCGGATGATGGCGTGCCCCATACCGGGGTCAGAAACTCGCTCCGGCCGACGATTTCGTCGCAAATCGCCGGCACATGGTGCTGCCAGCATCCGGCGCCGAGGAAATTGAGATTGTCTTCGCACGTCTTGTTCTTCGACAATGCGCCGAGGAGATGGCGGCGCAACTCGGCCTCGGACGCAATGGCCTTCGGCAGGGCAAGCGGCCGGCGCAAGCGATGGTCCTTGGGAATCTGCTCGAACAAGGCCGCAATCGAGGGCGCGCCGATATCGGCAAGCATCGCCGCTTTGATCGCGCCGACGGAATTCGCCATGTAGGGGTGGGCCACGCTCGGGCGTTCCGTTGGCTCGGCCATCGTGCTCTCTCCCGCCACGCCGGCGGCACCTTGGGGCGCCGCCTAGGCCGTGACCTTGACGATCAGGGTTCGTTTTGGACCGGTGCGCACGCCGACATGGCCTTGCAGCCACCGGTCGGTATCTAAGTCGCCAGTATCCACGCGCAGGGAAGGCGGGTCGAGGCTCAGAATCTTCTCCGCGGCGGCGGCAATCACGATTTGGCTTCGGCCCACACGTCTCAGGACTTGCGGCCCCAGGGGTTGATTGCCGCGCCCGAACAGAAATCCCTGCCCCCCGACGACGCCGACGATCACCTGCGGGGGCAAAGCGGTCGCTTGTTCGGCGTCAAGGAGGGCCATGATCCGCGCCTCATCGGCGTCCTTCGCCGCAAGTACCCGTCCGCGCACGACATCGATTCCGGCGAGCGTGCCGTCGATACCCAGGCGCGCCTTGACGCGCGCGATCGTCGTGCCCGGGCCGAGGATGAGAAGCCGCCCGGGCTCCGCCTCCGCCGCCAAGACATCGCAGAGCGCGGCCAGCTCGCCATCGCTATCGGGTGTCGCGCCCAACTTGGGACCCTGTACGAGGCGGCGCTGAAGCGGCACGCGCGCATGGCCGTAAAGCTGCGCCGACAGACGCCCCGCGCACAACGCCTCCTCGTCGATATCCATGATTTCAGCGTCGCCCACGCGAATCTGGCCACGCACGAAAGACGCGGCCAATTCGCCCGCCGCCTCGGGGCTCGTGGCAAAGACGGCCGAATGCATCTTCACGCCCGAAGGAATCCCGAGAATCGGCAACCGGCCGCCCAGAGCGTCGAACACATCGCGCGCCGTGCCGTCGCCGCCGGCGAACAGCACGAGATCCAAGCCCAAGCCCGCCATCTCCTCGGCCATCGCGCGCGTATCCTCGGCGGATGTCCGCGCCTTTGCTGCGCCGAGCACCAAGACGGGCGCCAAGCCGGCAGCCACCGCCGAATCTTGCCCCATCGACCCGGCGCCTGCGATCAAATCGACCTCCGCGCCCGAGGCGGCAAGACGCAGGATCGCGCGCCGCGCGCGTTCGGGCGCCACGGGCGAGGCACCGCGTTCCAACGCGCGCGCGAGCGCCGCGCCATCGGTGCCCTTGAGCGCGAATTTGCCGCCCAGGCCCGCAACCGGATTGACGACCAGGCCGATTCTGCGCCGCTCCATGCGCCAGCCTCCTCCTTACGCTTAACCGGCCTATAATCTCCCGATTCACGTTTGCGGCAATGGCGGGAGTTTCCATGTTCGACCTGACCGGCAAGACCATCCTGGCGACGGGCACTTCGAAGGGCATCGGCGCCGAGATCCTGAAGGGCCTCGTGGCGCAAGGCGCCCACGTCGTCGCGCATTACGGCGCAGACCAGGCCGGCATGGCCGAAGCGCTCGCAGGATTGCCCGAGGACCGCGTGCGCGCGCTCTCGGCTGATTTTCGCGACGACCGCGCGGTGGACACACTTTGGGAGCGCGCGCTCGGCTGGCGCGGGGGCATCGATGTGCTGATCAACAACGCGGCTGTGATGCATTGGAACGGCGGCATCGACGAGCCCGACGAGGTCTGGGACCGGGTGTGGCACGACACCATGCAGGTGAACGTCTATGCGCCCGCGCGTCTCACGCGCGCGGCCCTGCGCCATTTCCGCGACCGCAAGGGCGGTATCGTCGTGACCGTCTCAAGCTGGGCCGCCCAGCGCGGCGTCACCAATCCGGCGACCGCCGCCTATGCGGCGTCCAAGGCCGCGATCAAAGCCTTCACCCAAACGATCGCGCGCGGCTATGCCAAGGAAAACATCCTGGCCTATGTGATCGCGCCCGGCGTCGTGCGCACGCGGATGTCGCAAGATTTCGCCGCAACCCAGGGCGGCGAGGACGCCGTCGCGCGCACCCTTGCCATGGGCGAGATGATTCCGCCGGGCGATGTGGCCGCGGTCGCGGTGTTTCTCGCCTCGGGCGCCTCGCGCCATCTCACGGGCGCCACCATCGACGTGAACGGCGCGAGCTACGTGCGCTAGGGCGCGGCGCTTATTCCAGATATTCGTCCGCGCCCAGGCGGAAGGCCGGACCGTTCATGACCAAGTAGGTCATCCGCCCCTCGAGCGCATAATCGATGCCTCTCGGAATGAACACGACCTCGCCGGCCGCGACGGCGACGGGCGCGGCGTCGCCCAACTCGAAGGCCCCCGCGCCCGAGACAATGTAATAGACGCGGTCCGATTGCCGCGACACGAGTCGCTTGTGCCGGCCATCGATGGAAATCCAGGTGACGCTGATATCGGGGCCATGCGCGTCGCCGCGCACGAGCCGCTTGCCGACAAGGGCGTTGCCGGGCTCGGGCTCGGCCGCCACATCGGCCGGTCGAATGACGACGGCGGCACGCTTGGTCTTGGGCACGCGCGCCGTCCGCCCTACTCGGCGGCCTTGCGCACCGGCAATTGGCCCAAGCGCTCCATCACGCCCCGCAAGCGCGCGACGCGGTCGCGCCCGTCCTGGCCGAGCGATTTGAACGAGGTGATGGGCGGGCGGACATCGCCCACGGGATAGCCGCACACCGCCGCCAGGGCCTTCGAATAACACTGGTGGCCGTAGAGCGGATGGCCCTCGGCGATGATGCGGGTGATGTCGAGGATGCCGAGCTGGATGGCGCGCGCTTCCTTCATCTTGCCGGCAAGCAGCAAGTCCCAAATCCGCGTCGAGGGGCCGGGCAGGTAATTGCCGAACGGATTGACGTAGCCGACCGCGCCGAGCAGGAAGCTCTCGACGATCTGCTGGCCGGCGAAGACGTTCATCACGCCGTCCGTCGCCTGCACGATCTCGTACACGCGCGCGACATCCTGGCTGGCTTCCTTGATGTAGCGGACCTGCTCGAACGTCTTGGTCAGGCGCGCCACGAGGGTCGGCTTCATGTCCACGTTCGAGGTGAACGGGTTGTTGTACAGCATGATCGGGATCGAGACGGCCTCGCAGATGGCCTTGTAGTAGTTGAATATCTCGTCCTCGGTCGGCGTGTAGTAATAGGGCGGAATGATCATCAGGCCCTGGGCGCCGAGCTTTTCGGCCTCGCGGCTGTAGCGCACCGCCGTCGGCGTGTGTGCGTTCATCGTGCCGACCATCACCGGGATGCGCCCGGCGACGTGCTTCACCGTCTGCTCGACGAATTCGTGCCGCTCGTCATCCGTGATCGTCAGGAATTCGCCCGTGGTGCCGAGGATGATGATGCCCGGCACGCCCTCGGCGATCTGCCAATCGAGAAACCGGCGCTGGGCTGCGAGGTCGAGCTTGGAGCCGTCCTCGGTGAAGGGCGTGACATTGACCGAAAAACAGCCGCGGAAGCGATGGGCCATGGCAATCTCCTGGTGGAAATGCGGGCGGAAATGCTGGCCTTAATCTACCACTTGGCCATCCGGCCTGGCTAGGATGGGTCATGGCCGCCGGCACCCTCCGCGAAACGGATATCCTCGTCATCGGCGGCGGCATCGCGGGCTGCGCCACGGCCTATTACCTGGCGCGCGAGGGCGTGGACGTCCTCGTGCTCGAACGCGACGAAATCAACGCCCATGCCTCGGGCGCCAATTCCGGCAGCCTGCACGCCCAGATTCCCTACGAACCCTTCGTCGAGATCGGCGAGGAATGGGCGGAGGTCTTTGCGCCCTCGCTACGTCTGCTCAAGGCTTCGATGGCGCTGTGGCGCGATCTGCCGGCGGAATTGGGCGCGGATTTGGAAGTCTCGCTCGGCGGCGGGCTGATCGCGGCCGAGAACGAGGTGCAGATGCGCGCCGTCGAACGCAAGGCGGCGATCGAGCGCGCCTTCGGCCTCGAAGTGGAATTGCTCTCGGCTTCGGACCTGCGCCGCATGGCGCCCTATCTCGCGGACGATCTGGCGGGCGGCGCCATCTGCGCGACCGAGGGCAAGGCCAATCCCCTGCTCGCCACCCCTGCCCTTGCGCGCGCGGCACGGGCGCGCGGCGCGCGCATCCAAACCGGCATCACGGTCACGGCTCTATTGCGCGACGGTGCCGCATTTCGCGCCGAGACCGCACAGGGCGCCGTTCGCGCGCGGTGCGTGGTGAATGCCGCCGGGGCCGAGGCCTCGAACGTCTCGCGCCTGCTCGGCCTCGAAGTGCCCATCGAGGGCTTTGCCATCCAGACGAACGTGACCGAGACGACGGCACCCATGATCGGGCATCTGGTGTATTTCGCGGGCGGGCGGCTTTCGTTGAAACAGGCCAAGAACGGCTCGCTGCTCATCGGCGGCGGCTGGCCGGCCGCGCGCGACGGCGCGGGGCGGCTCGGGGTGAGCTGGGATTCGCTCGTCGCCAATCTCGCGATCGCGCGGCGGCTGGTGCCGGAGGTCGCGCGCTTGAAGCTCGTGCGCACCTGGCCCGCAACCGTCAACGGCACCGCCGATTGGAAGCCGGTCCTGGGCGAGGTCCCCGGCATTCCCGGCTTCTACATGACGGTCTTTCCCTGGCTCGGCTTTTCCGCCGGCCCCATCGTCGCGCGCGTGACCGCCGATTTGCTGCTCGGCCGCGATCCGGGATTCGACTTGGCGCCGTTCTCGGCCGCGCGCTATCTCGGCGACGCCAAGCGGGGCTAGAGCGCCAGCACCGTCCCGATGCCCTTCTTTTGCGCGATCTCGAACAGGAGCGCGCCCGCCGCCACGTCGCCAAGACCCATGCCGGAAAAAATCAGGCCGTTGCGCTCGACGGCGCTTTCGCGTCCGGCCTTGCTTCCCACCACCATCTGGCCGATCTCGGCGTGGAACGGGCCCTCGAAATTGGACTTCTCCGGGCTGCCCGGCCCGCTCTGTTCGAGATCGTCGCAGACCATCTTGTCCAGGCCGGAAATCGAATCATGGTGCCAGGACCTGCCGATATCGACCATGGCCGTGAAGCTGCCGGGCGAAAGCCAGGCGCAATCGAGGAAGGAGCGAAAGCCTTCCTTCTCCGGCACGCTGGTAACCACAAGGTCGAGGCCCTCGACCGCCTCGCGCGCGACCGTCGTGACCTTGGCCTCGAGACCGGATGCGCGCGCCTCGGCGGCGAATTTCTCGGCGGTCTCGGGACGGCGGCTATAGGCGACGATACGGCGAATCGGAAATTCCGCGCGCAAGGCCGCGAGATTGGTGCGCGCCTGAAGCCCGCAGGCGACGAAACCGATCGAGGACGAATCCGCCTTCGCAAGATAGCGCGCGGCGACGGCCGAGAACGAAGCCGTGCGCGTGCCCGAAAGCCAGGTGCCGTCCATCACCGCGATGGGCAGGCCGGTTTCGGTCTCGTTGACGACGACGAGTGGATTGAAATCGGCGAAACCCCGCGCCTCGTTGCCCTTCACGTAACCGAGCCATTTGACCGCGGCATAGGGCTCCATCACCCCGGCCTTGGCCTGAAACATCTTGTTGCCCGGATACATGACCAGCTTTGGGCGCATGGTGGTGCGGCCCTCGCCCTTGGCGTGGAACATGCGCGCGACGGCGTCGTTCATTTCCTGCGCCGATACGCCGAGGCGAATCACATCGGACTTCGAAAGATAAAGCAGTTCCTTGCCAATCGTGATCGCCATGGATTCGTCTCCATCGAAGGCCAATTTCGCAAGCGGGCAGGACAGCATGTCGGGCGCGCCGGCGGCAAGGCCCGGTTCGCGCGGCCTTGTGGCCTTGCGATGCCCGCATCGTCTAACATGCGTCGGGCAAAGGATCCCCCCACATGCTCATGACATACCGCTTATAACGCTATGACCGCGACGCCCGACCTCCCGCCGCTAGCGGGCATCAAGGTTCTCGACATCGCGACCTTCATCGCGGCACCCGTGACTGCGGGCTTTCTCGGTGAATTCGGCGCCGAGGTGATCAAGATCGAAAAACCCGGCGAGGGCGACCCGCTGCGGCGTCTCGGCTCGCCCTCGGGCCGCGAGGGCGATTCGATGTATTGGATGAACGACGCGCGTAACAGGCGATCGATCACGCTCGATTTGCGCAAGGCCGAGGGCGCGGCGCTGTTCAAACGCCTGGTCCAGGACAGCGATGTGGTGGTCGAGAATTTCCGCCCCGGCACGCTTGAACGCTGGGGCTTGGGCTACGACACGCTGGCCGCGGAGAATCCAGGCCTGGTGCTGCTACGGCTTTCGGCCTACGGCCAGACCGGGCCCATGGCGCCGCGCGTCGGCTTTGCGCGCATGGCGCATGCCATGAGCGGCGTGGCCTATCTTGCGGGCGATCCCGACCGGCCGCCGTCCAATCCCGGCCCCGCCTCGCTTGCCGATTACGTCAGCGCGGTGTACGGCGCGATGGGCGTTCTCCTTGCCCTTCGCGCGCGCGACCGCGACGGCAGGGGCCAAGTGGTCGATCTTGCGTTGTACGAGGCGATGTTCCGTTCGCTGGACGAAAGCCTTCCCGCCTACGCCAAGTGGGGCAAGGTGCGCGAACGCACGGGATCGCGCACCTCGAACGCCGCGCCCAACGCCAATTTCCCGACCCGCGACGGAAAATGGGTGTCGATCACCACGGCCGACGATAAAACCTGGCACGCGGTCGCGCGCGGCATGGGGCGCGAGGATTTGGCGCGCGATCCGCGCTTTGCCGGAATGGCCGCGCGCATCGCCAATCGCGACGTCCTCGAAACCATGGTCGCGGATTGGACGCGCGGCCTCGACCGCGCGGATCTGCTCGCCGTGTGCGACGCCCATGATGTGCCGTGCATGGCCGTGCTCTCGATCGCGGACATCGCCACGCACCCGCAATTCCTCGCGCGCGAGATGTTCGCCAGCCTCGTCGATCCCGAGGCGGGCGAGATCGTGGTGCCGAATGTGGTGCCCAAGCTGTCGCGCACGCCGGGACGGGTCAGATCCCTCGGCCCCAAGCTGGGCGAGGCCAATGACGATATCTATCGGGGCCGGCTTGGCCTGAGCGCGGACGAATACGCGGCGCTCAAATCCGCGAGCGTTATCTGATAAGAATTGTCATCCGATGAGAACCATGCCGGAACACGGGAGATCAGCCATGACGACGAAATCCGGGGCGACGAAGTCCAATGCCCCAAAGATCGTCCGCTTTCATCGCGGCGGCCTCGACAACAAGAAGATTCAAGATTGGGGCGATTTTGCCGCCAACCGCCGCCTGGTCGGAAAGCCGCGCGAATCGGGTTACAATTTTTACACCGACCGCACCAAGCAGCTGATCGCGGGGGTGTGGGAATGCACCCCGGGCGTGGTCTCCATCGACGGCTTTCCGACGGATGAATTCTGCATCCTGCTCGAAGGCTCGGTCATCATCACCGACAAATCGGGGCACGCCGAAACCTTCGGCCCGGGCGACGGGTTCTTCATCCCGAAGGGCTTCGTCGGCACCTGGAATATGCCGGTCACGGTGCGCAAGTATTACGTCATCTTCGAGGACAAACACTCGGCCAAGCCCGCATTGAAGCACGCGGCCGCGCGCCGCACGGCGCCTGCCGCGCGAAAATCGGTGGCGCGGAAATTACCCAAGCGCCGCTAGGGCGGAAAAATGAACTTTACCCTCACACCCGAACAGCGCGCGCTTCAGGCGACGGCGCGAAGATTTGCGCGTGAACAAATGGCCGCGGTCGCGCGCGCCTGCGAGGCGGAGGACGAGCCGCCTTCACATGCATGGCGCAAACGCTATGCCGAGATGGGTTTTCTCGGCGTCAATCTGCCGGTCGAATACGGCGGCTTGGGCCTTAGCAATCTCGACGCCGTGCTGGTGCTTGAGGAATTCGCGCAAGTCTCGGTCGCCGTCGCCTTTCCTATTTTCGAGGCTCTCGTGGGTCCGGTAAAGGCGATCGAACGCTTCGGCGGCGAGGAATTGAAGCGCCGCATCCTGCCGCGCGTCGCCGCCGGCGAGATGCAGATCGCGATCGCGATGTCCGAGCCGCACGCGGGTTCGGGTCTCACGGACCTCACGACCAGGGCGAGAATCGAGGGCGAGCGCATCGTGCTCGACGGCCAGAAGCGCTGGACCTCGGGCGGCGGACATGCGGAAGGCTATCTCGTCTATTGCCGGATGTCGGATGCGCCGGGTGCCAAGGGCATTGGCGCGGTCTTGGTCGAGAAGGGCGCAAAGGGCCTATCGTTCGGCAAGCGCGAAGCGCTCATGGGATTTCGCGGCATCCCCACGGCCGATATCCATTTCGATGCCGTGTCCGTGCCCCGGGAAAACCAGGTCGTGCCCGCGGGCGGGTTCGGCAAGCTCATGGAAGCCTTCGATCTCGAGCGCTGCGGCAACGCCACCATGTCGCTCGGCATCGCCTCGGGCGCGCTCGAATCGGCGCTCGCCTACGCCCTCGAGCGCAAGCAGTTCGGCAAGCCCATCGCCGATTTCCAGGCCATCCAGATGAAGTTGGCCGAGATGAAGATGAAGGTCGAAGCCGCGCGCCTGCTCGTCCACCGCGCGGTGGTCAACGCGGCCTCGGGCCTGCCCTCGGTGCTCGATTCCTCGGTCGCCAAGTGCTTCGCCAATGACATGGTGCGCGAGGTCGCGGGTCTCGCCGTCCAGGTCATGGGCGGCTACGGCTATGCCAAAGCCTATGGCGCCGAACAGCGCCTGCGCGATGCCTGGGCATGGGGCATCGCGGGCGGCACCATCGACATCCAGAAGATCAACATCGCCTCGGCCCTGGTCGGGCGGCGCTTCGATCAAAGAAAGTAGCGGACGACGGAAAAAGCCGGACGTGTTCAGCCGGCGTGGAAGGTCGTGAATTCGTCCACGCCGGCGCGCTCGGTGACAAGGGTATTCTCGGGCGCGGCCCGGTCCTCGATCCCGAGCGACAGGCCCGATAACAGCACCATGTCCTCGCCAATCCCGAGTTCGCGGCGCACGACATGGGCATAAGAGCACCACGCCTGTTGCGGGCAGGATTCCAAGCCGAAGGCGCGCGCGGCGATCATGACGTTCTCCATGAACATGCCGCAATCGAGCCATGAGCCGTACTGCATCCGCCGATCCATGAAGAAGAACAGACCGACCGGCGCGCCGAAATATTCGAAATTGCGCAAGGCGGCCGCGGTGCGCCCAGCGATGTCGTCGCGCGCGATACCGAGCAGGGCATAAAGATCGAAGCCGACCTTGCGCCGCCGGGCGATATAGGGCTCCCACAAGGGCTTTGGCATATAGGCGTAATCGTCCTTGGCCTCGCCTGCCTTCGCCGCCGCGATGGTCGCGCGCGACAGCCGATCGCGCACAGCACCCGTGGCGACATGCACGAACCAGGGCTGGGAATTGGTGCCCGAGGGCGCGCGCGCGGCGAGGCGCAGGATTTCGCGTACCGTGCCGTCTTCTATGGGGGTGGGTAGAAAGCGACGCACCGAGCGCCGCCCCTCTATGGCCGCGATGGCGGTCAGCGCGTTCGGAGTTTCGCTCACGGGAGTCCTCACGGCGCGCGCTTCTGTTTCAGGATATGGCCGAGCGCCACGGTCGCAAGACGGCCGGCGGTAAGCGCCGCGATGCCGCCAAGATCGCGCTCGGGCACGAATTCGACGATGTCGAAGCCAGCGATTTTTCCCTTGGCGGCGACGCCTGCGATCAAATCCATGACCTGGGTATAGCTCAGACCGCCCGGCGCGGGCGCCATCACGGCGGGCATGGTCGTAGGATCGACGCCGTCGCAATCGACCGTGATGATGCAAGCCATGCCGTCCGGCACGTGGCGAAGCGCGGCGGCGATGCCCTCGCGATGCACCTCGTGCGCGGTCACGAGCACGGAGCCGAAGGCGCGCGCGTCCGCGACCTCCCAGGCGCGCGCGCTGCCATAGCCGCGCATGCCGACCTGCACCATGCGCGCGACATGCGCCATTTCGCTCGCGCGCCGCATGGTCGAGGAAAACCCGAAACGCTCGCCCAGGCGCTCCTTGCGCCAGTCGATATGGGCATCGACCTGGACGACGCAGATCGGCCCGCGGCCGGCGAAGCCCTCGATGAAGGGTATGGGCACCGAATCGTCGCCGCCGATCATGATCGGAACGGCGCCGCGGTCGAGGATCGCCGCGGTTGCCTCGCGGATCATGGCGCGATTTGCCTCGCCCTCGCCGTTCGCGACCGTCGAGAGATCGCCTGCATCGAACGCCGGCGGCGTGCCGGTCTCGACCAAAGGACCGCCGAAATCGAAATCGTAGTGATCGAGCCATTGCGAAAAATGCGAAACGCCCGCGCGAATGGCGTGAGGCGCGGCTTCGAACGGCCGATTGTCCACGCCCGCATAAGGCGTGCCGTGCGGCGCGCCAAACACCACGGCATCGGCCTTCGCCGGCAGGCCGCCCGAAATGGGCAAACCGCGAAAGCCCTGTTTTGCCGGATTAAAGCGGAGACTCATGGATTCCTCCCAAACGACGAGTGACGGAAAAAGGCGCGCGGCTTGCTCAGATCGCCTGCACGCCCCATGGCAGGCCGCGCTTGGCCATTTCGTCCTCGAGAAAACGCTTGAGCAGCGGCGGAAAGGGCTTCGAGCGCGCCGCCCGATAATCGACATAGGCGCTGACCGTGCTCATCAGCGCGCGGCATCCGCCCTTCTCGTCAAACAAGCCCTGGCGCGAGATGACCGATTTCTCGCCGACCCGCATCACGCGGCTGCCGATCCTGACCGTGCCGGGGTGGAACACCTGGCCGATATAATCGACGACCGTGCGCACCTGCATGACACCCTCGTCCTCGGGAAAGGGATAGAGCCCGAGCTTGCCCCAGAATTCCACGCGCGCGGATTCGAACAGGCCCATGATCGCAACGTGATTGACATGGCGAAAGATATCCTGGTCGGCAAAGCGCACCACATGCCCTTCCCAATAGGGATAGGACGCCGGATCGCGCGGATCGGGGGATTCGAGTTCCTCGCGCGCCATGCGCGAATCAAAGCGCCAAGAGCCGCGCCCGAACCTCGGGCGCCCAGGGCACGGGCTTGGTCGTCTTGTTCTCGACCTGGACATTGACCGATTCCGAGGTCGCGCAGACCTCGCCCGCCTCGTTCAGCAGAAGCTGGCCGTAGCGCACGGAGGAATTGCCGAGACGCAGAAAGCGCGTGCCGATGCGCGTGCGGCCGGGATATTCGATGGCGCGCGCGATATCGACCTGGAAATGGACCATGACCAGACCGATCTCGGGACCGATGATCGGATAATCGACCCAACGCCAGAACTCGATGCGCGCGCCCTGGAACAGGGTCACGTACACGGCTTGGTCGACGTGCCAGACCAGATCCATGTCGCCGAAGCGCAGCACGTCCTCGTGCCAATGCTTGTAGGCCGATTTGTCGGTCAATTCGGTGTTCATTTTTCCAGGCACCTTCAAATCGCGGGCATCGCACCCTCGAGGACCTTGCGCAGATCGTCGGGGATGGGGGTGGAGCGGCCCTCGGCGTAGTTGGCGTGCGCGCTCACCGTTTCGGCCAGCGCGCAGCACTCGCCCTTGCCGTTGAACAGGGCCTGGCGGAGCGAGACGGAGGCACGACCCACGCGCTTGATGCGCGAGCCGATGCGCACGGTGTCCGGGTAGTGCATCTGGCGGAGATAATCGACCGCCACGCGCACGAGCATGAGCCCCTCGGTGCGCGGCCAGGGGAACAGCCCGACATCGCGCCAGAACGAAATGCGCCCCGTCTCGAACAATGTGGCGAACACCACGTTGTTGATGTGCCGCATGATGTCCTGATCCGCAAAGCGCAGCGGATGGGCATCGATGAACCGGTAGCCGGCGAGGTCGCGCGGATCGGGGGATTCGAGTTCTTCGCGTGCCATGTTATTCGCGTACCATGTCCGATTGTGCCATGTCCGATAGTGTCGTGCTCTGCTTGCGCCGCGATAGGCTGCGTGGGTTGCGGGCGTGGGCGGCGGGTCCGGGCCGGGGAACGGCCGGGCACGCCAGGCCGGGATGGAACACCCCGTCGCGCGCGCGTGCGAGTTCTGCTAATGAAGTCGCCAGGATACGTCAATGCCGCAAGGCCGCGAAGCGGCCTTGCCGGGCCGATAGGGGAGAACCGAATGTCGAAGCTCAGAACCGCCTGGAAGGGCGTATTTCCCGCTTGCGTCACGCCCTTCACCAAGGACGGTGCGCCGGATGTGGCGACGACCCGCGCGATGATTGATATGTTCATCGCCGAAGGCGCCTCCGGCCTCATCGTCGCGGGCTCGACGGGCGAGTGGTTCTCGTTGTCGAACGCCGAGCGCACGGATCTCTTCGCCGTCACCGTGGAGCACACGGCCAAGCGCGTGCCCGTCATCGGCGGCACCTCGGCGATCGCGACCGACGACGCGGTGGCCCTGACGCGCGCGGCGAAGAAACTCGGACTGGACGGCGTCATGGTCCTGCCCCCGCCCTACGCCCTTCCGAGCCGGCGCGAGGTCGTCAACCACTTCACCGAAATCGGCGCCGTGGGCCTGCCGATCATGATCTACAACAACCCGCCGCGCACCAGCATCAATATCGACGCCTCGCTCGCCAGGGACTTGGCGAGGATCGACACCGTGGTCGCGCTCAAGGATTCCACCCGCGATCTCTATCAAATGAGCGAGACGATCTATGCGCTCGGCGGCGAGATCGCCATGTTCGCGGGCCTAGAACCCTACATCATGGCCAATGTGCATCGCGGCGCGGTCGGCACCGTGTCGATGATGGGCAATGTGTGCATGCCCGACATGGTCGAGTATTTCGATCATTGCGCCTCCGGCCGCTGGCAAGAGGCCAAGGCGAGTCAAAACGTGGTCGATCGGCTGTATCATCTGCTCTCGAATCTGGGCGCGCCCAATTACGTATTCGTCAAGGAAGCCATGGCGCTTCTGGGGCGGCCGGGGGGCGGCACGCTGCGCAAGCCCTATCTGCCCATCGAGGATGCGACGCGCGCCAAGCTAAAATCCGGTCTCGACGCCATCCCGGTGAAGCGCGGCACCGCCAAGCGCCTCGCCGCCGAATAGCACGGACGGCAGGACGCCAAGTCGCGCGGCCGCTCATGGCGCCCGCCACGTTCGACGGCGCACTGGCGCCGTCCGCTGAAATCGCGGTCGTCGGCGCCGGCATCGCCGGGGTCACGACCGCGCTTTTCCTTGCCCGCGGCGGCCGCGAGGTGGTGTTGCTCGACCGGGGGCTGCCTTGGGGCGATGCCTCGGGGGCGAACGCGGGCACGATTTCCTATCAAGTGAAGCGCACCGAGGTTCTGAAGCTCTCGAAGCTGTCGATCGATCTCTGGCACGGCTTCGGCCGCGATATGGGCGCGGACACGGGCTTCCGCCAGATCGGCGGCTACCGAGTTGCGACCAACGGCGCCGAGATGGCGCATCTGCGCGCCTATGCCGCAGAACAAGCGGGTAACGGCCTTGAGTACGAATGGCTCGAGGCCAATGAGCTGCGCGCGCGCGCCCCGTGGTTGGGCCCCGGCGTGGAGGCCGCGACCTATTGCACGATCGATTCCTATTCAAGCCCGCTGATGGCGGGCGGCGCTTTGCTGGACGCGGCGCGACGCGCGGGAGTGCGCATCGTTGCCCATGCCGAGGCCAGGCGCCTTGCCCGCGCCGATAAAAGCTACACGGTCGAGACCGCGAAAGGCGTGATTTCGTGCCGTACGCTCGTGATCGCGGCCGGGCCATGGTCGGCGGGTCTTGCGAAGATGATCGGCGCCGATTTTCCGTTTTACGTTGATGTCAACATGTTGTCGGTCACCGAACCCGCGCCCTTCGTGCTCGACCGCATCGTCACCCATATCGGCGGCATCCTATCGTTGAAGCAGATGCCGAACGGCACGGTGCTGATCGGCGGCGGCTGGCAGGGCCAGGGCCGGTTCGGATGGCTAGAGAAGGACGTCGATCATGTGCGATTGGGGCAAAATCTCCGCACGGCGTGCGAGGTCGTGCCGGGGCTGAAGGCCTTGCGCCTGGTGCGCAGCTGGGCGGGCTACGAGGCCGTGGCGCCCGACGCCCTTCCGGTGTTCGGTCCCCTGCCCGCTTTGCCCGGCGCCTATATCGTCGCCGGGGCGCGCGGCGGATATTCCATGGGACCTGGGCAAGGTTTTCTCGTCGCGCAGATGATCCTGGGCCAGGAGACGGCGATTGATTGTTCGCGGTACGATCCCGCGCGATTGACGGCACAAGGGGGGAACGCGTGACGGGGTTTCGCATCGAGGCCGGCCTCGACCGAGGCCGGCCGTTTCAATTCACCTTCGAAGGCCAACCCATCGCCGCCTATCCCGGCGAATCGATTGCCGCCGCGCTGTACGCCGCCGGGCGGCGCGGCTTTCGCACGACCGCCAAGACCGGCGAGGCGCGGAGCGTGTATTGCGCCATGGGCGTGTGCTGGGAATGCATGGTCGTGATCGACGGTCAGCCCGCTATGCGCGCGTGCATGACCGAGGCGCGCCCCGGCGCACGCGTGGAAATTCAAGCCGGCGTCGGGCCGGCCGCGAAAGGCTGAGCCGTGCGCGAAACCGAATTCGCCATTGTCGGCGCGGGCGCCGCCGGTCTTGCCGCCGCGGGCGAGGCGGCCGAGCACGGCGTCCAGGTGACGATCCTCGACGACAATGTCCAGCACGGCGGGCAATATTTCCGCCAATTGCCCCGCGCCTATCGCCGCGTGCGCGCGACGACTTGGGACAAGGAGCAGACGCGCTGGCAACGCCTATCGGGCCTCGCCCGGCAGCAAGGCGTCATCCACATGTCCGATACCATCGTGTGGGAGGCGCCCGAGGACTCCGTGCTCGCCTTCGCGCGCGGCCAGGAATCGGGCCGCCTGCGCGCCAAGCAAATCCTGCTTGCAACCGGCGCCCATGACCGGCCAATGCCGTTCCCGGGCTGGACCTTGCCCGGCGTCATGACCGCGGGCGGATTTCAGAATTTGCTCAAGGGCCAGCGCATCATTCCCGGCCGGCGCATCGCCGTCGCGGGCAACGGACCGCTCGCCCTGCTGGTCGCGGCCAATGTCGCGAAATCGGGCGCGGAATTGGTCGCGGTCGCGGAGGCGGCGCCGATTTTATCTCGGCTGTGCCGCGAGGCAGCGAATCTGATTTGGGCGCCCAAGATCGCGCGCCAGGCCATCGAATACAGCGCCGCTGTCGCGAAAGTTCGGGCGCCGGTCCTGCTCGGCTGGACCGTGATCGAGGCGCGCGGCGACGGCGAATTGCGCGAGGTCGTCATGGCGCCCATCGACGGCGCGGGGAAAATCGACCGCGCGGCGCAGCGCGTCTTCGCTGCCGACACGCTCGTGCTCGGCTTTGGCCTTGTGCCCTCGGTCGAGCTTGCACGCGCGATGGGCTGCGAGATGCGCTGGGACGGAGCGCGCGGCGGCTGGCTGCCGGTGCGCGACGAGGAACTCGGCACCTCACGCCCGGGCGTTCTGGCGGCGGGCGACGGCGCGGGCATCGGCGGGGTCGAGATGGCCCTGCTCGAGGGCACGCTCGCGGGCATCGTCGCCGCCGAGCGCACGGGGCATCTTGATGGCCGCATCGCTGCGCGAAAAAAGCGCGCGGTCGCGGCCAAGATCGCGCGACTCTCGCGGTTTCGCGCGGCGCTCGAACGGCTCTATGCGGGACCTCGATCCTGGCTCGGCCTTCTTACCCCTGAAACCATCGTCTGCCGCTGCGAGGAAGTCACCGCGGGCGAGTTGCGCGGCCGCACAGCGGAAGGTTTTGAGTCCGCCTTCGCCCTCAAGGGCACGACGCGCATCTCGATGGGACGCTGCCAGGGGCGCAATTGCGCGCGCACGCTCGCCGCCCTCGTCGCGGAGGCGACTGGCCAGGACCCGGGCGATGTCGCCATGCCGCGTGCGCGGCCGCCCGCGCGCCTCGTGACCATCGGCGATCTTTTGCACGAAGACCTGCCGGCATTCGAGCCGCCCAAGGACCCGCATTTGCCGCGTGGCGAAAAGGTCAACTGACCGGAGGGATGCCATGACGACCGCCATGCGCAATTGGCGCGGCCGCATCGGCCTCGTCTCGCCCGACGACGCCGTGAACGACGATGAATACTGGCTTTACCCTCCGGACGGCGTGAATCTCTTCGTCACGCGCTACACCACGGCCAAGAGCCAAGACGATATCGGCCCCGACATGGTCGATGCCTACGGCGATCCCGGTGTCATCGCGCGCGCCGCGCGCACGCTCGCCATTACGCGCCCCTCGGCGGCGGTGTTCGCCTGCACCTCGTGCAGCTTCGTGCGCGGACGGGGCCACGATCTGGTGCAGGCCGCGGCCATCGCCGAGGTCTGCGGCTGCCCCGCGACCACCGTTTCGACCGCCATGGTCGCGGCCCTGCGCGCGTTCGGCGCGCGCAAGATCGCGATGGCCGCGCCCTATCCCGATAGCGTGACCGCAAAATTCGCCGCTTTTCTCGAGCAACACGGCGTCACGGTTGCGCGTTGGCGGGGCCTCGGCATGACCACCGAATGGCAAATCGGCAATTCCCCGCCTTGGGTTTGGGCGGAACTTGCGCGCGCCGTTGACCATCCCGAAGCCGAGGCCGTGGTGATCTCGTGCACCGGTATCCGCATGGCCGAGGTGCTGAGCGAGATCGAGGCCGATCTGGGCAAGCCCGTGATCGCCGCGCCGCAGGCCATGATCTGGCACCCGCTGCAACTGGCGCGCATCGATTCGACGAGGGCGGATCGCGGCCTGCTGTTCGCCCGGCACGGCGCGGCCTTCCGCGACCGGCCCGAGGACGTGCGCGTGGCGTCGCCCGCCTAGCCGAGCGAGCCGGCAAAAATCGGATAAAGCGTGGCGACCAGGGCCGCGGCCATCGTCCAGTTGAACGCCCGCAGCACTTCGGGCTTTTGCAGCAAGCCCCGCATGGCGGCGCCGGCCCCCGCCCAAATCGACACGCAGGGAAGGTTAACGACCGCGAACACCGCCGCGACGATCGCCACATTGGCCATGTAGCCGTCGCGCGGGGTGTAATTGGAAAGAGCGCCCACGGCCATCACCCAAGCCTTGGGATTGACCCATTGGAAGGCCGAGGCTTCGAGAAAATTCATCGGCCGGCCCTTCGATGCTTCGCCCGTGCTCGGCGGTCCCGCGTGGGCGATGCGCCAAGCCAGCCACAGCAAATACCCGGCGCCAAGCAAGCGCAGCGCGAGGTAAAGCTCGGGCACCCTCTCGAACGCGGCGTTCAAGCCGAACCCGACCGCGACCAGCATCGCCGCAAAGCCGATGGACACCCCAAGAGCGTGCGGCACGGTACGCCGAAGGCCGAAATTCACGCCCGAGGCGAGCAGCATCATGTTGTTCGGCCCCGGCGTGATCGACGACACGACGGCGAAGATCACCAGGGCAGCAAGAATGTCTGCGGTCACGGACCCATGTCCACGCGCCTAGACCCGCGGCGCGCTCGCACGATCAATGCCGCGATCTCGCACCGGACTTCTTGCCGGATTTCGATTTTTTGCCGCGCGCGAGCGCGGCCTTGGTCACGACGAGCGCATCGACCGCCACCGCGCCTTTGGCGCCGACGATCACCGGATTGACGTCGAGCTCGGCCAAGAGATCGCCGAGTTCGCTCGCCAGAACCGACAACCGCGCCGCGGTTTCGGCGAACGCGCGAACATCGGCGGGCAGCGCGCCGCGCACGCCATCGAGCAGCTTGCGCGCCTTGAGCCGGTCGAGATCGCGCCGCGCCGCGACCGCGTCGAAGGGCGGATGGGCCATGCGCCGGTCGCCTAGAAGCTCGATCAGGATGCCGCCCGCCCCGATCATCACGAGCGGGCCGAACTGCGCGTCCACGACGACACCAAGCGCCATTTCGACGCCCTTGCCCGCCATGGCCGCGACGACGACGCGCGGACCGAGCGTTTTCCGCAACTCGGCATAGGCCGCCTTCACCGCCTTTGCGTCCTTGAGGCCGAGTTTCACGCCGCCCACATCGGATTTGTGCGCGATGCCCGCCATGGCGGTCTTGAGCACGACCGGATAGCCGACCGCGCGCGCGGCCTTCAACGCCTCGTCCGCGCCCTCGACCACGCGCAGCTTCGGCACGGCGATGCCGTAATCGGCAAGCAGTCCAAGGCCCTCCGCCTCGTCAAGGCCGCGCGGCTCCGCCAAGCGCGCGCGCCAGCGATCGCGGACCTTGGCGCCCGGCCCCTTGGGGAAACGCAATGCCGGCCACGACGCGCGGTCGCGTTCGGCCAGGAAATGGCGCATCGCAACGAGGCCGGTCTTCGTGCCCTCGATCAGCGGGACGCCATGGGCGGCGAGGCGCTTGGCGGTCTCGACGTGCTTGGTCCAGCCGAAATTGGTGACCACCGCGACGGGTTTATCGAATCGGCGCTTGGCCTCGATGGCCACGTCCGCCCAGCCTTCGCTGACGGCGGCGCCGTCGCGCATGCTCGAGAACACCGCCGCCACGGCCGTGTTCGGATCGGCCACCAGCGCACAGAACGATTCGGTGAAAATGTGCTTCCAGTTGTGCCCGGTACCCCAAGCGTCGAGCGGATTGACCGGCTCCAACCCCGGATCGAGCAGATCCGCGAGAGCCTTGGTGGTGCCGGGCGTCATCGTCGGCAACGGCACCTTGGCGTCGGCGGCGAGATCGATGAGCAATTCGCGTTCCGCGCCCGAATCGAGAATGGCGGAGAGTCCACCCTTACCCGGCTTGCGATCCTGTGCGAACAGCGACAGCGAGGCCGCGAGTTCGTCGAGCGCCTCGACCCGGTGAACGCCGAAGCGATCGAAAATCGCCTCGTACGCCGCGTCGTTGCCGGCGATTGCCCCCGAATGGCTGATGGCGAGGCGAATGCTTTCCGCCGTCCGGCCGATCTTCAGCGCGACCACTGGAATGGCGCGCGCGTTCGCCTTCCGAAGGGAGGCGATGAAATTCTCGGGGTCGCGTACGGTTTCGAGGATGAGGCCGATCGCGCGCGTGTTCGGCTGCTCAAGCGCGTAGTCCATGTAATCGGCGACCGAGGTCGCGATCTCGAGTCCCGCCGAGACGCAGAGATTATAGCCCAATCGCTCATCGTTGAGCGTGAGCGACGACCAGGACGATCCCGAATGGGACAAAAGCGCGATATGGCCCGGGCGGCATTCGTAGGGCGGCCAGCCAAAAGACATGAACAGGCCGATATCGAGGTTGTAGAATCCCATGCAATTGCCGCCATTGACCGGCATATGGGCCGCCTTGGCCATCGCGGCCAGGCGTTTGGCGAGCGGCGGATCGATATCGTCCTCGAGATAGCCGCTGGAAAAGAACGCAGCCGCGCGCGCCTTGCAGCGGATTGCGTCCGCCATGGCCTCCTCAAGCCGGTGATTGGCGACGCAGAACACCACGAGATCCGGCGCCTCGGGCAGATCCGCGAGCGCCGGATAGCATTTCAATCCCTCGATTTCCGGATATTTGGGATTGATCGGATAGACAGCACCGGAATAGCGCCCGCGACGGATCATTCGCACGCAGGTATTGCCCACGGAATCAGGCGTGACCGACGCGCCGATCACCGCGATGGAGCGTGGCCGCAGGAGCGGCGTCAGTTTGTGCTCGGACATGGCCGTTCTCGTCCCCGTGCTCAATCCTTGCCGCCAAACCGCGACTCCCGCCATGCCAGCGCGGCCTTGAGACCGTCGCGCTTGGAGACTTCGCGGAACTTAATCCGGTCGGGGGTGTCGAGGGAGGTAATCTGAACATCGATGTCGAGGGCGTGCCGCAAGGCCTGCCCCATGCCCATCGCGTCGTAGGCGCGGTGGATCGCCTCCTTGGTCAGCATCACCGCCTCCTTGTCCATGACCGCGATCTCGCGCGCCATCTTCTTGGCCTCGTCAAGATGCGTCCCCGCCGGCACGACCCGGTTGATGAGACCGATTTCAAGCGCGCGCTTTGCCGACACGCGGTCATTGCCGGTGAACAGCAATTCCTTGGCCTGCTTCGGCCCCGTCATCCACGGCATCAGCATGGCGACAATGCCCGCGCCGAAACGCAGCTCCGGCTCGCCGAACAGCGCGTCCTCGCCCGCGATGGTGATGTCGCAGGCCAGCGCGACCTCGCACGCCCCCGCCAGGCAATAGCCGTGCACGGCCGCGATGGTCGGCTTCGGCGAATGCCAGAAACCCATGATCATGTCGAAATCGACCTCGAGCACGGCGCGATTCTCGAGCAGGGTCTTTCGCTTCTCGCCGGCGTCGCTCTCCTTAAGATCGAACCCGGCGCTGAACGCCCGTCCCGCGCCTGTCACCACCAGGACCCGCGCGTCGTCGTCCGCGTTGAAGCGCTTCTGCGCGGCGAGCAATTCCTCGACCATCTTGCCGTTGAAGGCGTTCAGCGATTTCGGCCGATTCAGCGTCAAGACAGCCACGCCACGCTCGACTTCGTAGCCAATGGTCTCATAGGTCATCGCATCACTCCTCATTGAAGGCCGCGCATCCTAGGTGCGCGCCGTCGCGAGGGTCAACGCGCCACCACGCGCTTGACGATCACGAAGCCGGGTGATTGACTTTGGATCGTATTGCAATAACTCGTATTGCAATGCAATTTTTCCGATGCGCTGGCGGCTGTCCTCTTCGAAGGGCTAGGCTTCACGCTGACCGACAAAAAAACGGCCGCGCGGCGCGACGCCGCCCATGAATGAACGGGAGCAAACCATGCAGCTTGGCATGTTCAATTTGATGCAGCAGCGCGAGGCGAACAAAACGCCGCGCCAGATCTATTCCGAGATGGTCGAACAGGTCCAGCTCGGCGAGAAACTCGGTTTCGACGTTGCCTGGTTCGCTGAGCATCATTTCTCGAATTACTGCCTGGTCGCCTCGCCGATGACCATGTGCACCTACATGGCCGGGCGCACCTCGCGCATCAAGCTCGGGCCTGCCGTCATCGTCGCGCCGCTTTACGAACCGATCCGCCTGCTCGAGGACATCGCGACCTGCGATCAGCTGTCCGACGGGCGCCTCGTGCTCGGATTCGGCTCCGGCTATCAGGAATACGAATTCCACAAATTCAACATCGATCTTACGACCGGCCGCGACCGCTTCCTCGAACTCATGGACATGACCGAGGCCTTCTACGCCAAGCAGCCGCTGAACCATAAGGGCAAGTTCTACAGCTGCCCCGAGACCTATTTCAGCGTGCGGCCCGTGCAGTCGAGCCCCGATGTCTTCGTGGCGGGTCTGTTCAACGACCCCGTCACCCAGGAACGCGTCGCGCGCAACGGCTACGTGCCGATCACCACGACCGGCTGGATGAGCGTCGACGAAATCAAGCAGGTTCGTGACAAGAGCGCCGCCTCCTACGCCAAGGTCGTCGGCAATCCCGACAACATGCCCTTCGCGGTGCAGCAGTACGTCCACGTGACGGACAGCAAGGACGACGCGCTGTTCGCCGCCGACAATTGCCGCTATGTCCGGCGCATCGCCGCCGCCATGCGCGAGAAATACGGCCGCCTTCGCGAAGGCGCCTTCCTCGAGGAAATCCCCGCGAAGGGCGAGCCGCCGCTCGAGGAAATCGCGCAGCGCTGCCTTATCGGCTCGGTGGACAAGATCACCGAGCAACTCATCGCTGAAATCGAAGGGCTACGCCTGTCGCATCTGTCGTGCTTCTTCGCCTTCGGCTCGATGGACCACAAAAAGGTCATGCGCTCCATCGAACGCTTCAAGGGCGAGGTGGTACCGAAGATCGAGAAACATTTCGGCACCTCGATCGCCAATATCGGCGCGCCCATGAAGCGCCGCTTGGCCGCCGCGGCCGAATAGCCGCCGAAGGTTCCGGGACGGGTCCCGCAACGAACGACGCCGGCCCCTTGGGGCCGGCGTTTTTCGTTTGCGCCCGGCCCATCCCGCGGCCATCGTGCGCGGGTTGGCTCATGGAGGGGGAGAAACGGGCATGGAACGCAAACCGCCTTTGGCCGGACGGCGCGTCGTCGTCATCGGCGGCACCTCGGGCATCGGTCTTGCAACCGCGCGCCTGGCCCAGGAACTTGGCGCGCGCGTCGTGGTCGCGAGCCGCACCGCCGCGCGCGTCCGGACCGCGACGGCCGCGCTCGGCCCCGGAGCGCAAGGGCTGCGCCTCGACGCCAAGCGCGAAGCGGATGTGCGGCGGTTCTTCGGCAAGCTCGGACGCTTCGATCACTTGGCGGTTCTGGTGCCGGGCGCCACCGACAAGGCTCAGCAGCGCCGTCTCGGCACGCTGGCCGCAACCGAGATTGCGGTCGCGCGCACGGTGCATGACGGCAAGTTCTGGTCCTCGGTGCTGTGCGCGAAATATGCCCTGCCGCATCTGACCCGCGCCGGCTCGATCACCTTTTGCTCGGGCGTCTCGCCGCGCAAGGCGTTGCCTGGCTATTGGGCGCCGACGACCGCCATCGGCGCCTTGGAGGCGTTGGTTCGGGTGCTCGCAATCGAAGTGGCGCCGGTCCGCGTCAATTGCGTCGGGCCCGGCCTTATTGCCACGCCAATCATGGATACCATCAACGAAAGCCGGAAGCGCGTCTGGCGGCGCATGCTGCAAAGGCAGGCCGTCAGGCGTATGGGCACGCCCGAGGAGGTCGCCGAGGCCATGGTCTATTGCATGACCAATGGCTTCACCACCGGAACGCTGATCGAAATCGACGGCGGTTACAAACTCACCTGACACGCCGCGGAGAAAACGCCATGACGGAACACGATCTGTCGCGCTATGTCTCGGTCGTCGAGACGCGCGTTCACAGCCATTATCGCGACGATGTGATATCGCTCGGCACGATCGCCGAACTGTTCGGCATGGCGGGCGGCAAGCTTTCGTACATGCTCGACGGCGATGCCGGCCTGATGCGTCATTTCGAGAATTTCGAATTCCTGGCGCCCGTGCTCGACGGCGACTATCTGCGCGTGACGGTTCGCCTGCTCGCGGTCGGCAACACCTCGCGCAAGCGCCTGTACGAGGCCCACGTCGTCGCCCGCACGGTCGGCATCGGTCCCAATCCGTCCTCGGGCGAGATCTTGGCCGAACCCATTCTCGCCGCGCGCGCCATCGGCTTCACCGTGACGCCCCTCGCCAATCAACGCCTCACCCCGCCCGCGCTCAAGGGCAAGCCCAAGACCAGCTGAGGTCCAATTGACCGCGAGAAAACCCAAGGTCGATCTCCGCCCGCTATTCGCCCCGCGCGGGGTCGCGCTCGTCGGCGTGTCGGAGGACCAGTCGCGCTATGGCGGGCGGGTGCTGAAATACTGCATCGATGGCGGCTATTCCGGCTTCATCTATCCGGTCAATCCGAAATATCCCTCGGCCTTCGGCTTGCGCTGCTATCCGGATTTGCCGTCGATCACCGGCCCGGTGGATGTGGTCGTCGCGCTGGTGGGCGCGGAACGCTTGCCCGCCTTGTACGAGGCTGCGACGGGACGCGCCTCGGTGATGATCGTCGTGGGGGAACTCGTGCCCGCGAACGCGCCCGATGCGACAGCGCGGCTTGATTGGTTCCGCACGCGCATCGCCGCGGGCGGCCCGCGGCTTGTCGGTCCCATGTGCATGGGCGCGATCAGCCCGGCCGCGCGCCTGTCGATGAGCGGCTCTAGCACCCTGCCCTTGGGATTGCCGGCAGTGGGACCGGTTGGCTTGGTGACGCAATCGGGCGGCATTCTGTCTGGAGTCATCGACCGGTCGCGCGATTCGGGCGTCGGATTTTCCGGCATGGTGTCGAGCGGCGGCGAGTTCGATCTCGACACTTGCGATTTCATCGAGCACTACATCGCGGATTCGACGACCCGCGCCATCGCCGCCTATGCGGAAGGCCTCGACGATTACGAGCGTTTCTTTGCGCTTGCCGAGCGCGCGCGCGCTGCTGGAAAGCCGCTCGTGCTCATGAAGCCCGGCTTCAGCGAGGCGGGGCAGAGCGCCGCCCTGTCGCACACTGGGCGCGTGGCCGGCGACCGGGCAATTCAAGCCAGCGCCTTTCGACGGCACGGAGTGATCCTTGCCACCGATATCGACGATCTGCACGCAACCGCAGCGCTGCTCGCGGGTCCGCGTTTCCCATCCGGCACGGGCGTTGGAGCCGCATCCCTTTCGGGCGGATACGCGGTCGTGCTTGGCGATGCCCTCAGCGATGCGGGCTTGCCGATGGCGCGCCTCGGCGAAGCGACCAAGGAAAAATTGCGCGAGGTGGTCGTGCAGGCGCGCCCCTCCAATCCCGCCGATATCGGCTCGCGGGTCAGTCCGGGCAAGGAACTCGACGACCTGGTAAACGGCTTGTCGATCCTGCACGACGATCCCGCGGTCGGCGCGCTGTTTTACGGGGAGATGTCCTTTCTCGGCATGGAACGCGCGGCCGAGCCGCTTGCCGCCTTTGCGCGGCGCGCGACCAAGCCGGTCATCGCCTGCTGGCAGGGCGGGCCCTATACCGCGCGCGTGCATGAAGGCCTGCGCGCGGGCGGCATGATCGCCTTCGATACGCCCTCAACCGCCATGCGCGCGCTCAAGGCGCTGCACGATTACGGCGCCATGGCCGAGACCCGCCCGCCTCCGAATCCGGCGCCGAAATTCAGTGCCGAACGTCTGGCGCATTTTCCTGCGGGTATCTTGCCCGAGCCCGAAGCCTATCGCCTCTTGGCCGATTACGCCGTGCCGGTTGCGCGCTGGGCCCTTGCGTCTTCCGCGGCGGAGGCGGCGCGCATCGCCGCGGACTTCGGCTCGGCCGTCGCCCTCAAAGGCCAGGCGGCGGGAACCGCGCACAAAACCGAACACGGTTTCGTGGCGCTCGGCCTTAAAGGCGGGGCGGCCGTCGAGGCGGCGGCCCGGGCGATGGGCGCGCGCGCGCCCGCGCCCGAAGCCTTTCTCGTTCAGGAAATGGCCGAACCCGGCATCGAAATGCTGGTTGGCATCGTCACGGATGGCCAGGTGGGTCCCGCCATCGCGCTCGGCTTCGGCGGCATCTATGCCGAGGCGATGGGACCGCCGGCCATCGAATTCGCGCCGCTCGACCGCGCCCTGGCCGACGCCATGATCGCGCGCGTCGATGCCAAGGGCATCCTCGACGGCTATCGCACCGGCCGCGCGCTTGCGCGCGCGGCGCTGGCGGAGCTGCTCGTCGCGCTTGGACACCTCGCGCACGAACAGCGCGCGCGGGTTCGTGAATTCGACCTCAATCCCGTGATCGTCGGCGCTTCTCGCGCGGTCGCGGTCGATGCCCTTGCGCGCCTAGGCTAAACCATGGCCGCCATGGAATGGCCGGGGCAAGATTCGCGCTTCGCTTGGCAGCGATGATCCCGAACGAAACGGCCTCGCCCTAATACTCGCGCGCGGCATCGACGAGATTGTTCGGCGCTCGGCCGTCGAGCAAGCGCCCAAGATTGGCGAAGAACAGATCGAGCGTCGCGGGCATATAGTTCTCAAGATCGTCCGATGTGCAGTGCGGCGTCATGACGAGATTCTTCACGCCCCAGATCGGCGAGTTTCCGGGCAAGGGTTCCTGGTCGAAGACGTCGAGAAAGGCGCCCGCGAGATGCCCCGCCTCGAGCGCGGAGGACAGCGCCTCGTAATCGACTGCCGCCGAACGGCCGAAATTGATCAGCGAGGAACCCGGCTTCATGCGGGCGATTTCGGCGCGGCCGATCATGCGCCGCGTCGCCTGCGTAACCGGCACGGTGACAAAAACGAAGTCCGCTTCGGGCAGGATCTTGGCCAGCTTGTCGGGCTTCACCATGCGGACAACGGCTGGATGCTTGGCCCCCGAGCGGCGCACGCCGAGCACCCTCATGCCCATTTTCTTCGCGAGCTTCGCGGTCGCTCCACCCATCTCGCCGACGCCGACGATCAGCACCGTCTTGCCCGCAAGCGGCGGGGTAAAAATCTGTTCCCAGCGGCGCGCGCGTTGATTGGCGGCGATCTCGGGCATCCGGGTATTGAGCATCAACAGGGCCATGAGCGCCGACTCGGCGGTCTTGACCGCATGAATGCCGCGGTTGTTCGTGAGCCTCGCGCCCGGCGGCAGCCAGTCGAGGGGCATCAGATGTTCCACTCCCGCTCCTGTGGCGTGGCATAGCTTCAGGCGCGCGCCGCGCGCGCGAATTTGGTCCTTGGGAAAGCGGAAGCCGAGAATCGCATCTACCTGTTCGAGTATCGGCAGGATCTCGTCGAAATCGCGGCCGAGCGTGATATCGCAACGCTTGGCGATCGCCTTGTTACGCTTGAGTGCGGCCTGAAAGCGCGCAGGAGTGATCTCGAAGGCCGGGGCGCGGCCGATTCCGCTATCCATGAAAACCTTGAGTTTGCCTTTGAGTCTTGCCATGGAACTCCCTCCGCACGCATGGTTGACCGCCCGCAGCCTGGGCGAGACACTCGCCCCGTCCCGCCGCAATTTACACTCCCACGCATAAACCCTCGTGACGCGATTGACCAGGCATTCGGCTGCGCACACGTCGTGGCGCGCCTTGGGGCCCGATGCCCAAGGCACCGTCTTCATGCTCGGCAATGCCGCGCTGCACGGAGCCATGGCCTATCTCGTGCGCCTTATCGGCGACAGCTTGCCCATCATCGAGATCATATTTCTGCGTGGCGTGATCGTGGCCGCCACCATCGTGCCGCTGGCTCTTTGGTGCGGCGCATGGCGCACCCAGCGCTTCGATCTGCACCTCGCGCGCGGCGCGGGCACCTTCGTCGGCATGAGCTGCTTCTATTGGTCCTATGCCCATCTGCCACTCGGTGAAGCGACAGCGCTCATGTTCACCATGCCTCTGTTCCTAATCGTGCTCGCGCGCGTCTTCATGAACGAGTCGGTCGGCTGGCGGCGCACGGCGGCGACGGTCGTTGGCTTCCTCGGCGTGATCGCCGTCGTGAAGCCCGGCTTCGCCGAGTTTCGCGTCGGCCTGCTCGTACCCCTTCTCATGGGCTTCACGGACGCCGTTACCGCGACCGTCATCAAGCGCCTCACGCGCACCGACCGCCTGCTGACAATCATGTTCTACATGAGCGTCGTGACCCTCGCGATTTCAATTCTTCCCGCCTATTACGCCTGGGTCAAACCTTCCGGCGAGGTCCTCGTTCTTGTCGGCGCCATCGCGGCTCTGACGATGTTGACGCAGCTATGCTATGTCTCGGCCTTCCGGGTGGGTGAAATGACCGCGGTCGCGCCGATCAATTACGTCCAGATACCGTTGATGGGCATGATCGGCTACCTGGCCTTCGCGGAACTACCCGATATTTCAGCGGGGATAGGTGCCGCCATCATCGTCGCGAGCACGCTCTATATCGGCCATAGGGAAGCACGCCTGCGCCGCGCGGCCTTGGCGAAACCCTCATGACGCGCCTTTCCGCATGACGTCCTGGCTCGCGCGCTGGCAGGCGTTGCCCGGGAACGCGCGCGGCATCGCCTATCTTCTGCTAACAGCATTGCTTTTGTCGCTTGGGGCCTATTGCATTCGCGCCGCGGGCACTGTGCTGGCGCCCTACCAGATCATCCTGCTGCGCAATGTATTCGCCTTGTCCGCCACCTTGTTGTTCTGTTTTCCGCGCGGCCGCCCGAACGCGTTTTGCACAAGCAACCTCCGCTTGCAGTTGCTTCGCGGCGCGCTCTCGTTCCTGTCGATGTCGGCTTATTATTGGTCGTACATCAATTTGCCGCTCGCTGAGGCGACGGCGCTGATGTTCACCATTCCGCTATTCCTTATTATCCTGAGCGTCGCCTTCATGGGCGAGCGCGTCGGCTGGCGGCGCACGCTGGCGACCGCTTTGGGTTTTGCCGGTGTCATGATGATTCTGTCGCCAGATTTGGGGCGGTTCGAACCGGCGCTTCTGGTCCCGCTGTCGATCGGTTTGGTCGACGCCGTCATCACCCTGGTGATCAAGCGCCTGACGGCTACCGAGACCCTGAGGTCGATCATGGTGTACATGAGCGCCGTGTCCTTCGTCTTTTCGGCGGCGGCCGTGGCGCTCGGCACTCTGGTCTTTTCGGATTCCGCGTTTGGCCGCTTGGCGGGCTGGCGCGATCCCACGGCCGACGACATCCTGCTGTGCGCGGCCCTGGCCGCGTTTTCCCTCGCCGCCCAACTCTTCAATGTCATGGGCTGGCGGGCAGGCGAGCCGACCGCCATTTCCTCCGCCGGCTATGCCCAGATCGTCTTCGTCGCGATCCTCGGCGCCATCGTCTTCGGCGAAGTGCCCGCCTCCGCCGCCGTCGCAGGCACGGCGGTGATCGTCGCCAGCACGGTCTATATCGCGCGCCGGGAAGCGCGTCTTGCGCGCGCGCGAACCATGCGATGAGACAGCTCCGCGCGCGCTATTTCGGCCTGCCACCGAACAGCCAGGCGGCGCTCTTGATCCTGGCGAACGCAATTCTGATGGCGTTCCTTGTCCTCGTCGTCCGCCGCGCGGGCGAGACGGTGCCGACCATGATGATTGTCTTCTTCCGCAATTTCTTCGGCTTGCTGATCGTGCTGCCGGTTGCGCTCCTGTATCTCGAGACCCTGCGCACCAAGGCGCTCAACCTTCATCTGTGGCGCGGCGGCCTCACGGTCGTAAGCATGACGGCCTATTACTGGTCCTACAGCCATTTGATGCTCGCCGAAACCACGGCCTTGGTTTTCACCATGCCGCTTTTCCTCATCGTCATCTCGGCGGTGGCGCTGGGCGAGAGGGTGCGCTGGCGGCGCACCACCGCGACCGTCCTGGGCTTCATCGGCGTCCTGGTGATCGTACGCCCGGGCGCGAGTTTCGAGTGGGGCCTGTTGGCGCCGTTATCGGTCGGATTCATCGACGCAGTCGTCGGCCTCCTCGTGCGACAGGTCGCGCTGCGCGACCGCCTGCTGACGGTCATGATCTATATGTCCCTTTGCACGCTGGCTTTCGCGGCACTGCCCGCCGCCATCGAATGGCGGACCCCGACGCTCCACGAGGCGGGGCTATTGTTCGTCATCGCCGCCATCTCGACGCTGTCACAGATCTTCACCGTGACCGCTTGGCGCGTCGGCGAGGCAACCGCCGTGGCGCCGATCAACTACATCCAAATCTTGATGATCGCCGCCTCGGGCTATCTGGCCTATGGCGAGATACCGAGTGCCTGGACGGTGCTTGGCGCCACGATCATCGCGGCGAGTACGTTCTATATCGTGCGCCGCGAATCGCAATTGCGCGCGCGCGCCGCTCAAATCACTTCTTCCTCCTCGACGAACAAATAAACCAAGCGCGACCGATCGACGAATTCGTCGAGATCGGCGACCGCAGCCTTTGCCGTCTCGCTTTCCCTGCCTCGCCGGTAGGATTCCTCGTCCGCATACCACAGCTCGGCAATGCCGTCGCAGAAGGGCGGCCGGTTGGCGGCATCGACGGGATGGTGGTTTTGCACGTAGCGCAGCAAGCCGGGAATCGCCGCGGCCTTCGGCCCGTGAACCTCGCGCCAATAGCGGCGAAATTCGGCCTCGGACAGGCCGGATTTGCGATGGACGAAAATCATCGCCTTGAACATTCAAGCCGCGTGCTTCACAGCACGATGAGATCGCGCGTGGACGTCGAAAGCACTCGGCAACCCTTCGCGGTCACGAGCACGTTGTCTATGATGCGGCAGCCGAGTTTCTCCTTGGGCAGAAATACCGGCGGCTCGATCGACAGCACCATCCCCGCCTCGATCACGTCCTTCGAGCCGCCGTCGAGTTCGAAACTCTCGCCCCATGACGGCGCGAATCCGGGCGCGATGCCGTATCCCGTCAAATGCCATCGTCCATGTTCGAGGCCCGCCTTGACGATCACGCGCTTGGCCGCTTCGTGCGGGACGTCGGCGCGCACGCCGGGTCGAATAGCGGCAATCGCGGCATCGCAAGACTCGCGCACCACCTTGTACAGATCGCTTTGCTTGCGATTGGGCTTGCCGACCACCACTTGGCGGCCGAGTGTGGTGCAGTAGCGCCGGTAGGCCGCACCGTATTCCACTTGCCCGAAATCGCCGCGCCGCAATTTCCGTTCCGAAGGCAGCGGGTGACCATAGGCCGAACGCGGGCCGAAGCCGATATTGATGGGACTCGCCGGCACGTCGCCACCGGCCGACAGCATCACGCGATACACCTCGCCCGCCAATTGGTGCTCGGTGCGTCCGGGTTTAGCCGCCTTGATGAAGGCCGCCATCGCCGCATCCGCGAAACCAACGGCCTTGCGGATATAGCGCAGCTCCGCCGGCGATTTCACGAATTTCAATTCCTCGACCAGGCGCGTCGCGTCGGCCTTGATCGCCGATCCCAGGAACGCCCGGATCGCGCCATGTTCCTCGACGCTGATATAGTAGCGTGGCACTTCGAGGCCAATGCGCCGGCCTTGCCAGGATTTTTCGCGCACGATCGCGGCAAATGTGTCGATGGGATTCTCGGGCTCCCGCCCGCCCCAGCCGCGCACCTCGGTCGCCAGGCTCTCGGCCTGAAGTTCCCATTGCTCGGCCAGACGCGTCAGCATCACCACGCCATCCGACGCATCCCCGCCGATGAACAGACATTGAAATTGCTGGTAGGATTTGTGGCGCGCCCCGATCAGCCAATTGATATTGGCCGGATGGATGACAACCAGGAGATCGAGCTTCCTAGCCGCCATGGCCGCGCGCACGCGCGCCTGGCGCGCGGCGAACTCCGCCGCCGAAAAATCCCGCTTGTACATGGCACCCTCCCCTGAAGCCGGCCACGAAACCGGCGATGGCGAAAGAGTCGGACGGTCGAGGCCCGGCTGTCAAATCGCAGGGAATTGGCGCGCGGATGCGGTGTCGGAAATATCGCGATCCCGCTAGACCGTCGACGGATTTCCGGGTTTGTTCGGCGGATTACATGGACGGGGCGCAAAGGCGCGGCCTAGAGTGGCCCCGCCATGATTTTTCCTTCGCCATGACAATGCGCGTGCCGGCCCCTGTCGAGGGCGCATTGTGGATGATCCTCGCCGGCAGTTGCTTTGCAGCCATGACCGGGCTCATCCGGCCAGCCTCGGAAAACCTGCACCCGCTCATGGTCTGTTTCCTGCGCGCGGTGTTCGGCGCCATACTGATGACGCCCTTGCTGCTGCGAGCGCGCGGGCTGTCGCCGGCGAATCATGTTCGCCCCATCCTCGTTGGCCGGGCGGTCGTGGATGCGGGCGCGATGGCATTGTGGTTCGTGGTCATCCCGGCCTTGCCCTTGGCCACCGCGATCGCGCTCAATTTCACTTCGCCGCTGTTTTCCGTGGTTTTCGCGATATTTTTTCTAGGCGAGGTGGTGCGGGCCCGGCGCTGGGCGGCAATCGGCATCGGCTTCCTGGGGGTGCTGATCATCAAGCAGCCGACGGCTGACGGCTTCGACTGGCCCGCCCTGTTCGTGCTTTCGAGCGCGGCGCTCGCGGCCATGGCGCGGGTCGGTGCGCGCCACCTGACGCGGACCATGGATGCGGAAACCGTCGTGGCCATCCATTTTTTCCTGATCGCGCCCATCCTGTTCCTACCCGCGCTGTTCGTCTGGTCTTGGCCGACAATCGAGGCCATGGCGTGGATTTTCGCACTCGCCATGTGCGGCACGCTCGGCCATTTCTGCATCGCCAAGGCGGTTGCGGTGGCGGAGGCCTCGGAGGTCGCGCCCTTCGACTATTTCCAATTGGTGATCGCCGCCGCAATCGGCTATTTCGCCTATGCCGAAGTCCCGGAACCTACGACCTGGCTGGGCGCTACCGTAATTGCCGGCTCGGCCACCTATATCGCCCGGCGCGAGGCGCAATTGCGCCGCGCCCGCGCGGCCGTGAATGGCTGAGCGCAATGCGCCCTCGGAAAGCGCGGGCTGGCGTCGGGCCGCCGCTTGGTCCCAGAATAGCCCCTCCATGAGCCGAACGAATTCTCTGCGGGCGCGCCTGGTCGCGATTCCGGCGCCCGTACAGGGTGCTTTGTGGATGATCGCCGCCACGACCACCTGGGCATTGATGGCGGCGCTGGTCAAACACATCGCGGTCGATCTTCATCCCTTCGAAATCGCCTTCTTTCGCACCTTCTTCGCGGCCCTGCTGATGGCACCCTACATGGTGCGCGCGCGGACGGGGCTGTTTCCACGCGCCCACCGCCCGCTCTATCTGGCGCGCGCCGCGGTGCACGAAGGCGCGATGCTGTCGTGGTTTTTCGCGCTCACCCTCGTGCCGCTCATGGACGCGACCGCGCTGTATTTTACCGCCCCCATGATCGCCACGATCCTTGCGGTGCTTGTGCTGCGCGAGCGCGTGCATGCCCGGCGTTGGGCGGCGATCGCCGTCGGCTTCGCGGGCGCCATGTTGGTAACCAAGCCCGGCAGCCAAGGCGCGAGCACGGAATTCACCATCGGCATCGCAGCCGTGCTGGCCTGTGCCATGTGTTCGGCATTGGGCCGGGTGACGGTGCGCAGCTTGACGCGCCATGATTCGCCCAATTCCATCGTCGCCTATAATTTCGTGATCCTGACTCCGTTCGTCCTCCTCGCGGCGGTATGGGTCTGGCAATGGCCGACCGCCGTGCAATATCTCTGGCTCGGCGCGCTCGGCATATTGGGCGCGGCCGGACATCTGTTCCTCACGCGCGCCTATGCGGTCGCCGAGGCATCCGAAGTCGCGCCATTCGATTACGTCCAATTGATCGCGGCCGGGCTCATCGGATTTTTTATCTTCACTGAAATCCCCGATATTTGGACGGTTGCGGGCAGCGCGCTCATCGCCGCTTCAGGCGTGGCCATCGCCTGGCGCGAAGCGAGCCTGCGGCGCGCGCTTAGGCGGCAATCGACATGAATGCCGAACGCGCCTCGCTGGCACCCATGCCTAATCCGATCGCGGGCGTGCTGTGGATGGTGGTCTCGGCCGTGTGCTTTGCGACCATGACCACGTTCATCCGGCCGGCTTCGGAACATTTGCATCCGCTGCAAGTCCTGTTCTTTCGCAATTGCATCGGCTTGGCCGCCATGACGCCATGGCTGCTGCGCGCGGGCGTCGGCGCGCTGCGCACGCGGCACCTTGGGCGTCACGTGCTGCGCGCCTGCCTGGTGTATGGCGCCATGGCCACGTGGTTCTACGTCACCCCCAAAGTGGCGCTGGTCGATGCCGTCGCCATCAGTTTCACGGCGCCCTTTTTCACCACGGCGATCGCCGTCTTTGCCCTGGGCGAGGTGGTGCGCTGGCGCCGCTGGACGGCGATCGCCGCCGGCTTCGGCGGCGCCCTGCTGATTCTTCGCCCAGGCTTTGCGGTCGTCGACCCGCTGCTGCTGCTGATTTTCGTTAATGCCGTCACCTGGGCAGGCGCCGTGGTCCTGATCAAGATCCTCAGCCGCACGGATAGCGCCAATGCCATCGTCGCTTTGATGTTCGTGCTGCTGGTTCCGATGTCCTTTCCCGCCGCGCTCTACCACTGGCAGGATCCGTCATGGATCGCCTTTCCCTTTATTCTAGGCGTGGGTCTTGCGGGTGTAGCCGGGCACTATTGCGCGACGCGCGCGATCTCGCTGGCGTCAACCTCGCTTGTCATGCCGATAGAATACCTCCGCCTGCCCGTTCTCGGCCTCATCGGCTTTCTGTTCTTCGCCGAGGTGCCGGACAATCTGACCTTGACCGGCGCCGCGATCATCGTCTCGGCCTCGCTCTATATCGGCCATCGCGAAGCACGCCGCGAGCGCGCGGAGAGCGCGACGAATCCCTGATGGCGCATCCGACATGACCGAGCCCACGCAACCGTCCCAAACACCTCCGCGACCCTTCGATCCTGTCGCGGGCGCCTTGTGGATGCTGGCCTCGGCGGCCGCGTTCACCGTCGCCAATATCATGATTCGCCCGGCCGCGGCCGAGATGCACCCGCTTCAGGTCGTTTTCTTCCGCAACGTGTTCGGCATCGTCTTCATGGCGCCCATTTTGTTCCGATCCGGCTTCGGCGTGCTGCGTACCAAGCGTCTCAAGCTTCACCTCGCGCGCGGGTGCACCTTTCTCGCGGGCATGACCACGTGGTTTTGGGCCGTGCCGCATGTGCCCCTGGTCGATGCGATCGCGCTGTTCTTTCTTTCACCCCTTTTGATCACGATTCTGGCCGCCGCGGTCCTGGGCGAGCGCGTGCGCGCGCGGCGTTGGAGCGCGGTCGTCATCGGCTTTGCCGGTGCCTTGCTCGTGCTCCAACCCGGCGCCGGCACGATCAACGCCTATTATGGCCTGCTCTTGCTCAACGCCGTGATCTGGAGCCTCGGCGCGCTCATCCTGCGCGAGGCGTCGAAGACCGAAAAACCGACCACCATCGTCGCCCACATGTATTTATGGGCCCTTCCCGTCTCGATCATTCCCGCCCTTCTGGTGTGGCGCGACCCGTCCGTCGAGGGTTTGTTGTGGTGCATGGGAATTGGCTTCATGTCGACCCTGGCCCATCTCAGCCTCGCCCGCGCCTTCGCAACCGCCGAGGCCTCGTTCGTCATTCCGTTCGACTATTCGCAATTGGTGTTCGGCGCGCTCATGGGTTTTGCGGTGTTCGGCGAAATTCCCGCCTGGACCACGGTGGCGGGTTCGCTTTTGATCGTGGGCGCCGCATTCTACGTAGCAAGGCGCGAGGCTGCGCTCGCCCGGCGCGGCGGAGCGCAGTGATGCAAGCACCCTCGGCCGCGGTGCGGGGCGCCTTGTGGATGGTGCTGTCGTGTCTGTGCTTTTCCGCCATGACGGCGGCCATTCGTCCCGCCTCCGAAAACCTCGATGTTTTCGTCGTGGTGTTCATTCGCAACGCCTTTGGCCTTGCTCTGATGGGTCCGTTCATCTTCCGCGCGGGCCTACGCACGTTGCGCACGGACAATTTGAAACTTCATATGATGCGCGCGAGCTGCTTTCTCGCCGCAATGCTGTGCTGGTTTACCGCGATCAAGAACGGCATACCCCTGAGCGATGCGGTCGCACTCAATTTCCTGGCACCCATTTTCATAACGATCTTGGCTGCCTTGGTGCTGAAGGAAAAAGTGCGGGCGCGCCGCTGGATCGCCATCGCGCTCGGTTTCGCGGGCGCGTTGATCATATTGCGGCCCGGACTTCAGGAATTCAGCCTGGCGGCCATTTTGGTGCTCGCGGACGCGGCGATCTGGAGCGTGTCGGCGATGCTCATCCGCCGGCTCGCGCGCACGGATTCATCGACGACTATCGTGGCCCATATGTTCATCTGGGTAACCCCGGTATCCCTCCTTCTGGCCTTGCCCTATTGGACGACGCCCGACTGGTCGAACATCGCCTGGTTGATCGTGCTCTCGGTGTGCTCGACCATCGGCCATGTCGCGTTGACGCGCTCTCTCGCCGCCGCCGAAGCCTCGCAGGTCATTCCCTTCGATTACACCCGCCTCGTGTTCGCGACTGCTCTGGGCTACCTCGCCTTTGGCGAAGTGCCCGATCACTGGACCCTGACGGGCGCGGCCGTCATCATCTTCTCGTCGTTGTATATCGCGCGCCGCGAGGACCAGATCGCGCGCGCCGACCGGGCCGCCGGCCCGCCGAATCCCACGCCAGCAAATTCCCCGCCGTCATGAACGTACCGCGCCATCGCTGGACCAATCTGTCGCCGCCCGTCGAGGGTGTAATGTGGATGGGATTGGCGTGCCTATGCTGGGTGTCGAACACCCTCATCGTCCGCCCCGTCATCGCCGAAATCACGCCGATCCAGTTGTTGTTCCTGCGCCTCTTGCTGTCGCTATTGATCATGCTGCCGTTCATCGCGCGCTTGGGTTGGGGATCGCTGCGCATCCGGCGTCCGGGGCTCTATCTGCTCCGGGCGGGTCTGATGGTGGTATCCATGTTGTCGTGGATTTATGCGGTTAAATTGCTGCCCATCGCCGAGGCGGTATCGCTGGCCTTCACCGCTCCTCTGTTCGCCACGATGATGGCCGCGCTTTTCCTCGGCGAGAAAGTCGGCATTCGCCGCTGGTCGGCGGTGACTATCGGGTTCTTGGGCGCGCTGGTCATCCTCCGGCCGGGCGTAGACGTCTTCAACGCCAATATCCTGATCGTGTTGCTCAACGCGGCGACCTGGGCCGGGGCAATCATCGTCATCCGCGTGCTCACGCGCACCGAATCCCCGACCGTGATGGTGGTCTATACCTTCATCCTGCTGACGCCCGTGACGCTCGTGCCGGCGCTGCTCGACTGGCGTTGGCCGAGCGAGACAGCGTGGCTTCTGATCGCGATTACGAGCGCCTCGGGCGTGCTCGGCCATGTGGCGGCGACGCGCGCGCTGTCCGTCGCCGAAACCTCGGTGGTGACGCCGGTCGAGTACACCCAATTGCCGCTCAATGCCGTGGCCGCCTATTTTCTGTTCGCCGAGATTCCGAGCATGTATGTTCCCATCGGAGCTACTATCATCGTGGCATCGGTGCTTTACATCAGCCACCGGGAGGCGGCGCGGGCGCGCGCCTCGGCCCAATCCCCCCCACCCAAGATCCCGCCCATCGCATGAATTTCCGCCCCCAGCCCTGGACCCGCCTGCCCCCCGCCCTTGAGGGCGTGCTGTGGATGGTGTTCGCCGCCGTGTGCTGGACCGGCAATAATTTACTGATCCGGCCGATCTCCCTCGCCCTGCCGGCGGTCGAGTTGCAATTCTTCCGCAGCCTGTTCTCGGTTGCGTTCATGCTGGCGTTCTTCCTGCGCTCGGGCTGGGCGGGCCTGCGCGTACCGCACCCGGGCCTCCTGGTGCTGCGCGGCGTCGTGATGTTCGCGTCCATGCTGAGCTGGATTTATGCCGTCAAATTCATGCCCATCGGCGATGCAGTGGCATTGGCATTTACCGCGCCGTTGTTCGCGACCGTCCTCGCCATCTTCGTGCTCAAGGAAAAAGTCGGCCCGCGGCGCTGGACGGCGGTTGCCATTGGATTTGTCGGCGCGCTCGTCATCGTGCGGCCTGGCTTTGCCACCTTCGAGCCCGCCGCGCTCTTTCCCTTGGCCAATGCGGCGGCCTGGGCCTATGCCATCGTCATAGGACGCAAACTCACCCGCACCACCGCGCCGACCGCGGTGGTGTTCTACATGTTCGCCATGCTTGCCGTGCAAGCCGGCATTCCGACCGTCTTCGTCTGGGTCACGCCCTCGCTCGAAATGGTTCTGCTGCTGGCGGCGCTCGCAATGACGGGCCTGCTCGGCCATCTCGCGGCCACGCGCGCCTTCGCGATGGGCGAGACATCGCTCATCGCGCCGGTCGAGTACCTTTCCTTGCCCTTGAGTGCGGTTGCGGCCTATTTCCTGTTTTTTGAGGTGCCGCATCCCGCCATGCCGATCGGCGCCGCGGTCATCATCGCCTCGGTGCTGTATATCGGTCACCGCGAAACCGTGCGCGCCCGCGAGGCCTCCCGCGAACCTCCGGCCAGGCTGCCGCCGGAAGGCTGACGCGCCACGGCCGGGCGGGGTGACCCGGCTCCAATTCTTGCTGTATAATGACCCGACAAGATCGGGAGGGCACGGGCCATGGCTGCAAAGCCGAGCATCGCATTCGTCAATCCATTCGCAGTCGCCGAATACAAGGCCCGGCTCAAGACAGTGCGCGCGGGCATGGCGGCCAAGGGCATCGATATCCTGCTCGTGACGGGGCCCGAGAATATCTTCTATCTGTCGGGGTACCGGACGACCGGATATTACGTCTATCAGGCCCTCGCCGTTCCCGCCTCGGGCGAGCCGCAATTCGTCGTGCGCAAGCTTGAATGGTCGAACGTGATGGGCCTGTCCTGGATCAAGACGGGCTATACCGTTTCCGACACGGAAAGCTACTTCGACGCGACCGCCAATTGCCTTGAGGCACTGGGCGGCGCGCGCGGCGCGATCGGTTTCGACGACCAGGGATTTTTTCTGCCGATCGCCATTATCGACGGACTGCGCGCACGGATGAAGAGAGCGAGATTCGTGCCGGCGGGTGGCGTGGTCGAACAGGCGCGCCTCATCAAGTCACCGCAGGAGATCGCCTATATCCGCAAGGCCGCGGGCACGGCGATCAAGGGGCTCGATGCCGGCATCAAGGCGATCAGGCCGGGCCGCACCGAGAACCAGGTCGCCGGCGCCATTTACAACGCCATGGCCTCGGCCGGCAGCGAATACATGGGCTCCCAACCCTATGTCGTCGCGGGGCCGCGCGCGGCACTAGGCCACGCAACGTTCGAGCGCGGAAAAATCAAGAAGGGCGAGCTGGTGTTTCTCGAAATCGGCGGCTGCTGGTTCCGCTATGGCGGCGCCATCATGCGCACGGTTTCGGTCGGCAAGCCTTCGGCCGAACTCAAGAAGGCGGGCGAGGCGGTCGCGGGTGCCATGAACGCGCTGCTCGAAGTGGTGCGGCCTGGCGTGACCTCGGGGGAGGTCGATCGCGCGGGGCGCAGCGTCGTCGAGAAGGCCGGCCTTGGAAAATACTGGGTACACCGCACTGGCTATTCAATCGGCGTGGGCTTCCCGCCCGGCTGGGGCGAGGGCCATATCATGGACCTGAAGCCGAACGACCCGCGCAAGCTCAAGGCCGGCATGGCGTTTCATACCGTGCCGATGATCGGCATCCCGGGGCTTGGCGCGATCGGTTGCAGCGAAACCTGGGCCGTGACCAAAACCGGCGTCGAGGTTCTGACCAAGACGCCGCGCAAGTTGATCGTGGTGTGATTCGGCGCGCAAACGAGACGGCACGCAAGACTGTGAGGGTAAGATGAGCAAATCCTTGGGCATGATGTTGCTTGAGCAC
>JBJXGH010000115.1:0-2817 GCA_046153685.1 Alphaproteobacteria bacterium
CGCGACTACTACCGGGTCGAGGACGCCGTCGGGCGGCGCTACTGGATCTTCCGCGAGGGCCTCTACGACGGCGCCGGGGCGCCGCCCCGCTGGTACATGCATGGGCTGTTTGGGTAAACGATGCCGAGCCCGCCCGCCTACGCCGAGCTTCAGGTCACCAGCAACTTCTCGTTCCTGCGCGGCGCCTCACACGCCGAGGAACTGGTCGCGACGGCCGCCGCCTTGGGCCTCGCCGCCATCGCGGTGACCGACCGCAACACCCTGGCCGGCGTGGTGCGCATGTACGGCGCGGCCAAAGCCGCGGGGCTCAAATTCATCGTCGGCGCGCGGATCGACCTCACCGATGCGCCGGGCGTGCTGGTCTATCCCATGGACCGCGCCGGCTACGGCCGGCTGACCCGGCTTCTGACTCTGGGAAAGCGCCGCGCCGCGAAAGGCCAGTGTCTGTTAAGCCGGGATGACCTCTTTGCCCACGGCGACGGGATGATCGCCGTCGCGTTGTCGGACTCCGCCGGCGATCTTCGCGCCCTCAAGGATCGGTTTGCCGATCGCGTCTATCTCGCCGCCCAACACCGTCATCACGGCGATGACCGTCGGCGTATCGCGCAGTTGGCGGCGCTGGCCGACTCAACCGGCGTGCCGCTGGTCGCCACCAACGATGTGCATGCCCACGTCCGCGAGCGGCGGGCGTTGCAGGACGTGCTGAGTTGCATCCGCGAGAAATGCACCATCACCGAGGCCGGTTATCGCCTCGCCGCCAACGCCGAGCGCCATCTGAAACCGCCGGCCGAGATGGCACGCCTCTTCGCCGAGTGGCCCGACGCCGTGGCGCGCACCGTCGAGATCGCGGCGCGCTGCGGGTTCTCGCTTGATGAACTGCGCTACGAGTATCCGGTCGCCGCGGTGCCGGAGGGTCTCACGGCACAGGACGCCCTCACGCGCCTCGCCTGGGACGGCGCCGCGAAGCGGTATCCCGCCGGCATCCCCGACAAGGTCCGCCGGCTGATCGACTACGAGCTCGCGCTGATCGGGCAGTTGAACTATGCCCCCTACTTTCTCACCGTTCACGATATCGTCGCCTTCGCGCGTGGCCGCGACATTCTGTGCCAGGGGCGCGGTTCGGCCGCCAACAGCGCGGTATGCTACGCGCTTGGCATTACCGCCGTCGATCCGGCCAAGGTGGACCTGCTGTTCGAGCGCTTCGTCTCGGCCGAGCGTGACGAGCCGCCCGATATCGACGTCGATTTCGAGCACGAGCGCCGCGAGGAGGTGATCCAGTACATCTACGCCACATACGGCCGCGACCGCGCCGGGCTGGCGGCCACCGTCATCAGCTATCGGCCGCGCAGCGCGCTCCGCGACGTCGGCAAGGCCATGGGGCTGTCGCTGGATGCCGTCGACGTCCTGGCGCGGACGGTGTGGGGGTGGGGCGCCGAGGGCATCAACGACGCCTACATCAAGGAAGCGGGCCTCGATCCCTCCGACCCGCACCTTGCGCGCACCCTCGATCTCGCCCGCACGCTGATGGGCTTTCCGCGCCATTTGGGCCAGCACGTCGGCGGATTTGTGATCTCGCGCGGGCCGCTCAGCGAATTGGTGCCGATCGAGAACGCGGCGATGGCCGACCGCACCATCATCGAGTGGGACAAGGATGACCTCGATACCTTGGGCATGCTCAAGATCGACGTGCTGGCGCTGGGCATGTTGAGTTGCATCCGGAAATGCTTCGAGCTGATCGCCCGCCATCACGCCCGGCCGCTCGATCTGGCGACGGTGCCGGCCGAAGACCCCGCCGTCTACGACATGCTGTGCAAGGGCGATTCGCTCGGCGTGTTCCAGGTCGAATCGCGCGCGCAGATGAGCATGCTGCCGCGCCTTCGGCCGCGCTGCTGGTACGATCTGGTCATTGAGGTCGCCATCGTGCGCCCGGGCCCGATCCAGGGCGACATGGTCCACCCCTTCCTGCGCCGCCGCCAGGGGTTGGAGAAGGTCAGCTATCCGTCGACAGCGCTGGAAGAGGTGCTGGGCAAGACCCTGGGCGTGCCCTTGTTCCAGGAGCAGGCGATGAAGATCGCCATCGTCGCCGCCGGCTTCACGCCCTCGGAAGCCGACCAGCTTCGCCGCGCCATGGCGACCTTCCGCCGCATGGGCACGATCCACAGTTTTCACAAAAAGATGATCGAGGGCATGGCCGCGCGGGGCTACGACCGTGACTTCGCCGAGCGCTGCTTCAAGCAGATCGAGGGTTTCGGCGAGTACGGCTTCCCGGAATCACACGCCGCTAGTTTCGCGTTATTGGTCTATGTCTCGTCGTGGATGAAATGCCATTACCCGGCGGCCTTTGCCTGCGCGCTGCTCAACGCCCAGCCGATGGGCTTCTACGCCCCGGCGCAGATCGTGCGCGACGCCCGCGAGCATGGCGTTGTGGTGCGCCCGGTCGATGTCAACGCCAGCGATTGGGACAACACCATTGAACAGATGGATGGCGCCACCGTCGCACTGCGTCTCGGCTTCCGCCAGATCAAGGGGGCGCGCGAGGCCGACGCGGCGCGACTCATGGCCGCCCGCGCTAACGGCTACCGCGACCTTGAGGACACCTGGCGCCGCAGCGGCGTCGCCGCTTTGGCGCTGGTAACCCTGGCCAAGGCCGACGCCTTCGCAAGCTTGGGGCTCGATCGCCGCGAGGCCATGTGGAAGATCAAAGCCTTCCATGACACCGCATTGCCGCTGTTCGCGTTTGCCGAATCGGGCGCCACCGGTGAAACCGCGCATGGCCGTAACGAATTCCTCTCCCTGTTCGCCGAACCGACCGTGCTG
>JBJXGH010000128.1:0-8003 GCA_046153685.1 Alphaproteobacteria bacterium
GGACCTTCTGGTGCGCAACCTTCTCTAGTTCCGCCACGCCCAAGCCCTGGCGCCCGGTCGCCGGCGGCATTGCCGTGGACCTGCGCGTGACGCCGCGCGCGGCCGCCGCGCGCATTGCCGGCGTGGCGGCTGACGAAGCCGGCATCGCACGCTTGAAGCTCGCGGTCACGGCCGCGCCCGAGGCCGGGCGGGCGAATGAAGCCGTCATTTCTCTGCTCGCCAAATCCTGGGGCTGGCCCAAGACGGCGTTTGCGTTGCGCGCGGGCGCCGCTGGGCGGCGCAAGACCGTGCACATAGCGGGCGATTACGCGACGCTCGCTCGCCATATCGAGCGCTGGCTTGAACTCCACCTCGATCAGATTCCCGGGGGAAAATCGTGAGCGATCCGAAAATCATCGACGGAAAGGCCTTCGCCGAAGCCTTGCGCGCGCGCGTCGCGAGCGCGGTCAAAGCGCTGGCGGAAAGCGGCCTTGTTCCCGGCCTTGCGGTCGTTCTGGTCGGGGAAAATCCCGCGAGCCAAGTTTACGTGCGCAACAAGGCCAAGCAAACCGCCGAATGCTTCATGCGGAGCTTCGAGCACAAGCTGCCCGATACGACGGGCCAAGCGGAGCTTCTCGCCCTCGTCGCCAAGCTCAATGCCGATCCGGCGGTGCACGGCATCCTGGTGCAATTGCCCCTGCCCAGGCAGATCGATCCACAAGCGGTCATCGACGCCATCGATCCGGCGAAGGACGTGGATGGATTTCACGTCATCAACGCGGGCAAGCTGGCGACGGGCGGACCCGGCCTCGTGCCGTGCACGCCGCTCGGCTGTCTCATGCTGATCAAGGACCGCCTGGGCGAGCTTTCGGGCAGGCGCGCTGTCGTGCTCGGCCGCTCGAACATCGTCGGCAAGCCCATGGCGCAATTGCTGCTGGCGGAAAACTGCACCGTCACGATCGCGCATTCGAAAACGCGCGACTTGCCCGCCGAGTGCCGACGCGCGGAAATCGTCGTCGCCGCGGTCGGCCGCGCCGAGATGGTGCGCGGCGATTGGATCGCACCCGGCGCCGTCGTCATCGATGTCGGCATCAACCGCGTGCCGACGCCCGATGGAAAGGGCCGCCTGGTCGGCGATGTCGCATTTGCCGAGGCCTATCCGCACGCGGGCGCGATCACGCCGGTTCCGGGCGGCGTAGGGCCCATGACCATCGCGGTCCTGTTGCGCAATACCGTGGTCGCCGCCTGTCGCAGCCGCGCACTCGCCGTGCCGGACTTTCTCGATTGATCGGCGGCAAAGCATTGGCGAGCGAAATCCGGCCCGGCCGCGACACAACCGGCACTTCTGGACCACGCCTCTTGCCTGGGTCATGATTCCGCCATGGACGCCCTCATCGCCGCCGCGGCCGTATTCGTCGGTCTGCATCTCATTCCCAGCACGCCCGCGCGCGGCTGGATCGCGGGATCGCTGGGTGAAAACGCCTATCTCGGCCTGTTCTCGATCGCCTCGGCCGCGGGACTCGTCTGGCTGATCCTTGCCTACGGCACCGCGCCCCATGTCGAGCTTTGGCGGACCGGAGTCGCGCTCGGGCACGCACCCGCCATCGTCATTCCCATCGCCTTCGTGCTGCTGGTGTGCGGCTACACCACGCGCAATCCGATGGCGGTGCGCCAGCACCATCATTTGCAGGCGCGCGATCCCGCGCCCGGCATCCTCAAGGTCACGCGCCATCCCCTGATGTGGGCCATCGCGCTTTGGGCGGCCGCGCATCTCGCGGCCAAGGGCGATCTCGCTTCGACGATTTTCTTCGGCGCGCTTGCAGGCTTGGCCTTGCTCGGCATGGCGCTTCAGGACGCGCGCAAGGCCCAAACCCTGGGCGCGGCCTGGGGGCCGTTCGCGCTCACGACCTCGGCCATTCCCTTCCTGGCCGCGATCCAAGGCCGGGCCAAGCCGCGCCTCGGCGAAATCGGCTGGTGGCGCATCGCGGGCGGACTTCTGCTCTATGCCCTCGTCCTCGCCGCGCACGAATGGGCATTCGGGGTCTCCCCCCTGCCCTAGGCGCCGCCTAGTCCTGGGCGAGCTTGCGCAGGCGCAGGCGCAGCGCGTTCAACTTGATGAATCCTTCGGCGTCGCGCTGGTTGTAAACCGAGTCCTTCTCGAAGGTGACGTGCGCCAGGCTGTAGAGCGAGTTCGGCGATTTCCGCCCCGCGACCGAGGCCAGGCCCTTGAACAACTTCATGCGCACGACACCCGAGACGCCTTCCTGACTCTTGTCCACGAGGGCTTGGATCATCTCGCGCTCGGGCGCGTACCAGAAGCCGTTATAAACGAGCTTGGCGTAGCGCGGCATCAACTCGTCGCGCAGATGCATCGCCTCGCGGTCGAGGGTGATGCTTTCCATTGCCCGGTGCGCGGCGAACAGAATGGTGCCGCCAGGCGTTTCGTAGATGCCGCGCGATTTCATGCCGACAAAGCGGTTTTCCACGAGATCGACGCGGCCCACACCGTGCGCGCCACCGAGCGCGTTCAGCCGTTCAAGCAATTTCGCCGGCGACAGCGCCTTGCCATCCACGGCGACCGCGTTGCCTTTCTCGAAGCCGATCTCGACATAGGCGGGCTTGTCCGGTGCCTCCTCGGGCGCGACCGAGCGGGTGTACATGTCGGCATCGGGCTCGACCCACGGATCTTCGAGCGCCTTGCCCTCGTATGAGATGTGCAAAAGATTGGCGTCGGTCGAATACGGCGGCTCGCCGCGCTTGTCGCGCGGAATGGGAATCTGGTGCTTCTCGGCATAGGCGACGAGATCGGTGCGCGAGTGGAGATCCCATTCGCGCCAGGGCGCTACGACGCGGATATCAGGCTTGAGCGCGTAATAGGTCAGCTCGAAGCGCACCTGGTCATTGCCCTTGCCCGTGGCGCCGTGCGCGACCGCGTCGGCGCCGACCTCGTTGGCGATTTCGATTTGGCGCTTGGCGATCAGCGGCCGGGCGATCGAGGTTCCAAGCAGATAGACGCCCTCGTACAAGGCGGCGGCACGGAACATCGGACAGACGAAATCGCGGACGAATTCCTCGCGCAAATCCTCGACGTAAATCTTGGCCGCGCCCATCAACTCGGCCTTCTTGCGCGCGGGCTCGAGCTCGTCGCCTTGGCCGATATCGGCCGTGAAGGTCACGACCTGGCAGCGATAGGTTTCCTGCAACCAACGCAAGATGATCGAGGTATCGAGTCCGCCCGAATAGGCCAGTACGACTTTTTTCACGTCGCCCGTCATGACGCACCCTCGAGGCCGGCCCATGGCGCCGGAATGAATGGAAATCGAGAAATGGCGGCGGAGTATAGCCGCCGAACGAGACCGGGCAAGGGCGGCTAGGCGGTCGCGGGCGGCGCCGGATTGCCCATCGTCCGGGCCGATTTCCGCGTCTTTTCGCTCGCGCTTTTGAGTTGCCCGCAGGCCGCCAGGATGTCGCGGCCGCGCGGCGTGCGCACGGGCGCGGGATAGCCGGCGGCCATCACGATTTGGGCGAAGCGCTCGATGGCTGCGTTCGAGGAACATTCAAAGGGCGCGCCCGGCCAGGCATTGAAGGGAATGAGATTGACCTTGGAGGGAATGCCGGCGATGAGGCGCACGAGTTCACGCGCATCGGCCGTCGAATCATTGACGCCCTTCAGCATGACGTACTCGAACGTGATGCGCCGCGCATTCTTCAACGGCGGATAATCCCGACACGCCTGGAGCAATTCCGCGATCGGGTATTTTTTGTTGATCGGCACGATTTGGTCGCGCAATTCGTCGTGCACGGCGTGCAGGGAAATGGCGAGCATGACGCCAAGCTCGGCGCCCACGCGTTTGATCATGGGCGCCACGCCCGCGGTCGAAAGAGTGATCTTGCGCCGAGAAATCGCCAAACCCTCGGGGTCCATGGCGATGCGTAGCGCCTGAGCGACATTGTCGTAATTATAGAGCGGCTCGCCCATGCCCATCATGACGATATTGGTCAAGCGCCGATTGGTGGACGGCGCGGGCCACTCGCCGAATTCGTCGCGCGCGAGCAGGATCTGACCAAGAATTTCGCCCGCGCTCAGATTGCGCACCATGCGCTGGGTGCCGGTGTGACAGAAACGGCAGGAGAGCGTGCAGCCGACCTGGGAGGACACGCACAGCGTGCCCCGATCATCCTCGGGGATGTGGACGCTTTCGACCGCCGAGCCGTCGGCCAGGCGCAGCAGCCATTTTTGCGTGCCGTCCGCGGATTTCTGATGCTGGGCGATCGCAGGCCGACTGACCTGGTAGCGCATATCGAGCGCGGCGCGAAAATCCTTCGACATCGTGGTCATGCGCGAAAAATCGCGCCCGCCCCGGGCATAGAGCCAATGCCAAAGCTGGCGCGCGCGGAACGAAGGCTCGCCCATCGCCGCGATTTCGGCCTCAAGCTGGCCGCGGGCAAGCCCGACGATATCACGGCGCGAATCGGGCGCCGCTTGCACTTCCGGTTTGGGTGCGTTCATGGCCTCGATACGATCATGGCCCTGATATAGACGCGGACGGGCGGCGAAACCAGGAGGCGCGAATCGGCTCCACGCGCCATTTCTCGCCGCAGGCTCATCTCGCCCTAGGGGACCGTTTGTTCCTGCGTGGTCTATTTTACCCCGCAGGCCTTGTTCATTTCGGCATAGGCCTTCGAGATGCCGTCGAGCGAGTAATTGTCCGCCATTGCATTGCCCTTGGCGGGAGCGGTGCGCACGATCATGGTCGTGCCTTTGAGCATGGCTTGGAGCAATTTCGCGTCGTCGAAGGACCAAGCGGTATCGGGCGTGCGGGAGGAGGTATAGAGGAGAAATTTTTCACCGCCGATTTCGGCCTCGCCCTCGCTCTTGTCCTTCAAGGGCCCGGACGACGTCATGCTGACGACGCCGAGCGCCTTCTGCGCCGGGCGGTGCATGACAAGAACATAGGCCTTCTCACGCTTGGTCGAATCCGAGCGCGCGATGGTCGCCATGTAGCAAGTCTTGGCCTTGGCTTCGGTCGCGGTGAACACGTCCCATTCGCCGAAACGCCCAAGATGGCTTTCCCCCGGCTTCTGCTCGGGCGGCTTCTCGGTCCCTTTTTTCGCGGGCGCAGCCTTCTTCTCGACGGCCAGCGCCGGGTGGGGCGCGAGAACGGGCGCGGCCAGGGCCGTGACGAGCGCGAGCGCGACGAGGGCTTGGATGGGGTGATTCATGTCTTTCTGCGTCCTCCTTGGACTTTGGACCCGCGGCGAAGGACCGGCGGGCCGAATGCGTGGCGGGGCAAGGCCTCAATCGGACCGCCGGGCGCCACGGGCCGGGCCGCGAAGCGGCCCATGGATGTCATGCGGTCGTACATCGCGAGCGCGCCCGCGAGCGCAAGATTGAGCGAGAATTTCGTCGGAATTTTGACGACATGGCTACAGCGCGAGACGAGTTCGGCCGAAAGCGCGCCGCGTTCGGGGCCGAGCACATAGGCCGCGCAGCGCGGATGGCGGAAGGACGGCAACTCCACCGCCCCGTCCATGAGCTCGATACCCACCAATTCGCACCCGCCCGGCAGGCGCAATTCGTCCACCGAGCCGAATTCATAGAACGGCACGGCTCCGGGCGCATCGGAGGTGTCGGCGCGCACGCCGTCCTCGCGCGCATACGCCGCCGCGATCGTGAACAGAAAGGAGGCACCGAAGGCATGGGCCGTGCGGTACAAGCTGCCCACGTTCATGGCCTTCGAGACGCCCTCGACACCGATACCGAAATAGCCGCGCATGGCCGCGAAACTTGCACCGCACCCGCCGCCAAGGCAAGGTGCCCGCCTTCATGGCGAACGGCGAAAATCCGATTCTGGTCGAAATCTGGCGCGGCGACACGGTCGAATCGCGCCATCGCGGCGCGGCCGTGGTGATGGACGCATCGGGCCGAATCGAGGCGCAATGGGGCGATATCTCCGTCCCGGTTTTCCCGCGCTCGGCCATCAAGTCGGTACAGGCCCTGGCCCTTGTCGAATCCGGCGCGGCGGACGAATTCTCGGTCAAGGCGCCCGAGCTGGCGCTCGCCTGCGCCTCGCACAATGGCGAACCCCGCCACGCGACGGCGGTGGCGGCATGGCTCGGGCGCATGGGCCTTGGCCTCGGCGATCTCGAATGCGGCGCACACGCACCCTATTACGGCCCCGCGCACGAGGCGATGATCGCCGCCGCAACCACGCCGACTAGTGCGCACAATAATTGTTCGGGCAAGCACGCCGGCATGCTGGCGGTCGCGCTCAAGCTCGGCGCGGATACCAGCGGCTATATCCGCCCCGATCATCCGGTTCAGCGCCGCGTGCGTGCGATTCTGTCGCAGATGTGCGGGTACGACCACGAATCCGCCCCCATGGCCACCGATGGCTGCGGCATCCCGACCTATGCCGCGCCGCTCACGGCGCTGGCGCGCGCCAGGGCGCGCATGGCCGACCCCCGCGCACTGGCCCCGCCGCGCGTCGTGGCCAGCGCGCGCATCCGCGCCGCGATCGCGGCGCACCCGGACATGGTCGCGGGCACGGGGCGGTTCTGCACCGAGATCATGGCGGCTTCGGGAGCGCGCATCCTCGTGAAGACCGGGGCCGAGGGCGTGTTCGCCGCCGCGCTACCCGAATCCGGCCTCGGCATCGCACTCAAGATCGATGATGGCGGGACGCGCGCCTCGGAATGCGCCATGGCGGTTCTGCTCGCGCGCCATGCGCCCGGTGCGGCGGACGAGGCGCTTGCGAAATACGGCCACCGGGTTTTGCACAATTGGGCCGGCGCGACCGTGGGCGCGGTGCGCCCGGCCGCACGATGGCTCGGCTGAAGCTGGGGGAATAAGCCATGCGCGCCGTTCTGTGCCGCGAATATTCCGATCCCTTCCGCCTCGAGCTCGGCGACATCCCGGCACCCGCCCTGCCTGGCCCGCGCGCGGTACGCGTGGCCATGCGCGCGGCAGGTCTCAATTTCGCCGATACTCTCATGGTCGCGGGCAAGTACCAGGAGAAGCCGCCCTTGCCTTTCGTGCCGGGCCTCGAGGGCGCGGGCGTCGTCTTGGAAGTCGGCGCCGAGGTCACGAATCTCAAGCCCGGCGACCGAGTCATGGCGGGGTTTGACGCCGGCGCGTTCGCCGAGGAAGCCGTCGTCGATGGCGCGAACGTCACCAAGATTCCCAATGCGATGGATTTTGAAACCGCTGCCGCGTTCCAGGTCGTTTACGGCACTTCGCATATCGGCCTTAAACGGCGCGCCAATTTGCGCGCCGGCGAGACCTTGCTGGTGCATGGCGCCGCGGGCGGGGTCGGGCTTACCGCGGTCGAACTCGGCAAGAAAATGGGCGCGACCGTGATCGCGACCGCTTCCGGCGAGGAGAAATGCGCGCTCGCGCGCGCCTACGGCGCCGATCACGCGATCGATTACGCGCGCGAGGATTTCCGCGAAGCCGTACGCGGCCTGACCGGGGGCAAGGGCGTGGACGTGGTTTACGATCCCGTGGGCGGCGATGTGTTCGACGCCTCGCTGCGCGTGCTCGGCTGGGAGGGGCGGCTTCTCGTCGTCGGCTTCGCCAGCGGGCGAATTCCCCAAGCGCCGGCGAATATCCTTTTGGTCAAGAATCTTTCGGTCGTCGGGTTTTTCTGGGGTGCCTATCGCAAGCGCAACCCGGCCGTGATCCGTGAATCCTTCACCGAACTGCTCGATTGGCATGCGCAAGGCGCGTTGAAACCCCATATCTCGCTGCGCGTGCCGCTTGCCGAGGCACCCCGCGCCTTCGCGGCGCTGATCGAGCGCCGCTCGACCGGCAAGGTCGTGCTGACGATATCCTAACGGGGTCCGGGTGATGGCGGGACGCGGCAACGGCCAAGGCACCATCGCACGCGCCATGGCCGAACTGGCCGCGGGCATGTCCGCGCACAAGGCCGGGCGGCTGACGGATGCCGCGCGGCATTACGCCCGCGCAGCCGAACTCGACCCCGGCTCGCCCGAGGCGCCCTATCGCCTGGGCGTGCTGGCAT
>JBJXGH010000130.1:0-14110 GCA_046153685.1 Alphaproteobacteria bacterium
TCGGGAGTTCGAGGTCGAGTTGATCGTCAGTCGCTTCGTCGCCCGAGCCGAGCCCGGTCTCGCCGACGATCTCGCGCGGGTCGACGTGGGCAAGGTCGTTGCGGCCGAGATAGGAGACCGCCAGCTCGCGGAAGATGTAGTCGAGGATCGACGTCGCGTTCTTGATCGTCTCGTTGCCCTGCACCAGGCCGGCCGGCTCGAAGCGCGTGAAGGTGAAGGCCTCCACGTACTCTTCCAGCGGCACGCCGTATTGCAGGCCGAGCGAGATCGCGATGGCGAAGTTGTTCATCAGGCTGCGGAAGGCGGCGCCCTCCTTGTGCATGTCGATGAAGATCTCGCCCAACTCGCCGCTTTCGTACTCGCCGGTGCGCAGGTACACCTTGTGGCCGCCGACGAGCGCCTTTTGCGTGTAGCCCTTGCGCCGGCCGGGCAGCTTGGAGCGTTCGCGCAGATCCTCACGCGCGCGGGCGTTCGCGAGGTCCGATTCGAGTTCGACGACGCGCTGGGCCAGCCGCTCGGCGGCGACAAGCGCGCGCTGCACGGCGGGCTTGTCGGCGAGCATCTGATCGGCCACGTCCTCGGCGTCATCCTCGTCGTCGCCGAGAACCTGAGAATTCAGCGGCTGCGACAGCTTCGAGCCGTCGCGGTAAAGCGCGTTGGCCTTGAGCGCGAGCTTCCACGACATCATGTAGGCGTCGCCGCATTCTTCGATCGTCGCCGTGTTCGGCATGTTGATGGTCTTGGATATGGCACCCGAGATGAACGGCTGGGCGGCCGCCAGCATGCGGATATGGCTTTCGACCGACAGCGAGCGCGTGCCCGTGCGACCGCAGGGATTGGCGCAATCGAAGACCGGCAGATGCTCGGCGCGCAAATGCGGCGCGCCCTCGACCGTCATTGCGCCACAGCAATAGACGTTCGCGGCGTCGATCTCGGCCTTGGTGAAGCCGATGGCGGCGAGCAGGTCGAAGCTGACATCGTCGAGTTGGGTCGTCGTCAGCTCCAGGATCTTGGTGCAGAATTCCTCGCCGAGCGTCCAGCGGTTGAAGGCGAACTTGATATCGAAGGCGCTGCCGAGCGCCGCCTCGAGCGTGTCCAGCGTGCCCTGGTTGAAGCCCTTGGCCTTCAGGCTTTCGTGATTGATGAAGGGCGCGTCCGCGAGCGTGCCGCGTCCGACGGCGTAGTCGATGATATCCTTCACCTGTTCGGGCGAATATCCCAAGGTTTCGAGCGCCACGGGAACGGTGCGATTGATGATCTTGAAATAGCCGCCGCCCGCGAGCTTCTTGAACTTCACAAGCGCGAAATCGGGTTCGATACCGGTGGTGTCGCAATCCATGACGAGGCCGATTGTGCCCGTAGGCGCGATGACGGTCGCCTGGGCGTTGCGGTAGCCGTGCGCCGTGCCACGCTCAAGCGCCTCGTCCCAAGCCCGGCGCGCGGCCTCGGCCAGTGCCCCGTCCGCGCACTTTGCCGTATCGAGGGGAACCGGATTGATGCGCAGACCCTCGTAGCCTTGGGCCTCGCCGTGGGCGGCGCGGCGGTGATTGCGGATGACGCGCAGCATCGCCTCGCGGTTCGGCGCGTAACCCGGAAATGCGCCGAGTTCCTCTGCCATCTCGGCCGAGGTCGCATAGGACCTGCCTGTCATGATGGCGCTGATGGCCGCGCAGATCGCGCGTCCCTCATCGCTGTCATAGCCGAGGCCCTGGGCCATCAGCAGGCCGCCGATATTGGCGAAGCCCAGACCGAGCGTGCGGTACTCGTAGGACAGCTGCGCGATGGGCTTGGAGGGGAATTGCGCCATCAGCACGGAGATTTCGAGCGCAACCGTCCACAACCGCACGGCGTGCTCGAAGGCGGCGACATCGAAGGAGTGGTCGGGGCGCATGAAGCCCATGAGATTAAGCGAAGCGAGATTGCACGCCGTGTCGTCGAGGAACATATACTCCGAGCACGGATTGGAGGCGTTGATCCGCCCCGAGGCGGGGCAGGTGTGCCAATCATTGATCGTGGTGTCGAACTGGATGCCAGGATCGGCGCAGGCCCAGGCGGCGTGCGCGATCTTCTCCCACAGCTCTCGTGCCTTGACCGTCTTCACGGTCTTCTTCGAGGTGCGCGATGTCAGATTCCAGTCCTTGCCGGCACCGACGGCATCGAGGAATTCGTCGGTCACGCGCACGGAGTTGTTCGAGTTCTGGCCCGCAACGGTCAGATAGGCATCCGAATCCCAATCGGTGTCGTAGGTGCGGAAATCGATGGATTGCGTGCCTTGGCGCGCGAGCTGAATGACGCGCTGGACATAATTGTCGGGGATGAGTACGCGCCGCGCCGCGCGGATGGCGGCCTTCAATCCAGGGTTCTTCTTTGGATCGAAAGGCGCGTCGGCGTCGCCGTTCTTCTTCATCGCGTGGCAGGCGGCGATGATTTCGTTGAGATGCTTGCTCGCAAGCTTGGAGCCCGAAACCAGCGCCGCGACCTTCTGTTCCTCGACCACCTTCCAGTCGATGAAAGCCTCGATATCGGGGTGGTCGACATTGACGACGACCATCTTGGCCGCGCGGCGCGTGGTGCCGCCCGACTTGATGGCGCCTGCCGCCCGGTCGCCGACCTTGAGGAAACTCATGAGGCCCGAGGACCGCCCGCCGCCCGAAAGCCTTTCGCCGTCGCCGCGCAATGCCGAGAAATTGCTACCCGTGCCCGAGCCATACTTGAACAAACGCGCTTCGCGGACCCACAGGTCCATGATGCCGCCCTCGTTCACCAGATCGTCGGCCACGCCTTGGATGAAGCAAGCGTGCGGCTGCGGCCGCTCGTAGGACGACGCCGAGGCGTTGAGCTTTCCCGTCTCGTGGTCGACATAATAATGGCCTTGGCTCGGCCCATCGATGCCGTATGCCCAATGCAGGCCGGTGTTGAACCATTGCGGGGAATTGGGCGCGACCAATTGGCGGCACAGCATGTTGCGCATTTCGTCGAAAAAGGCCCGGGCATCCTCTTCCTGATCGAAATAGCCGCCTTTCCAACCCCAATAGGTCCAAGTGCCCGCCAGGCGATCGAAAACTTGCTTTGCCGAGCTTTCGCCGGAAATGCGCTGTTCCTTCGGCAGGGCAGCGAGCGCCTTCTCGTCGGGCACGCGGCGCCAAAGCCATGACGGCACGGCCGATTCCTCGACCGCTTTCAAACGCGTCGCCACCCCCGCCTTGCGGAAATATTTTTGTGCGAGGATGTCGGCGGCAACTTGCGACCACGACGCCGGCACTTCGATGTTCTCGGCCTTGAACACCACCGAGCCGTCCGGATTGCGAATTTCGCTCGTCGTGGCGCGGAACTCGATGGCGTCGTACGGGCCTTGGGCCGCGTCCGTGAAGTACCGGCGAATACGCATGGAAGCTCCCCCAAATCCCCTGGAATTCCGTTTCTTGGCTCGGGTCGCTGCTTTGCTGTTCCCTAATGCAAAACAACGGTTTAACAAGTTTCCTCGGCCACGGCCCCTCTAGAACTACTAGATATAGTGGTCACAGCTGCGAAGAACGCTAATTATAGTCTCGGGTACTTGGGGGGGTCAATAGATTTTGGGGTCGAATTACTAGAGACCACAATATGTTGCGATGCAAAATACCCATTTTGACGCTAGAAAGCAAGTTATCCACAGAGTGGTAATTTTTTTCTCGCTGCAGCGCACAATTAATCACTAGGGTCGCCAAACCGGCTTTGCGCATTCGACGCGCGCTTGAAGCTCCGTCACACCAATATCGGCCAAAAGACGTTGATCCAACTCGCCCAAGGCTCTGCGGTGGCGTGCCCGCTCAAGACACCGCCAGAAGGCACGCCGCGCCGCCCGAAGAGGCGCAACGCGCGCCAGGGAAAATGCGATGGAGGATGAGTAATTTTGGCTTAGACAAACCTGAATCATGGCGGAAGCGCTCCGAGAGAGTATATTCCTCTATGTTTTGCATGGCTATCTTCGTTCCGGCAAAGCACGCTTTCTCAGGTTTGCATGAGGAAAATTGAGGCATGACCGAACGCCTACCATCGCTCAACGCCCTGCGCGCCTTCGAATCCGCGGCGCGGCATCTGAGCTTCACGCGCGCGGCATCCGAGCTAAACGTGACCCAAGGCGCCATCAGCCATCATGTGAAGGCGCTGGAAGCGGATTTCGGTTTTCCGCTCTTCGTTCGCCAGCACCAGAAGCTCCAGCTCACGGCCGCGGGCGCCGCGTATGTGCCCGTCGTGCGCGAGGCCTTCGACCGCCTCAGTCTCGGGACCGCAGACTTCCTGCGGCAGGAACGGGCGGGAAAACTGACCGTCAGCATGTCGCCGAACTTCGCGAGCAAATGGATGATCCATCGTCTCGGTCGCTTCGCCGAGCGCCACCCGGATCTCGATTTGCGCATCAGCCCGACCGTGCACCGGGTGGATTTCCTGCGCGAGGACGTGGACATGGCGATCCGGCACGGCGATGGACGCTGGCCGGACCTTCATGTCGTGCGGCTCTGCGTCGAGGAGTTCTTCCCGGTGTGCAGCCCGCGCCTTCTCGAATCCGGCCTTCGCATGGAGCGGCCCTCGGACCTACAGCATGCGACCTTGCTGCACGATACTGGTTGGAGGAATTGGCCGGAATGGCTGGTTGCGGCCGGTGCCCCCGAGATCGACGCCTCGCGTGGGCCATCCTTCGACTACCTCAGCAACGCCATCGATGCGGCGGTGCAGGGGCAGGGGGTGGCGCTCGCGCGCACCGCCTTGGCCGCTGTGGATTTGCTGCAAGGCCGGCTGGTACGGCTATTCGATGTGAAGCTGCCAGCTCCTTTCGCTTATTTCATCGTTTGCCCCAATGCCGTGGCGGCCAAGCCCAAAATCGCCACGTTCCGCGAATGGCTGCTTGCCGAGGCGGCGCAAGACGCCGAAGAATTGGCCCGCCCGGCCGGCCGTGGCGGTTCGGGGCGGGCCGAATTGGACGGCGGCCCCTAGCGTCGCTTTTCGTTTCCCGGTCCCCGCGACGTTCGAATAGAGTTGCGCCCGGCCCGAATACGGGAACGCCACATGATCCATGCATTTGTCGCCAGCAGGAAAAATCTCGTCGAGCGTTTCGAGGTGAGCCCAGACGGTCCCTTGCCGTTGGTCGAGGCGCTGTGGATCGACCTGTTCATGCCGACGGCGGACGAACGCGCACGCGTCGAGGCCGGGTTCGGCCTGCAATTGCCCTCCCAGGAGGAAATGAGCGAGATCGAGCCGTCCTCGCGCCTCTATGCCGAGGGCGATGCCGTTTTTATGACCGGCACCTTCATCTCTCACGCCGATGAGCCGATCGCGACGTCCGAACCCATCACCTTCATCCTGATCAAGCGGACATTGATCTCGATCCGCTACACCGAGCCGCGCCCCATCCAGACCTTTGCCACGCGCCTGTGCCGGGGTCCTTCCAGCCTCTTGACGGGCGAGGACGTCTTCGTGGGCCTGCTCGAGGCTTTTGTCGACCGCATCGCAGACCTGCTCGAACGGATATCGACCGACATCGACCACATCAGCCGTCTGACGTTCCACGGCGGCTCGAACGGCGCCAATGGGCGCCACGACCTTCTTGCCGTCATCAAGACGCTTGGCCGCACCGAGGACCTGGCGTCCGGCTCGCGCGAGAGCCTGCTATCGCTCACGCGCGTCATCCGCTTTCACGCCGCGACCTTCTCGCCCGAATCGAAGAAGGAAACCAAGGAAATGAAGGCGCGGGTGCGCTCGCTGAGCCGCGATATCGAAAGCCTCGCCGAACACGTGTCGTATGAATCGCACAAGATCAATTTCCTACTCGACGCCACGCTCGGCCTCGTCAATATCGATCAGAACCGCATCATCAAGCTGTTCTCGGTCGTGGCCGTGATCTTCCTGCCGCCGACGCTGGTGGCGTCGATCTACGGCATGAATTTCAAATCCATGCCTGAACTCGAATGGATTTTCGGTTATCCCTGGGCGCTCGGCCTCATGGTCCTGTCGGCCATTCTGCCCCTGCTTTGGTTCCGCCACAAAAACTGGTTTTGATCCGGTGACATCCGAATTGCTGCTGGACGTTATCCTTCTCGGCCTGATTGAGGGCTTGACGGAATTCATCCCGGTTTCGTCCACGGGCCATTTGATTCTTGGCCGGGCTGTGCTCGGCTTCGAGGGGCCGCCCGGCCAGGTATTCGAAATCGTCATCCAACTCGGCGCCATCCTGGCGGTCGTGGTGCTGTATTTTTCGAAGCTGTGGCACGTCGTGATCGGCCTGCCCACCCGACCCGAGGCGAGGCGGTTCGCCGGCTTGATTCTTCTGGCCTTCTTGCCCGCCGCCGCGATCGGCGTGCTGTTGCACGGCTTCATTAAGACCGTGCTGTTTTCGCCTTATGTCGTGTGCGTGTCTCTCATCGTCGGCGGCGGGCTTATTCTTTATATCGAGCGGCTTTCGCCGCCGGTCCGCTACCGCGCGGTCGAAGAGTTCACGCCCGGGTTCGCCGTGAAACTTGGTTTTATCCAGTGCCTGGCCATGATTCCCGGCGTGTCGCGTGCAGGCGCCACCATTCTCGGTGGCCTCTTGCTCGGCGCTGACCGCAGGAGCGCAACCGAGTTCTCGTTTCTTTTGGCGATTCCGACCATGCTCGGCGCCACGGTGTATGATCTGTACAAGAATTGGCACGGCCTCGATGCCGATGCCGGTATGGTCATCGCGCTCGGCTTCGCCGTGGCCTTTCTCGCGGCATTCGCGGTCGTGCGCGCGCTGATCGGATTCGTCTCGCGCCATGGATTTGCGCCCTTCGCGTGGTACCGTATCGCGCTGGGCTCGTTTGGACTGATTTTGCTGCTTGCCTGAAGGAGAGCGCCATGCCCCATGTCGTCCTGACCTGGTTTGCGACCAAGAACGAAGTTCAGAGCGTGCGGCGCGGCCTGCCCAAGGGCTCGACCGTGGCGGCGCCGAAGCCGCGCAAGGTCCTTTCGCGCTTCGAGACGCAATTCGCCGATTTGGCGGCGCTCGCGCCCAGGGCAGATGCGCTCATGGGCTGGACGGTGCCGCCCGGGATTTGGCAACGCGCGACGCGCTTCAAGGCGCTGGCCTGGCTGCACGCGGGCTGCGACGAACTCGATTTCGCGATGCTCAAGCGCCGGGGCGTGAAAGTCGCCAATATCCGCGGCGGCAACGGCATTGCGGTCGCCGAACACGCCATGGCGCTCATGCTCGCCAGCGCCAAGCGCCTGATCGAGCGTCATCGCTGGCTGCAAGAGGCGCGATGGCAGCCGATCTTCCACCCCGATTTTCGCGGCACGCTGCTCGAAGGCAAGACGCTGGCGGTCGTCGGCTTGGGGCAAATCGGCGGCGCCGTAGCGCGGCGTGCCAAGGCGTTCGACATGAAGGTTCTCGGCATTCGCCGCCATCCGCGACGGGGTGGTGCGGATGCCGACGAGGTTCATGGCCCTGAAAAACTTCACGCGGTGCTAAAGCGCGCGGATTTTGTCGTTCTGGCCGCACCGCTGACGCCCGAAACCGCAGGGTTCATCGACGCCAAGGCACTCGCGGCGATGAAGCCCGGCGCGCACCTCATTAATATCGCGCGCGGCAATATGATCGTCGAACAGGACCTGCACGCCGCGCTAACCGGCGGCAAGCTCGCCGGCTACGCCGCCGATGTGTGGTGGAACTACACCGATTCCTTCCCGGCGACCTATCACTATCCGATCGTCTCGCGCACCGGAATCCAGCGCCTTGCGAACGTGGTGTGTTCAGGCGATCAGGCATCCTCGGTCGATACCATCGTGGACAAGGAAATCGCCATGGGCACGGAGAGCCTCGCGGCGTACTTCCGCGGGAAGTCCATGCCAAGGCAGATCGATTTGGATTTGGGTTATTGACGTCCGAGAACGGTCGCGGCGGCCTCAGAGCGGCCGGTCGCCGTGAATCGCCACGCGGTGCATCGCGCGGCGCTGTCCACGGTAATCGTTGAGCGCATAGTGCATCGCAGCGCGGTTGTCCCACATGGCGACCGAACCTGCGCGCCAGCGGAAGCGGCAGGTAAATTCCGGTTTGACCGAGTGCGCAAATAGCTGGGCGAGCAGGGGGCGCGATTCCTCGTCCGTCCACCCGGCGAAGCGCATGGTGTAGGAGCGATTGACGAACAGACATGCCTTCCGCGTTTCGGGGTGGATGCGCACCACGGGGTGCTCGGCCTGCGCTGTCTCGGCCTTGGCGATCGAGCGTTTGACCGAGTCCTCGTCCAGCTCATCCCTGCGCACGCCGTAGAGCGAGGCCAGGCGGTCGCCGTCATAGCCGCGTATGGAGCTGTGCACGGCCTTGAGCGGGCCGAGCATGGCTTTCATGCCGTCCGATAGGGTTTGGTAAGCGAGGTATTGATTGGCGAACATGGTGTCGCCGCCATGGCTTGGACATTCGCGCGCGACCAGCACCGAGCCGAGATTGGGCTTTTCGCGATAGCTCACGTCGTGGTGCCAGACGCCGCCGAAATTGAGCGTCTCGCCCGGCTCCTTGACGATGTCGAGCACTTCGGGACGATCCGGCAGCACCTTGAGTTCGAGCGGACGGACGAAGGGACGAAGATCGATCTCGCCAAAGCGCCGCGCGAAGGCGACGTGCTGATCCGGAGAGATCGCCTGGTCGCGGAAGAAAATCACGAGATGGTCGAGCAGTGCCCGGTGAACCTCGGCGAAGACTTCGTTGTCGAGCGGGCGCGATAGGTCCACGCCGCCAATTTCGGCGCCGAGCGCGCCGGAGACGGGGCTTACGCTGATTCGGTTATAGCTCATCGCCAAACACCGATGGCTTCGCGCCGGGTCATTGCTTGTCGACGCGGAAGGCCTTGATCGCGTCCCAATCGAGCGAAACGCCAAGACCGTGGCCCGAGGGCGGCGTGACCGCGCCTTCGGCGAAGGCCAAGCGCTCGGTCACGATGTCGCGGTCGTGATAAAACTGCCCGACGATGTCCGACGGCACCGTGCCGTCGAAGGACGGCGACGAGGCGCCGATATGCGCCATGAAGGCCGAGGCGATGCCGAGTTCGATGGTCGAGCCGAGCAGGCACGGAATCGCCGCGGCTTCCGCGATGCCGAGGATGTCGCGCGTCGCGACATAGCTGCCGTGGGTGGGCGGGGTGATCGCGAACACCGCGACCGCCCGGCTCGCGGCCAGGCGCAAAGCGTCGTCGCGGCTGAACATGGCTTCATGCGCGACGATCGGGATGCGCGTCGCGCGTGCGAGATTGAGCATGGCCTCGAGCGGGTTGCGCGAGAACGGCTGCTCGATGAACGTGATGCCCTGATCTTCGAGTATGGGCAAGGCGCGCATCGTTTCGGCAATCGTCCAGCCCTGATTGGAATCGATTCCCAACGGCACATCGTCACCGATCGCCTCGCGCACGGCCTTCACGCGCGCCAAATCCTGCGCCAGACCAAGGCCGGTCTTGATCTTGATATAGCGGAAGCCGACGGCGAGAGCCTTCTGCGCCAGCTCGGCCGCGTGATCGGGCGCGCCGGACACCACGAATTTGATCTTGACCGCATCGCGCACGCGTCCGCCCCACAAATCATAGAGCGGCGCCTTGGCGACTTTACCCGCGATGTCCCACAGCGCCATCTCGACCGCGGCCTTGGCGTATTCGTTGCGCGCGACCAGCTTGTCCATGACGCGGACCGCCTCGGTGATGCGCCGCGCGTCGCGGCCGAGGAGGGCGGGCGTGAAATAGCGCCGGATGAAATGGATGCAGCTCGCCTGATCCTCACCGGTCCAGGGCAATTCGGGGCAGGCCTCGCCGTAGCCTTCGACCCCGTCCTCGGTCTTGACGATGACGATGGCGAAATGCGCGGCGGCATAAATGCCATGCGCGGCCTGGATGCGCACGCGCGCGGCGCGCGGAACATCGACCGGAATGCATTCGATGGATTTGATTTTCATGGCCCACTCCCCCTGAACGAGGGGGCCATCTTACTACGTTGTGGCACGAAATCCCGCCTATGCGAAATCTCGCGCCCGCCAGGCACGGTTGCTAGACCGCCGCCGCCGCCGCGCCCGCCCGCAAGCCGGTCTCGTGCGCGCCATGCACGCCGGTCGAGAACTTGGGATCCGTGGCTTCGCCCGCGAAGAACAGGCGATCCTCGACGGATTCGGCCAGGATGGCGCGGTTCTTGTTGTGGCCCGGTTGGGAGGCGGAGTAGGCGCCGCGGCTGTAGGGATCGGAGTGCCACTTCGTGATATGGCCCTTGACGAGCGCGGCCCGGACGCCGGCGCCGAAGGTCTTGACCAGCTCCGCCAACGCCCAATCGACGGCCACTTTGTCGCCCGCCTTTTCCATCTCTTGCGCGTGCCGCCCGCCCACGAAGCATACGGCCAGCTCGGTGCCGAAGGGCCGGATGAGATAGTCCATCATCGGACCCTGGCCGTTTTGTAGATAGAGCGTCGTCGTGTTGGCGGTCGGGCCGAAAATGTTCTTCGAGAACTGCATCGTGATCTTGTTCAAGGTCTGCATCGGGACGCGTTCGAACGCCGCGCGCTTGGGACCGGGTAGTGCCGGGTCGAAGGCGAGCCGCCCTTCGGCCACGACGGTCGTCGGCACCGTGATGATCGCGGCCTTGGCTTCGACCGCGCCGAAATCGCCCTCGGCCACGACGCGGCCTTGCGTACCCCAACGAATCGTCTTCACGGGCGCATTGAGCTTTACGGGAATCTCCTTGCCGTAGGCCGCGACCACGGCGCCCAGGCCCTTGGGCACCATCCATTCGACGCCCGACGCTGTCTGATTGAAGACGTCCATCGTCGAAAGCTGATCCCAGTCGCAACCCGCTTCCCACGGGCCCACGCGCTGCACCGCGAATTTCTCGGCGCGCGTCCTGGGCGTGTACATCTGGCTTGCGGCGATGTCCTGACCTTTCTCGCCGGGGCCGTCGAAAGCGTCGCGGACCTTGGTATAGGCCTCATTGAATTCGTCGTACTGCGCTTTTGTCGCTTCCTTGCCGTCGAAATAGAGCCAGAGCCCGACCTTGCCCTCGTCGAAGGTCTCGAAGCCGAATTGTTGCGCGAGCTTCGTCACGGGATTGATGTCCGCGGAATGAAGCCACGCGCAGCCCTGATCGTAGGGCGCGCCGAAGGTGGTGCTTTCGGTGTAGGCCCTTCCGCCCGTGCGCCCGCGCGCCTCAAGCAGCGTGAACGTTTTGCCCGCCTGCGCCACCGCCTTGGCGGCCGAGAAACCCGCCAGGCCCGCACCCACGATGACCACGTCGGGGTTGGCCTGCGGTCGGGCATGGCGGATGGGCGTTGCGGCCAAGGCGACCGAGGCTGCAGCGGTGTGGATCAAGCGGCGGCGCGTCAGCATGGTAATCTCCCAAGAACCGCAGCCGGAAACGCCCAGCCACAACAAGTCAGCGCCAAGCGAAGATCGGCAAGACCGTCACTCGCCCCAAATACCACAAGACCGCCGCATTGATAAAAAGCTAATGGAGAATAGTTCGCAACTTCAATACCCCGTCTTGCGCTCGCAAAGCTCTGCGCGATGACCAGCCATTGGCGCCGGGCGCGCCCTCGACCGGCGGCGTCGGCACGCTCGCGGTGTCGGGGCGCTCGCGCGGTCGGACCTACTCGGCCGCGGTCTTGCGTCCGAATTTGGCGTCGAAAGCCGGCGCCACCTCGCGTGCGAAGCGCGCAAGCAAATGATGGCGCACCGTGCGCGGCACGCCGTAGGTCGCGACGTGAATGATAAAGCTGTCGAAGCCGATATCGACATAGCGCTGCAATTGCTTGGCGCAATTTTCCGCCGTGCCGCAAAGCTGCAGGTCGATCCACGAGTCCATTTGGTCGGGATCGGCCATTTTCTTCAGATTGCCGAAGAATTTCTCGAACTGCTCGTAACCCTTGATGTCCTTGTAGAAGTGCCGGTCGGCCTCGTAGTGGCGCGCCTGAAGGGCGAAGAATTGGGGCACGTGCGTTTTCACGATCTGTCGGGCTTCCTCGTCGGTATCGCCGACATAGGCTTGGATCATGATGGTGCGGCGCATGGCGTCGGGATTGGCGCCGCGCGCGCGCGCGAGCTGCGACCATGTCTCCAGCACGTTCTGCTGGATGGGCAGCGGGAAATTCGCGACCACGAGGGGCGAAAGACCCATCTCGCCGATCACGCCCGCGCTCTGCGGGCTACCGATGGCGCCGTGAAGATGGATGCGGTCGCGCCGGGCGTCGGGGCGCATCTTCACCTTACGCTGCATGGACAGGAACTTGCCCTGATACTGGAACGCCTCGCCCGAATGCGCGAGCCGCGTCACGTCGATCGCTTCGATCCAGCGCTCGCGCGCTTCCTCCTGGTCGAGGCCCCAGGCGTCGTATTCGAGTTTGGCCGTGCCGCGGCCGATGCCGATGTGCAGCGGCGCGTCCGCCAGCAGCGACAGCATGGAAATTTCCTCGGCAAAGCGAATCGGATGGTACCACGGCGAAACCAGGACGCAGGTGCCGAGCCCGAGACGCGGCACGCGCGCCGCGATATGGGCCATGAACAGCAAAGGCGAGGGGGTCGGGAAATAATCCGTGAAATGGTGCTCGAAGAACCAGGCGGACTCGTAGCCAAGTTGCTTGCCGAAGGCGCAATCGTGGATGACTTCCTGGTACAATTGCTCATCGGGCGTGCCGATCGCATCGACCGGCGCGACGCTGAAGCCGAAATTGATCGCCCGGCTCATGCTTGGTTCCTCTCCGTGAATTGGCGCACCCTGGAAATTCTAGGCTACGGCACGGGGTGCCGCCACCATAGCCTCCGTAGGCAACGCGCCTAGGGCCGATAGACAATTAGGCGAATGGCCGTGGGCTTGCCGCCAGACGCGGGATTGTTGACCTGCGGGCAATTTGAAATCGCGCAGATCACGTCCATCTCGGCGCGCAAGTCGAGATGATCGCCCGCGCGCGACATCGAATCCTCGAACATGAGCGGCGCCAGCGCGTTGCCTTGGCGCACGGGTACATTGGCGAAGAAATTGAGATTGGGCACGATGTCGCGCCGGCCGAGGCCGAACGGAGCGAGCGCCGTCAGGAAATTCTCGCGGCACCCCGGCACGCCCTTGACGCCGTAAAGCATCTCGTTCGACGGCGCGCTGCAACAGCCGCCGATGGTGTCGTGATGGCCGACGGTGTCCTCGACGATGGTCATCAAGGGCCGCGCGATGTCGGAATAGAACGCATGACCCTTGGTGAGCGCGAGGCTTTGTGCGCGTTTGATGGTGTTGGGCGCATGGTAGCGCTCCAGCGGATCGAGGGCGTTGTAGCAAAGAAAATCGACGCCTTGCTTGCCCTCGATATCGATGATGCGCAAGACCTCGCCCTGGCCGAGCACCCGCCCCCACGGCGCACCCGGGGGCAAGACCTCATTCGATAGAATATGCCTCGGTATCTCGCCCGGCTTGGACATGTCTCTCCTCGAGGGAATGCGTCGCTCTTCTTGCGTCTAGGACACCGCAGCCCAGTGTTTATTGCAAGTGTCGACGATCGGGACCCGGCAAGGGTTGTTTTGGCGGGTGCGGCGCAAGGATTTGGACAATGCCGCCGGGAACCGCTAAGTGGTTCGATACGACCAAGGGTTACGGTTTTATTCAAGCGGATGACGGGGGCAGGGATGTGTTCGTTCACGTCACGACGCTCGAGGCCTCGAGATCGAGGGCGCCGAGCAAAAATCTTCGCGCCAGCTTTCGGGACCAGTCCGAGATCGGAAGCGGTTTGATTTCAGAACGAGTTTGATATCAGAATCAGTCTGCCAATCGCGGCGGTTTGCCGCGCGCGTGGAGTTTCTCGATGGGCGGACACGCACTCGCGCCACTACTCGCCCCGAAGGCCATCGCCATTTTGGGCGCGTCACAAAGGCCCGGCTCGCCCGGCAATGAAGCCGTGCGCGAGGCCCTGCGCGGCCGGTTTCCGGGCAAGATTTTTCCCGTCAATCCACGCTACACGGCGATCGAGGGTCTGGCTTGCCACCCGGCGCTGAAGGATCTTCCCGAACGCCCGGACGTCGTGATGCTGCTGGTCTCGAACGACAAGCTCGAGATCGCGCTGGACGAGGCGATTGCCGTCGGCGCCAAGGGCGCCGTCATTCTCGATAGCTGTTATCTG
>JBJXGH010000135.1:0-2624 GCA_046153685.1 Alphaproteobacteria bacterium
GCCGCCGTCCGGCCCGCCATTGCCCGCATCGGCGCCCGCGCCCGCGATCAGGAAATCCGGGATGCGGATCTCGGTCATGGCGCGGTGCTCCGACGTGCCCCGCCTAGGCTCGCGAGCGCGGGCAGAACCTTGCCCGCACCCTCCGCCGCCATCAGTCCGTCCAAGACAAATACCAGATCGAAAAGGCAGCCCGGCATGGCCGCGTCAAATTTGTGAACTGTCATGAGCGGCCTCACCGCCCACTTCTCGATCCGCCCCAAGACTGCCACAATTCCGGGTTGAAATCCGCATGAACCCTTTAGAACGGTCCAGCCATGCGCCTTGCAACCGTCCTTGCCATCGCGATCGGGTTTCATGCGTCGTCCGCCCGGTCCGATTACTTTTCCGAGGACATTCCGCTGCACCACAAGGAGCCTTCGGCCATCGCCGACGGGGCTCTTCCGCCCCAGTCCGACGCCGACGAGTACACTCCGCCCCGGTCGGATTATTTTCACGAGGAGATTCCGCTGCGTCACAAGGAGCTTCCAGCCATCGCCGGCGAGAACCTTCCGCCCCGGCCCGAAGGAAAGGGCTGGCGCCGCGTTACGAATTTCGGCGGCGAGACCGACAGCACCTGCATCGGCCATGCCAAGACACCGCTCTGCGCCATCGAGACTCGATACGCCTGCTTTGCCAGAACCGACGATACGCTGTGCGAAATCGTTTGGCCGGCAACTTTTTCCGACGATCCGCAGTTGCGGAAAAGACTTGAGCTCTGGCCCGATGCCGGACAGATTGTCGATTTCAAAGTCATCGGCATTGAATCATTCAAGCAATCGGATTTTACGAGCAATGTCCGGGTGCACTGGATTCCCAAGAAGGGCGACCTCCTCGCAGGTCTCGCTGTCAGGAAATGTTTCGTCTTTCCCGGTCCGGCGCCGCTAAGGTGGACCTGCTCTCGGTATCATCCAACCAACCAAGAGATGTATCACCTGAGACGCGTGCGCGGCCTATGGCAGATCATCGACTTCGACTTTTTCGCCTTTTTCAATAGCCCCATCGATCCCGAGACCGGTTTTCCAGCAGAATGACCGGGGCTATTTGCAGCGGAAGCGTTGATGGCGTTCTTTCTCTTTACCACGACTTTCGTCTCTAGCGTCCGCAATAGCCGTGCACAGCACCGCGCCCTTGCCCAGTTCGACGAGGATCGAGGAGGCTGCCATGGTTCGGCGAATCAAGGAGTCGTTTGGCTTGCCCGCAAACGCAGCCTTGACGCGATTCGATTCGCCCTTGGACAAATTCTTATCAACCTTTTCGAACGCACGCCTGAAGATGTCGGTCCTTTGCTCCGGCGCTTCCCGGAAAACGACATCGGCTATCGACAGGGGAAGATTGCTCTGCTCAAGCCGGAGCAGCGCATCGATACCCCCGGCCGACTTCAGGGAATCGTCGAAATACGCCTCGGTGGCGATGGCCAATTGCTCGAGCGTGAGCTCGCCCGGATCGTCGGGAAGTTTGCCCATCTCCGGGTCGTCGCGATAGATCTTCTTGAGATTGACGAGCGTGCTGGGAAGCAGACCGCCGACCGCGCCGCTTCGCTTGTCGCGCTCGCGGCCGCCTTCCGCCGCGAAGATCTCCATGACCAATTGCCGCGTGTTGGCGTCGTCGGGAAATCGCTTGAACACGACCTCGTGGTATCGCTGCCATTCCTTGGCGACCGGACCGACACCGGCCCTATAGTCCGGGATGGGCGGCGCCTCCGGCTTTGGCGTCCAGCGCCCCATGTGCCTGTCGGGAGTGGTCTGGGCATTGCCGCTCGGGGATTTGCGGCTCGGGTCGTTGCGGGGCAGGAATCGGGACGGCTCGGGTGCCGAGGCGAGCTGTTCCGGCGCGCGCCAATCCGTCTCCGGCCGGCCATCGTCGCCGCCTAAAACACGGTCTTCGGCCAGGCCGCCCGATGGACGATCCGCATCCGCCCGCTCGTCCGGGGCCGCGCCATGCGCGGGTATGCCGGCTCGCTGGCCCGTTTGCGCCGCGATGGGATCGGTCATTGTCGCGGCCCCGTCGGTCGCGGCGGCGTCTCCCATTATCGAATCCCCGTCCGGGACAGAACCCAATTCCAGGAGCGCATCCCCCGCTTCGCCGGCCGCCTCGGCCGCACGCCGCTCGCGCTCGGTCAGGTAGGCGTCGAGGAACTGGGTGCGCGCGGCGCCTTCATCGCCGAGCCAGCCGAGGCGCGCCGCCACGCCGATGTGGTGCAGCGCCTGGCGCAGCGCCTCGTCCTCGACAAGGGCGTTCGGCGCCGCCAGACCGCGCGCGCGCTGCTGCACCAGCAGGGCGTCCAGGCTTTGCTTGAAGCCCTCGGCCTCGCGCGCCCTGGCGCGGTGGCGCACGCCGAGCGCCGCAGGCTCCAATACCGCGTCAAAATCGCGCTCGAACAAGGGCCGCGTCCGGGCATCGAGTGCGCGGCCGTGGCGGTCGCGCACCCGCTTGGCCTCGGCGCGATAGCGCCGCTCGGATTGCGAGGGCTCGCCGTCGCGCTCGAGCTCGCCCGCATGGCGGTCGAGCGCCGCCATCGCCGCGGCGCTTTCCTCGAACAATCGCTTCAGTAGGCGGTGCGTCTCCAGATCGCGGTCGAGATCGGG
>JBJXGH010000148.1:0-15604 GCA_046153685.1 Alphaproteobacteria bacterium
AGACCCTCGGGCACGCCGCCCGGAAAGCGCAGGCCGAGATAATGCCCGGCGCGCCGGTCGCGCGGCACGGTGCGCACGCCCAAGGGTACGAGCCGCGCGGACAGCCGGTCGGTCATGGCGCGTAAAGTCGCCTGGATGCCGTCGACTCCCCAAGCGAGAATTTGTTCGAGCGCCGGAATTGCCATCGGCAAAAGATGGAAATTGAGCTTCTCTCCGACATCGAAGCGTTGCGCGCCCGGCTGGTATTCGTCCCGGTAATCGACGAGCAGCGAAAAATTTCCGCTGTCCTTGCGCGCGCTCCAATGCTCCTCGAGCGGCCGGCCGCTTTGCCGATGGGGTGCGACGTAAAGAAAGCCGAAGCCATAGGGACCAAGCAGCCATTTGTACGTCGCGGCGATCAGATAATCCGGCCGCACGGCGCGAACGTCCAAGGGCAAGGCGCCAAGCGATTGCGCGGCATCGATCACGAAAGCCGCGCCGAGCGCACGCGCGCGCTCGCCAAGTCGCACGAGATCGAGCATGGCGCCGTCCGTCCAATGGATATGCGGTAAAGCGAGCAGCCCCGTGCGCTCGTCGAGAGCGTCCATCACGCCCGTCGTCCAATCGTCGTCCGCCGGGCGCGGCACGGTGTAAAGCTCCGCCCCCGTGCGCTTGGCGAGCGCACGCCAGGAATAGACATTCGAGGGAAATTGCTCGGCCAGGATGACGATGCGCTTTCCCGGCGCAATCGCGATGTTCGCAGCCGCGACCGCTACGCCGTAGCTGGTCGCAGGCACGATGGCGATATCCTGGACCTCCGCCCCCACGAGTTGCGCGAACAACGCCCGCGCGCGGTCAGCTTCGGTAAAGAAATCGGGCGGCGTGATATGCCAGGGCCGCGCCTTGCGACGCACGCCCGCGATGCCAGCCTCGACCACCGCGTGCATGAGCGGCGAGATATAGGCGCAGTTCAGATAGGCGATATCGTCGGGAATATCGAACAGATGGCGCTGGCAAGGAATGAGACGTGCATGGGCGCCATCGGTCGGCGTTACCATGTGTTGCGCAGCTCGCGCAGCTTCACGAACACCTGCTTGGGCGTGGGCGCATCGGGCAAATCGGGAAAGGCCTCGCGCAGGCGGCGCACGACAATGGGGTTGTGCAGCCGGAAGAAGACATTGATCTCCTTTTCGAGCGCCAGCGTCGTGATCGTGGCTTTTGCCGGGTCTTGCGCCTTGGCTGCGGGCAACATGTCCTGGGCGCGGGCATTGCCGGGTTCGCGGTCGAGGGTGAAGCCGAGATTGTTCGCAAGATAATCGTGGCCGGGATAGATGCGCGTCGCGTCGGGCAACTTCGCCAGTTGATCGGCGAAGGTGTCATAGAGCGCCTCTGGGTGGCCGCCGCCATGGCAATTGCCGGCGCCAGCATTGAACAATGTGTCGCCGCAAAACAGACTTGGCGCATCCGTATCCGACAGCAAGCAGATATGCGACATCGTGTGGCCCGGCGTATCCAACGAGCGCAAGGCGACCGTACGGCCGATCTTCACCACATCGCCAGCCTTCAGTCCGATATCGATACCGGCGATCCGGTCCTTCGCCTTGTGATGAGCCAAGAGCTTCGCGCCCGTCGCCGCAATCACCGCCGCATTGCCGCCGGTGTGATCGCCGTGTTCATGGGTGTTCAGAACCTGGCGAATCGCCCAACCCCTGTCCTTCGCGCGCGCAAGAACAAGGTTCGAGGCCAAGGGGTCGATCGCCAGCGCCTCGCCCGTCTCGGGACATGCGATCAGATAGTTGAAATTGCGATACTCGTTCGCGGTGTAGATTTGCTCGACGATCACGGGACTCCTTCCGCGCAACTGCGCCACTTGGCTAAAACGAAGAATTGGGCCCTCGCGGAACCGGAAATTCGGCCGGCAAAATTCGGTCAGACCGCGCCTGCACGTTAATGCCCGCGCCCGCGCCGGTCCACCGGTCAAAGCGCCAACCAAAGGCTCTGATATCGCTGCCTATGAGGCGTCGGCCCACCTTGATCGACCCGCCCCCAAGACCCATACTGCAACGCACAATATTCGGGAGTCTGGCATGGCCGATGCGTATATCTACGACTGCGTCCGCACCCCGCGCGGCAAGGGCCGCCCCGATGGCGCCCTGCACGAGGTGCCGCCCATACGCTTGGCGGCGCACGTTCTCTCGCGCTTGAAGGAGCGCAATAATCTGCCGACCGATCAGGTGGATGACATCGTCTTCGGCGTGGTTGAAGCCGTCGGCGAACAGGGTGGTGTGCTGCCGCGCGCCGCGGCACTCTATGCGGGCTACGATCTTAAGGCCGCCGGCGTGCAGGTGAACCGCTTTTGCGCCTCGGGTCTCGAAGCGGTCAATCAGGCCGCGGCCCAGATCATGTCCGGTCAGGCGGATCTGACGATCGCAGGCGGCGTCGAGAGCATGTCGCGCGTGAAGATCATGAGCGCGGGTGCGGCCTGGTATCAGGACCCCGATGTTGCCTTTCCAACGTATTTCATCCCTCAAGGCATATCCGCCGATCTGATCGCGACCAAGTACGGCCATAGCCGCACCGATGTCGATGCGTTCGCGGTCGAATCCCAGCGCCGCGCCACGGCCGCGTGGCAGGACAACCGCTTCAAGAAATCGCTTGAACCGGTCAAGGATCAGAACGGCTTGATGCTTCTCGATCGTGACGAGCACATGCGGCCGGGCACGACCATGCAATCCCTCGCCGCGCTCGAACCGTCCTTTGCCGAGATGGGCGCAAAGGCCGGGTACGATGAAGTCGCGGTCCTGCGCTATCCCGATGTCGAGAAGATTCGCCACGTCCACCATGCCGGCAATTCCTCGGGCATCGTCGATGGCGCCGCCGCCGTGCTGATCGCCACCAAGGAAATGGGCGAGCGCCTGGGCCTTAAGCCCCGCGCGCGCATCAAGGGCTTCGCCTCCATCGGCAGCGAGCCCTCGATCATGCTCACCGGCCCCGCGGACGCGGCCGATAAGATCCTGAAGCGCAGCAAGATGAGCGCCAAGGACATCGATCTTTACGAAGTGAACGAAGCCTTCGCCTCCGTCGTGCTGCGCTTCATGCAGGTGACGGGCGTGCCGCACGACAAGATCAATGTGAACGGCGGCTCGATCGCCCTCGGCCATCCTCTCGGCGCCACGGGCGCGATGATTCTCGGCACGTTGATCGACGAGCTCGAGCGCACGGGCAAAGGCACGGGCATGGCCACGCTGTGCATCGGCGCGGGCATGGGCACCGCGACCATCATCGAGCGAATCTAACCTTTCCCGCCCGCCACCCGGCGGGGCTATCCTGTTTCAACACCCAGGCGAGGAACCGCGACCGTGATCTCCTACGACGTCGACGAGGACGGCATCTGCACCCTTGCCTGGGACATGGAGGGGCGCTCCATGAATGTGCTCGGCAACGAATCGATCGCCGCGTGGGGCGTGGCGGTGGAGCGCGCGCTCGGCGACGAAAAGGTCAAGGGCGTGATCGTTTCCTCGAAGAAGCCCGATTTTATCGCCGGCGCCGATCTCGAGATGCTGCTGGTGCTCGACGACGCCAAGGCCATCATGGCGCTCATTGCCAAGCTTCAGGCGATTTTCAAACGCATGGAGACGGGCGGGAAACCCTTCGTCGCCGCGCTCAACGGCACCACTCTCGGCGGCGGTTATGAACTTGCCCTGGCCTGCCATCGTCGCATCGCCGCCGAGAATCCGCGCGCCCAAATCGGTCTGCCCGAGGTCACCATCGGCCTGTTGCCCGGCGGCGGCGGCACGCAGCGCCTGCCCCGCCTCATCGGCATGGAAGCGGCCATGCCCTTGCTGGTACAGGGCACGCGCCTTTCGGTGAAGGACGCGCTCGCAAAGGGCCTGGTAGATGAGTTGGTCCCCGCGGGCGAGCTGCTCGGCGCGTGCAAGAAATGGCTGCTCGCCGGCGGCGCGCCAAACAAGCCGTGGTGGGACAAGACCTATCGCCAGCCGGGCACGCCCGTGCAAAGCCCCAAGGGCTACGATCTATTCGTCACCGGCGTCGCGCGCCTGCACGCGGCCACGCGCGGCAATTACCCGGCGCCCAAGGCCATCATGTCGTGCGTGTACGAGGGCATGTCGGCCAATCTCGAAACGGGCCTGCGCATCGAGGCGCGCTATTTCACCAAGCTGATGCTCGACCCCGTGTCGCGCAACATGATCCGTACCCTGTTCTTCTCGATGGGCGCCGCGCGCAAGGGCGCGCGCCGGCCCAAGGGACCGGCGCCCGCGGAATACAAGCGCGTGGCCGTGCTCGGCGGCGGCATGATGGGTTCGGGAATCGCGCATGCCGCGGCGTCGCAGGGCCTCGAAGTCGTCTTGTTCGAGCGCACGGCCGAACTTGCCGAGAAGGGTAAATCCTATACCGCGAAGGTTTACGACCGGGCCATCCAATCGGGCCGCGCGAGCGCCGCCGAACGCGACGCCGCGCTCGCACGCATCAAGACAACCACGGATTTCGCCGATTTGAAGGGCGTGGACATCGTCGTCGAGGCCGTGTTCGAGGATCCGAAGATCAAGGACGGGATCATTCGCAAGGCCGAGGCCGTCATCGGCCCCAATGCGATCTTCGCCTCCAACACCTCGACCCTGCCGATCACGGGCCTGGCCAAATCCTCGGTGCGGCCGCACAACTTCATCGGCCTGCACTTCTTTTCGCCGGTCGATCGGATGGAATTGCTGGAGATCATCCGCGGCAGGGACACCTCTGAGGATTGCGTCGCGCGCGCAATGGACTTCGCGAAGAAGCTCCGCAAGTTGCCGATCCTCGTGAACGACGCACGCGGCTTCTACACCAGCCGTGTGGTCGCGCTGTATATGGAAGAAGGCATTGCCATGCTCGAAGAGGGTGTGGCTCCGGCCTTGATCGAGAATGCCGGACGCATGGCCGGCTTCCCCGTCGGGCCCTTGTCGCTGACAGACGAGGTCAGCCTCGAACTCGTGCACAAAATTCGCGGCGAATGGACTCGCGACACCAAGGTTCCGCCTTTCCCTGGCGCCAAGGTTCTCCAGCACATGGTCGAGAAGCTGGGCCGCCTCGGGCGCAAGAACTCCAAGGGATTTTACGAGTACCCGCCCGAGGGCAAGAAGTTCCTGTGGCCCGGCCTTGGCGAGATTTGGCGCGCGAGCGCTGCACAACAGGATGTCGAGGAGTTGAAGCGGCGCCTATTGTTCGTCCAAAGCGTCGATACCGCGCGCTGCATCGAGGAAGGCGTGTTGACCGATCCGCGCGACGGCGATTTGGGCTCGATTCTCGGCTGGGCCTTCCCGACTTGGACCGGCGGCGCCACCTCTTACATCGACACCGTGGGCAGCAAGATCTTCGTCGCCGAATGCGACCGGATGGCCCAGGCCTACGGCTCCCGCTTCGCCCCACCCCGGTCGCTGCGCGACATGGCGGCGCGCAACACGCGCTATTACAAGGCTTAGCATGGCTGTCATCGCCGCTCGCCCCTACCGCTTCCCCATCGAGGGCGAGATCGAGCCGCGCCGCACGGCGCTCGTGACCATCGACATGCAGGGCGATTTCTGCGCCGAGCACGGCTTGGTCCATCGCTGGGGCTTCGATATTGCCGCGATGCGCGCGCCCATCGCGCCGCTCCAGCGCGTCTTTGCCGCCTGCCGCGCCGCGGGCGTCACGATGATCCATACGCGCGAAGGCTACGCGCGCGATTTGTCGGACATGTCAGCCATGCGACTTAGGCGTTTGCGCGCCTCGGGTATCGCGACGGGCGACGAAGGCCCCATGGGCCGCCATCTGGTGAGAGGCGAGCCATGCTGGGACTTCATTCCCGAGCTCACCCCCCTGCCCGGAGAAATCGTCATCGACAAGCCTGGCTACGGCGCGTTCCACGGCACCAAGCTTGAAGAAATCCTCATGGAAAAAGACCTGCGGCAACTCGTTCTCGCCGGTGTCACGACCAATTGCTGCGTCGGCTCGACCCTACGCGATGCCGAGGATCGCGGTTTTGAGTGCCTCGTGCTGTCCGATTGCTGCGCCGATCCACGCCCGGCGCAGCACGAGGCAGCCATCGCATGGCTGGCCCGCCACGGCATTTTCGGTACCATCGCCGATTCCCACGCCTTTCTCGCAGCACTCGCGCGCTAGACCCCGACGCGCCGCCCATGATCGCGCAGATCGCGACAATAATCGGACCGGTCACGCGCGGCGATGCGCGCCGCGCCGCCCTTGCGGCGACCGCCTGGTGCCTCGTCGCGCTGGCGCCCACCGCCGCGCGCGCCGGGTGTACGGCACCCGCCGAACGCCTCGACTATGTGATCTCGTGGGCGGGCGGCGCCATCGGCCATCAGCAAATCGTCTTCGAAGGCGCGGGCGACAGGTTGTCGGTACGCACCAAGATGCGCGTGCATGCCAGTCTGTTGTTCGTCTCGCTCATCGATCTTGCCCACGATTCCGAGGAAATCTGGGTCGGCGGCCGGCTCCACTCCTATCGGGGGCGCACCGTGGACAATGAGGCGGTGACCGATATCGCCATTCGCCCCGACGGCGAGGGTCTTTTGGTCACCCGCAACGCCGAAGCGACGCGCGTGCCGTCGGACGCGCTGCCCGGTAGTCTGTGGTGCGCTCAAACCCTTGCCAAGGCGGGACCCAATGTGCTCATCGATCTCGTGAAGGGGCGGACCGGCCAAGTGGCCGTATCCGCTCCGCGCGAGGAGGTGGTCAGCGTGCGCGGCGCGGAGGTGCGCGTGCGCAAGGTCGAGATTCAGGGCTTTTTCGAGCGCGAAGTCTGGCACGATTCGAACGGCGTGGGCGTGCGCGCGCGCTTTCCCGCGAAGCTCGGCCCCAAGGTCGTGGTTGAACTGCAGTAGCCGACCCGCGTTCCGACGCAATCGGCGGTTGACCGCGCTGCGCGCGCGGTCAAGATGGACGCTAGGATTACGCATACGGAGAGACCGGACATGAAATCGAAAAAACCCGTCGCCATCGTCACCGCCGCGAGCCGCGGCTTGGGCGCCGCCTGCGCCAAGGAACTTCACGCGCGCGGCTACAAGCTCGTCCTGCAAGGCAGCTCCGCCGGCGCATCCGCCCTCGCCAAGCGCCTCGGCGGGGTCGGTCTCAAGGGTTCCGTGGGCGATGCCAAGCATCTCAAGGACGTGGTCGAAGCTGCCATGGACAGCTATGGGCGCATCGACGCCGTATTCAACAATACCGGCCATATCGCGGGCGGCGGCATGCCCTCGCAAGGCCCCGGCTACAATGCCCGCGCCAAGGGCAAGCTGCTCGAACTCGGCGACGACGAATGGGCGACGGGCCTCGACATGATCATTCTCAATGTCGTGCGCATGAGCCGCTTGGTTACCCCGATCCTGCGCCGCCCGGGTGGCGGCGCGATTCTCAACATGTCGAGCTTTGCCGGCAAGGAACCGAGCCCGGCCTATCCCCTGGGCGCGTGCCTGCGCATGGCGCTCGCGGGCTTCACCAAGCTCTATGCCGACCGCTACGCGCGCGACAATATCCGCATGAACAATATCCTGCCTGGCTTCATCGAGAACTGGCCGATGAACAACGAATTGAAACGCCAAGTCCCGATGGCGCGCCCAGGCACGCTCGCTGAAGTGGCCAAGACCGTCGCCTTCCTGTTGTCGTCGGACTCGGGCTACATCACCGGCCAGAACATCCTGGTCGATGGCGGCCTGAACCGCGGAGTCTAATAGCGCTCGCGCGGAGGCCAAGCGGCGGCGCCGATACGGCCTCGCCGCGCACGCCGTAGCAAAAACGGCGGATGACCTGCGCCAGGGATGGAGGACATGGTGCCGAGTTGGCATGGTCGGTGGGCCGCATGGGTTTGGAGCGCGCCGGTCATTTGCCTGCTCGCCCTTGCCGCGCCCGCCATGGGCCAGGAACTCGATGGCCGCATGCGTACGGTCGATATCGCCCCGATGCCCGAGAGCCGCGCGATCGAAATTCGCCCCTTCGATTCACGCCTGGCCAATCGCAATATCGAGGCGCTTCTGGCTGAGGAGCTGCGCGGGCGGGGCTTTGCCATCGAAGTCGGCGCACCCATCGTACTCGGCTACCGGGCAACCGGCGTATTCAGCCAATTAAAGAGCGACGGTTCGTGGCTACGCCTGCAAGGGCGGATCGGCAATACCAGCGAACCCACAGGCTCTATGTCGATCACCCTGCCCGATTTCGGCGGCTCGGAGATCAAACCCCGGCCCCATGCCATCGAATTGCGCGCCGAGGATCAGCCGGGCACGCGGTATTGGGAGGCACACGCGGCCATCGATACCAAGAGCGAGCAGCCCGGCCAGATCGCGCGCATCCTCGTCGCCGCCATGCTCGATCATTGGGGGCGGAACTATTCCGGCCCCGTCATGCGATAAGGATTTCTTGCATCAAGTGAGATCCAAGCCGAATAACTCTGGTGTCAGTCGATTTCCGCGTCGAATGATTTTCGTATAGAACGAGTCTCGCCCCGAATGGAATCGCCACGCCATGCCGATCCTCGATCCCTCCCATTTCGCGCGCGAGGACGAATCGCCTGACCCGGCATTCTACGATACCCCACGCTTGGTCGCGCATATCGACGACGCGGCGCGCGCCGCGCTTACCGCCTATTTTACGGCGGCGCTGCCCGCGAACGGCGTGCTGCTCGATTTGATGGCGAGTTATCACTCGCATCTGCCGGAAGGCAACGATCGCGGTGTGGCGTTCGGCCTGGGACTGAACGGCCACGAAATGGCGGCGAACGCGCAGCTAGCGGCCAGCGTGGTCCATGACGTGAACGCGATACCCGAATTGCCGTTCTGCGACGCGGCGTTCGATGCCTGTATCCTCAGCGTGTCGGTGCAGTACGCGATAAGGCCCATCGAGTTGTTCCGCTCGGTCGCGCGCGTGCTCAAGCCAGGCGCACCCTTCCTCGTCGTCTACGCCAATCGGCTTTTCCCGACGAAGGCGGTGGCGCTATGGCGCGGCTTGTCGATGATGGATCGCGGCCGGCTCGTCGCGTTGTACTTGCGCGAGGCGGGCGGATTTTCCGAGATCGCCACGCTCGAAATCATGACCAACCGCATGGAAGGCGACGACGTCCGGATCGCTCGCGGGACGCGGCAAATTTAGCAAACCATGTCCTAGCTCGCCACGGGTCGGCGCGACACCGCCGCCATTGGGCAGAACAGGCGCGCGCACCAGGCTAGAACCCTTAGCCCCGGCCGCGCCCGCTTCCTGTCGAGTTGAGGCGAGAGGCGCCAATCGCTAATTCTCTTGCGGTCGAGCGGTACATCGTCCCGGCGCATGGCAGCCTCCCTGGTATGGACAGAGAGAAGCCTCGCGAATCCGGCGCTCCAGCACAGTGACGGCGGTCACAATTCCCGCCCGAATTCGTCAATCCGCGCCGTCCCAGGGACGGAAAGCGGGCGGAAAAGCCTCGTCGATCCTCTCGTTGAACGGATGGTAGGCGCCGAAATTCCGCCAAGCCGAGGCCGTGGACGCCCGCACCTGGGCGAGCAATTCGCGCTCGTTCCAAGCCAGAAGCTGCTTGTTCTCGACCAAAATCCGGCCATCGACGATCACGGTATCGACCGCGTCGCCGTTCATGCAGTGCACGAAGGCCTTGATCGGATCAAGAAACGGACCCGCGCGCAAGGTTTCAAAATCGACGAGGACGATGTCGGCTTTGGCCCCAGGCGCGAGGCGCCCCAGATCGTCGCGCCCCAGGGCCGCCGCCCCACCCAGCGTCGCGGCATTGAATACATCGCGCGCCTTGGCACTTTCCATGTGCCGGTCCGCGACCTTCGAGAGCACCGAGACGAATTTCATCTCGCCCGCCAGATCCTGCGGGTACGAATCGGTTCCAAGCGCGATGCGCACGCCCGCGTCGAGATAGCGTTGGAAGGATTCGAGTACGACACCGCGCCGGCCAAAGACCAGCGGGCAGTGGGCGATAGCGGCGCCCGAGCGCGCAAGAATCTCGAGGTCGCCGCCATAGGGATAGGCGGTCTGGCTGTGCCCCGACAAATAGATGCAATGGCCGAGGATGACCTCGGGCCCGAGAAAGCCCAAATCGCCGAGGAAAGCCACGGGGGTACGCCCAGTTTGGCGCACGCTGTCCTGGAACTCGGGCAAGGATTCGGCGCAATGCATCGTGATGCCGATGCCCAATCGCCGCGCCGCATCCTTGGTCCGGCGTAGCAAATCCGGGCTGCATAGATGGTATTCGAACGGCACCAGGATGGGCCGCACGCGCCCGCCATGCCTGCCCGCCATGTCCTCGGCGAAGCGGCAGGCGCGTTCGAGTCCCGCCATTCCCGCCTTCTCGTCGAAATGAATATGGTGCCGACCGGCTTGGTCGAAGTGATGCGCGCCAGTGGAAAACCCCGGACAGGTATAGAGGCGAATACCGAGTTCGCCGGCGTGATCGGCGATGGCCGAGAGGTCGCCCGAGAAATCGCCGCCCATTTCGACGACCGTGGTCGAGCCGTAGCGCAAGAGGGACGCGAGCGAATAGCGGATAGTTGCATGTGGGTTTTCGAAGCTGAAAATCGTCTTGCCGCCGATGCCCTTGGTCGGACAGTAGTTGAGAAAACCCGAGCGGAAGACGTCGCGCCGTCCGGCGTCGAGAATCATCCGGTCGCCCGCGTGTGCGCCGATATGGACGTGGCAATTGACCAGGCCGGGAATAACCAGCGCGCCGCGCGCGTCAATGCGCCGCTCGACCGCGCCACGATAGGTCTTTCCGACATCGAGGATGGTGTCGCCCTGAAAGGCCACCGTGCCGTTTTCGATCATGCGATGTTCGCACCCATCGAAGGCGACGATCCAGCCGCCCTCGATCACGGTCACGCCCTCGGCGGTGTACGCGCCCGCCACGCCCTTCGCCGCCTCGATCATCTCGCGACCTCCCTGTGCCTGAACCCTCGCGCCATCGTGGCGAAGCTTATCCCAGTACGCTAGCCTCGGCGCGCAAGCTCAAGCGGAGCACGCCATGACGAAAATCACGGACCTCGAAGTCCGCCTTATCAAGAGCCGCCTCAAGACCAAGCGCGCCCAAGGCGTGGGCTCGGTCGAACGCGACGTGAAACGGGTGGTCGTTCGCCTCCGCACGGCCTCGGGCGAGGAAGGCTGGGGCGAATGCGCGCCATGGGAAGTGTTTTCGGGTACGGCCGAACAGGCGGCGGCGGCGCTCGATTTGTACCTGCGCCCGCTCGTCCTCGGCACGAATCCGCGCGCCATCCAAGCGACCTTGGCGATCTGCGAGACGGCGCTGTATGAGCATTGGGAGGCCAAGGCCGCGCTCGAAATGGCCTTGTTCGATCTCTGCGGCAAGCTCTCGAATCTGCCGGTGTATGATCTCTTGGGTGGGATGGTGCGGAGTCGCATTCCGTTGAGCTTCTCGCTCGCCAATCCCGATGACGGCGCCGATGTCGCCATGGCCAAGGACATGTGCGCCGAAGGCCACCGCGTGTTCAAGGTAAAGACCGGATTTTCCGATCATGCGAACGACATGCGCAGGTTGGCGCGGTTTCGGAAGGAACTGCCCGCGGACATCGATCTTCGTATCGACTACAACCAGGGCCTGGCCGCGTACGACGCGCTCCGCTGTTGCCGCGACGTGGAGGTCTTCAAGCCGAGCTTCATCGAGCAGCCGGTGAAGCGTCCCCTCATCCACGTCATGGCGGCGCTTACCGCCGCGCTCGATACCCCGGTGATGGCGGACGAAAGCGCCTTTACCCCGGCCGAGGCCTTGCGCGTCGTCGAGGGGCGCGCGGCCGATATCATTTCGGTCAAGCTCATGAAATCGGGCGGCATTCTTGCCGGACGCAAGACCAACGCCATTTGCGAGGCTGCAGGCGTACCCTGTTACGGCGGCACCTTGTTCGAGGGCGGAATCGCGCTTGCAGCCGGCACCCATTTCATCGCGGCGACAGCGAACATGTCGATGGGCTGCGAGTTCTACATGCCGAAATACGCCTTCGAGTCCGACATCCTGGTCGAGAACGTGGCGGTCGAGAACGGACATGTCATCGTGCCGCACGGCGCGGGCCTCGGTGTCGCAATCGACGAGTCGGCACTCAAGGCGGCAACGATCGAAATTCGCGGCTAGCCGCGTCGCGCGGCCGTGCTCAGGTCTCGAATTGGCACGCCATCGAAAGAAAGGTGCGCGAAGAAATGTCGAGGTAGCGAAATCCCGCCTGACCGTCGCGCGACCAGCACAATTCAGCGGTAAATGCGCCACCGGCGACCCACCGGCTACCGAGCACTTCGCCGGCGACCTCCTCGCTTACTGACAGCGTCCGGTCGATCCCCGCGATGCGGAACCCGCCCAGGGACCAGTCGAGCGTCTTGTATCGCGTTCCATCGATCGCAAGCCGGATCGAACGGCCCTCGATGCGCGAACGCGCACGGCGCTCGCGGCCCGTCACGGCGCTGCAATCACTCCGAGATCGGATCGAACGGCCCGCGATACGTGAACCCGCCCAGCCATCGTGACCCGTCACGGCGCTTAGGACTCGGCGCCAGTACGAATTGACCGGCGCAGTCTTGATGGAAGCGGAATCCACACGCACGGCGGCGCCCCTCCAGCGACCATAAAACCGGCAATCATAAAGCCAGCAGCCGTCAAGACTGGGGGTTAGCCGTTAAAGAACGCATAATCGGAAATGATCGGCGCGAAACCTGTCCGCCGCGTCATCGTTCACCGCAAGCGAGCCTGGGGCGCATGCACCGCAGGAACCGCGCGGGCCGCTTGGCTAGGCTCTTCGCCCTCACCCACGGCCCCGGGCCCCGCTACGGTCCAGGCGCGTTATTATGTATTGGAGTTAATGGTCGGACCGGCGGGATTTGAACCCACGACCCCTTGACCCCCAGTCAAGTGCGCTACCAGGCTGCGCCACGGTCCGATTTCACGAAATATATTGATGCACAAGGACTTAAGCAACCGATCGATAGCCCTGTTGCCAGGCATCGGCGGCACTCAATCGCGGCGCCACGCCATAGGCCATTCGCTCGATGTAACGGGCGCGCAGGGCGAGGTCCAGGCCGAGTCCGCGCACATGGATCGATGTCACGCCCCGCGTAATACGATCCATCGATTCTTGCTAAGATCCAGCAGCAGCCGTGAGGGAGGGATTTTTATGTTGGCGCGGTCGATGCGTACTTGGGTAACCGCAATGGGGCTGCTCGCCTTCGCCCTTCTCGGCTGCTCGCTCCAGGCGCCCGATCCCGCCGGCATTTCGGCCTATTCCGGCGGCCAAGCGGTGGAGACCGCTCCCGCGCTGCCGCCCCATCTGCGGCGCGCGCTCTATCCGAAATGGATCGACGCCAAGGCCGAGATCACCTGGCCGCCCAATGATGGCTACGCCGCCCCGCCCGTCGTGCAAACCCTGCCGGCCGGCACGCTGATAGACCGCTTCGGGGGCGATGGCGGAACGTTCTTCAGCCCGAAAGGCGAGAGCTTCGCCGCGCGCGCCGTGCCCTATGTCTGCGAGCGCATGGCCTACACGGTCTATCGCGTCGCCAAACCCCTCGCGGTCCTGGCGGGAAAGGCCGCGCCCTGGTTCGATGAGCCGGGCGGTGCCGTCCAATATCGAACCGAAGAACCAGCATTCAAACTGCGCCTCGCCGGCATGATCGAAACCGCGGCGAACGACAATTCCCCCGACGGCAAGTTTCCAGCACCCTGCGGACCCTGACCGGCTTCGCGCGTCCGGTATTGGCCGTAGAAGGATTGGCATTCAGCGGAAGCGCAGGCCGCCGGTCTCGCCTTGCCTGCGCCCGAGATTGAGCACGAGAAGCACGGCTACCGGCACGAGGCTCAGCAGCGACGCCACGGCGGCAATCGTCGGGTCGATCTCGTTGCGGATGTTTTCCCACATTTTCATCGGCAGGGTTTGGCTGCGGCTGCCGGCGATGAGAAGGGTGATCACCAACTCGTCGAAGGAATGGATGAAGGCGAAAATCGCGCCGCTGACCACGCCCGGTCGAATGAGCGGAAAGGTCACGCGCCGAAAGGTACGCAAGGGCCCGGCTCCCAAGCTCATCGCCGCGCGCTCGTAGGAACGGTCGAAGCCAACCAGCGTCGCCGAGACGATCACCACGACATAGGCGAGCGAGCCGATGGTGTGGCCGATCACCAAGCCCACGATGCCGCCAATTTGCCCGATTTGGGCCAGGGGGCCGTATAGCGCCACGCCGATCACGATGGAGGGCACGATGATGGGCGAAACGATCAAGCACATGACCGCCGTCCGCGCGGGAAACCGCCCGCGCACGATGCCATAGGACGCAAGCGTGCCCGCGACGGTCGAGACCACGGCCGTCAGCATGGCGATCTGCGCCGACAGCGCCAAGGGCCCAAGCCACCGCCAATCGTCGAAAAAATTCGCGTACCATTTGAGCGAGAAACCGGGTGGCGGAAATTTGAGGAAATTCGCCGAGCTGAACGACAGCGGCACGACCACGAAGACCGGCAGGACGAGATAGAACAGCACGAGCGCGGTGAACAGCCGACTGAAGGTCCGGCCCACGGGCGGCACAGGCGCCCGGCCGAGCGCGCTCCGTTCGCGCCACGTTGCCACGCGGTCGCCGAGCACGCGCGCAAGATGCGCCAAGTACGCCGCTAGCGCCGCCAATCCCGTCGCGCGCGCAAACGCCGAAAGTCCCAGGCCGATGACGCCTGGGCCGTGGCGTGCCGGTGCCGTGCGGTCGACCGCGATGAAGGCTGTCGCGCCCGTGAGCCAGCCCACCAGGAAGAAACCCGCGAGCGTCAGCACCAACAGGATAAACGCGGCCGCAGCTGCAAACGGCCAGTTCACAAGCTGGGAGACTTGCGCCTCGATGAAGGTCGCCAGCATCACATCCTTAAGGCCGCCCAGGAGGGCTGGCGTAATGTAAAAGCCGAGGCACAACAGGAATACGAGCAAACAGCCGCTGCGCACGCCGGGCAGACTCAGGGGCAAAAAGACACGCACGAAGGCACGCGCGGGCCCGGCTCCCAAGCTCTCGGCCGCGCGCATGAGACGCCAATCGAAGCCGTTCATCACACTGTAAATCGGCAGAATCATCAGCGGCAGCATCACCTGGACCATGCCGACGTGAACGCCGAACGGGTTGAAGACAAGCTTCAAGGGCTGATCGACTACGCCCGTCTGCGTCAGCAGGGAATTGATGATGCCATTGCGATGCAGCAGCACGAGCCAAGCATAGGTGCGCACGAGAAAGCTGGTGAGATACGGCACGACGACGAGCAGCAGCAGCACGTTGCGCAAGCGCGGGGACGCGCGTGCCAGCACATAGGCCACCGGATAGCCGAGCACGAGGCAGAGGGCCGTGACGGTGGCCGCGACGCGGAAAGTGATGAGGAGGACGCGGACGTAAACGTCTTCCTCGAAGAACTCGGCATAATGCTTCAACGTAAATTTCGGCGCGTCCAGACTCACAAGAAAAAGGCTCGCGAGCGGATAGACGTAGCACGCGGCGAGAAACAGCACCGCAGGCAGCACGAGCCAGCCCACGTTCAGGCGCAACGCGGATTCAGTCCGGGCGGGCGGGTGGACGGCAAGAGGGGTAAGAACGGTCATAGCGGAACGCGCGCGGAACCGTCCGAGATCGCCGG
>JBJXGH010000152.1:0-4347 GCA_046153685.1 Alphaproteobacteria bacterium
TGGCGGGATCGAGGAGGGGAGGGCGGGGGAGTTATTGAAGCGGTTTTTTCAGGACAGGCGGTAGCAAGCCCGCCTCCGCGAGGGGGAGGCAAAAACGCATGCGCATTCGCTCTTTCCTTCCTCAAGGGAGAAGGAGGTACATTCATTAACGGCCGTTCAACGATACGTGTTTGGAAGTGACGACTAAATGACAGGACCTGAGTACAAATTCGAGCTTCCTCGCAACATCGAGCGCTACCTAGCTACGCTGTCAAAGCTGTATGGCCGCGAGGGCGAACGTCAGCTTCAAGAGATTATCGTCAACGCGCAAACGCGTATCCATGAAGAATGGAGTTACGACGGTTGGGATGGGGGAATACGCGGGCACGCGCTATATCTCACTGTGCCCGAAACGGTCTACCTCGCTGTAGTTCGGCAGAAAAACGATATTGAGGAGCGCGTAAGAGCTGACATAGAGAAGGTCCACAATGTTCCAGGAGAGTTCATCGAAAAGATCTTCATAGAAATGCAAGTCTCTGATGACGGCGATTGGAGGCAGAAATCGGGTGTACTTCTGCAAAGCACCCGTCTCGTATCCGAAGAAGCCACAAAGCGGATATGGACAGATGGGCAGTTCAGATTGTTCGTTAGTCACAAATCTGAGGTTAAGAAGGAGACGACGGAGCTAAAAGAAAAGCTCAGTTGCTACGGGGTGTCCTGCTTTGTCGCACATGCCGATATTCAACCCACGCAGCAATGGCAGGACGAAATCGAAAATGCATTGGCGACGATGGACGGCTTCGTCGCTCTCATGACCGAAAAGTTTCACGAAAGCAATTGGACAGATCAAGAGGTCGGCTATGCGTTTGCACGTGGAGTGCCGATCGTCGCCATTCGCCTTGGCCGCGATCCCTACGGCTTCATCGGAAAATTTCAAGGCCTCAACTGCACGTGGGAAAGCGCAGCAGATGCGATTGTAAAGCTACTGATCAAGCACGACCGCATGTTTGACGCATACGTATCGGCGCTGAAAGGGTGTCCGAGCTTCATCACGGGCAACACGCTAGCTGCGATCTTGCCTGCCATCGAAAAACCGAGTGATGAACGGCTCGACGCGTTGGTCGACGCATACAATACGAATTCTGAGCTTCGAGGCAGCTATGGATTCAACGGCTCACGACCTACTTTCTTTGGGCCTGGGCTGCTTCATTATCTAAACGAATGGAGCAAGCGGACCTACATGGCCGATGGTAAAGCGCAAATTGCTTGGTTTTGAGGGCGTAGCCACCCTCCTTCCCCGACCCCTTATCTCCCGCAAGGGCCCAAGGGCCTACCGCCCGACCGCTCGCCAGCCAATATCCGTCCGACAAAACCCTCCCGGCCAGTCGATCTTTGCGATCGCTCGATAGGCGGCATCCTGCGCCACCCTCACGGTCGTGCCTTTTCCGACCACGTTGAGCACGCGGCCGCCATCGGCGATCAGCGCGCCATCATCGCGCCTCTTGGTGCCGGCATGGAAGATCGTGACGTTTGGAACTTGCGCGGCCGCCTCCAGGCCGCTGATCACCGAGCCCTTCTGATAGGCGCCGGGATAGCCATTGCTCGCCATGACGACGCAGAGCGCCGCGTCGTCATACCAACGGAGGCTCACGGTCTTGAGCGCGCCGTCGCGCGAGGCGATCAGCGCGGGCAAGAGGTCAGACATCAGACGCGGAATCAGCACTTGGGTTTCCGGATCGCCGAAGCGGCAATTGACTTCGAGGAGCTTCGGCCCGTCCTTGGTCACCATGATGCCGGCGAACAACACGCCCTTGTACGGCGTGCCGGCCGCGGCCATCCCGTCGACTAAGGGTTGCACGATGCGCGTGCGGACTTGATCCTTAAGCGCTTGGGTCGCGAGCGGCGCTGGCGAATAGGCGCCCATGCCGCCGGTGTTCGGGCCTTGGTCGCCGTCGAAGACGCGCTTGTGATCCTGCGCGGCGTCGAGCTCCAGCAAATGCGCGCCATCGACCAGCGCGAAATAGCTCAGCTCCTCGCCCGCAAGAAATTCCTCGATCACCACCTCGCGCCCCGCCGCGCCGAGACCGCCCGCGAGCATGTCGGCGGCCGCCGCCTTCGCCGCGTCCTTGGTCTCGGCGATGATGACGCCCTTGCCGGCGGCGAGGCCATCGGCCTTGACCACGATCGGCGGAGTCTGTCCGTCGATGAAGCGCGCGGCCGCCTGCAGGTCGGTGAAACGGCCAAAGGCCGCGGTCGGGATATTGTGGCGCGCGCAAAGCTCCTTCATGAACGCCTTGGAGCCTTCGAGACGCGCGGCGGCTTGGGTAGGCCCGAAGGCGGCGATGCCGTTTGCTTCCAAATGATCGACCAGCCCGGCGCACAAGGGCGCCTCGGGTCCGACCACGACAAAGCCGATGCACTGGTCCGTGCAGAACGTCGTGATTCCGGTGAAGTCCATCACGTCGAGCGCCACGCAGGTGGCTTCGGCCGCGATGCCGGCATTGCCCGGCGCGGCATAGAGCTTATCGACCAAAGGCGAGGCGGCGAGCGACCAGGCGAGCGCGTGTTCCCGCCCGCCCGCACCCAGCACGAGGACTTTCATGCGAGGCTAAATCCCATAAGGCGGCTATGATGGCGCCCTTGTAACACAGGGCGAACGCTTGGCAACGCCGCGATGGACGAGACCGACGCCACCCCCAATCTTGCCGCCAATGCCGGAATCTATTCGGTCAGCGAGCTGTCCGTCGCGCTCAAGCGCACGCTCGAGGACGGCTTCGCCTTCGTGCGCGTACGGGGCGAGATTTCGGGCTTCAAGCGCCACGCCTCGGGCCATCTCTATTTCGCGCTGAAGGACCAGGAAGCCGTGCTCGACGCGGTCTCATGGCGCGGCACGGCGAGCCGACTTGGCCTCGCGCCCGAGGACGGCATGGAGGTGATCGCGACCGGGCGCATCACGACCTATCCGGGGCGTTCGAAATACCAGATCATCGTCGAGCGGCTTGAGCTCGCGGGCGTCGGCGCGTTGTTGAAGTTGCTCGAAGAGCGCAAGAAAAAACTCGGCGCCGAAGGGCTGTTCGATCCGGCGCGGAAAAAGCCACTGCCCTATCTGCCTGAGGTGATCGGCGTCGTCACCTCGCCGACCGGCGCGGTGATTCGCGATATTCTCCACCGCATCGCCGAGCGCTTCCCGCGCCATATTCTGGTCTGGCCGGTGCTGGTGCAGGGCGAGGGCGCGGCCGAGCAAATCGCGCGCGCGATCGAGGGCTTCAACGCCTTGTCCGAGCACGGGCCTGTGCCGCGCCCGGATCTCCTGATCGTCGCGCGCGGTGGCGGCAGCCTCGAAGACCTCTGGGCGTTCAATGAAGAGATCGTGGTGCGCGCCGCTTCGGCGAGCCGCATCCCGCTCATTTCGGCGGTTGGTCATGAGACCGACACCACGCTGATCGATTTCGCCGCCGACCGCCGCGCGCCCACACCCACGGCAGCGGCCGAAATGGCGGTGCCGGTGCGCGCCGATATTCAGCGCGAATTGTTGGCCAAGCAGGCGCGTGTGGTTGGCGCGCTCGACCGTCTGTTGCGCGGCCGACGCGAGCGTGTCTCGAGCCTCGCGCGCGGGCTCAATGTCGTGCCCGGTCTCGTGCACCATGCCGGTCAGAGGCTCGACGATCGGGGCGAGCGGCTGGAGAGCGCGCTGCACGCCAGGCTACGCCGGATCGATGCGAGACTGTCGGCAACGCGCGTGCCGCATCCGCGTCATGTGTTGGCGGTCAAACGCGGGCGGATCGACGCCGCGGCCAAGCGGCTCGCGCGCGTGCACCCCGCGCTCGGCCTCGCGCCGCGCACCGATGCGCTAGTGAAGCTTGGCACGCGGTTGTCACATTTGTTGAATCTGCAGCTCGAACGCCATGGCACGCGGCTCGACACCGCATCGCGCCTGCTCGAAAGCCATTCGTATAAGGGTGTCTTGGCGCGCGGCTATGTCGTGGTGCGTGACGAGACTGGCAGACCGCTCCGCGCCGCGGCAAGCATTCATGTCGGTGATGCGCTTGGCCTCGAATTCGCCGACGGCACTGTCGGCGCCACCGCGACCGGCGGCGGCGCGCCCGCTAACTCCCCGAAGCAGGGACGCAAGCAAGGTGGCGATGGCCGCCAAGGTTCGCTGCTCTAATCCGGCCAGCGCTTGTGGACCCAGAGCCATTGCGCGGGGCGCTCGCGGATCCAGGCTTCGAGAATTTGGTTGACCTGGAGCATCGTCGCCATGACATCGGCGTTTCGATTGCCCGTGCGTGGTAGCGCAAGTTTTGGGAATATCGTGATCCGGAAGCGCGCGCCCTTGAGCCGCTCGACCCGCACCGGATAGACCGGCAC
>JBJXGH010000016.1:0-86155 GCA_046153685.1 Alphaproteobacteria bacterium
CGGCGACAATATCGCGATGGAGGTCGAGCTGATCGCGCCGATCGCGATGGACGAGGGCTTGCGCTTCGCCATCCGCGAGGGCGGCCGAACCGTCGGAGCAGGCGTCGTTGCAAGCGTGATCAAGTAAGACCGTTATTCAATAGCCAGTCGAACCGACAAGAACACGAGTCAAGGGACACACGGCGCCAATCATGGACAGCCAGAATATCCGTATCCGGCTAAAGGCCTTCGATCATCGCGTGCTCGATCAATCGACGCGCGAGATCGTGAACACCGCGCGCCGGACCGGCGCGCGCGTGCGCGGGCCGATTCCGTTGCCGACACGCTTCGAGCGCTTCACGGTCAATCGCTCGCCGCACGTCGACAAGAAGTCGCGCGAACAGTTCGAGATTCGCACCCATAAGCGTCTCTTGGACATCATTGATCCGACGCCGCAAACGGTGGACGCGCTGATGAAGCTCGACCTCGCCGCGGGCGTCGATGTCGAGATCAAGCTTTAAGGACGATGCCATGCGCACCGGGCTGATCGCAAAGAAGGTGGGAATGACGCGGGTGTTCGCCGAGGATGGCGCGCATATTCCCGTGACGGTGCTCATGGTCGAGGGTCTGCAAGTCGTTGCCCGGCGCACGGCCGAGCAGGATGGCTACAACGCCGTTCAACTCGGCACCGGAACGCCGAAGATCAAGAACGTGAACAAGCCCATGCGCGGGTACTTTGCGAAGTCGAAAGTCGAACCCAAGCGAAAGCTGATCGAATTTCGCGTCGCGCCCGATGCCCTTCTCGAAGTCGGTGCCGAGCTTTCGGTGGAACATTTCCTGGCCGGCCAATTCGTCGATGTGACTGGCACGACCATCGGTAAGGGTTTTGCCGGCGTCATGAAGCGCCACCATTTCTCTGGGCTCGAGGCCTCGCATGGCGTGTCCATCAGCCATCGCAGCCACGGTTCGACCGGCGGCCGCCAGGATCCCGGCAAGGTCTTCAAGAACAAGAAGATGGCCGGCCACATGGGCACGGTGCGCGTGACCACGCAGAATTTAAAGGTGGTTTCGACGGACGCGGCGCGTGGCCTCATTCTGGTCGAGGGCGCGGTTCCGGGTCACGACGACGGCTACGTGACGATCAAGGACGCCGCCAAGCGCAAGCGCCCCAAGGACGTGCCGTATCCGGCGGCCGTCAAGTTGGCGGGCCCGGCCGCAGCCGCGGCCGCGACGCAAACATCCGAAGGGTCGGAGGCCAAGGGCTGATGGCGACATCTCATCCCGTCCTCGGTCTCGACGCCAAGGAGCTCGGGACCATCGAATTGAACGAGGCCGTGTTCGGCGTCGCGCCGCGCAAGGATATCATTGCGCGCGTCATTAACTGGCAGCGTGCCAAGCGACGCTCGGGCACGCACAAGGCCAAGACCTTGCGCGAGGTGCAGGGCACGACCAAGAAGCCCCATGCCCAGAAGGGCACGGGCCGCGCGCGCCAAGGCAGCTTGCGCTCGCCGCAGTTCCGGGGCGGCGGTGCGGTGTTCGGTCCGCTCGTGCGCAGCCACGCGTTCGATCTGAATAAAAAGGTGCGCGCGCTCGGCCTCAGGGCGGCGCTATCGGCGAAACTCAAGGCCGGAAAACTCGTGGTGCTCGACTCGGCGAAACTCGAGGGCGGGAAAACTTCGGCGCTGGCCAAGGCCGTCGAGAAGCTCGGCTGGCGCTCCGCTCTGGTCATCGCCGGTCCGGAAGTCGACCTGAATTTCCGCCGCGCGGCCGCGAACATCCCGAATTTCGATGTCCTGCCCCAGCAGGGAGCGAATGTTTACGACATCGTCCGCCGCGACATCCTCGTGCTCACGCGCGATGCGGTGAAGCATCTCGAGGCTCGACTCGCATGAAGCGCCACAAGCACCACGCGGACAAGACCGCGCTTAGCCGTGAAACCATGCAGCGCATCATCGTCGCTCCGTTGATCACCGAGAAGGCGACTGCGGGCTCGGAATACGGCCAGGTCAGTTTCCGAGTCGCGATCGGCGCGAATAAGCACGAGATCAAGGCGGCGGTCGAAGGCCTTTTCGGCGTCAAGGTGACGGCCGTCAATACCATCACGCAGAAGGGCAAGCTCAAGCGCACGCGCGGCCGGATCGGCAAGCGCAGCGATGCGAAAAAGGCGATCGTGACTCTGGCCGAAGGCCAGACGATCGACGTGACGACGGGGATCTAGGCAATGGCCCTTAGAACGTACAAACCGGTTACGCCCTCGCTGCGCGGGCTCGTGCTTATCGACCGAGCGGAGCTGTGGAAGGGCGGTCCCGTCAAGGCATTGACGAGCGGCAAGAGCAAATCGGGCGGGCGCAATGCCAATGGCCGCATCACCATGCGGCGCGTGGGCGGCGGTCATAAGCAACGCCTGCGGAACGTTGATTTCAAGCGGCGCAAGTTCGACATGTCGGCGACGGTCGAGCGGATCGAATACGATCCCAACCGCTCGGGTTTCATTGCCCTCATCAAGTACGAAGACGGCGAACAGGCCTACATCCTGGCTCCACAGCGCCTCGCCATCGGCGATAAGGTGATTTCGGGTGAACGCGCGGACATCAAGCCGGGCAATGCGATGCCGTTGAAGAACATCCCGGTCGGCACGATCGTGCACAATATCGAGATGAAGCCGGGTGCCGGCGGTCAGCTCGCGCGCGCCGCGGGCGCCTATGTGCAGCTCGTCGGCCGCGATATGGGCAATGCGCTCATTCGCTTGAGTTCGGGCGAGATACGCCTGGTGCGCGGGGATTGCATGGCGACCATCGGCGCCGTATCCAATCCCGACAACGCCAATGTCAAGATCGGCAAGGCGGGCCGCTCGCGCTGGATGGGCAAGCGCCCTTCCGTCCGCGGCACCGCCATGAACCCGGTCGATCATCCCCACGGTGGCGGCGAAGGCCGCACCAAGGGTGGACGTCACCCGGTGACGCCATGGGGCAAGCCGACCAAGGGCTATCGTACTCGCAAGCGCACGAAGCCCTCCGATTCGATGATTGTTCGTCGTCGGCACGCGAAGTAAGGGAGAGAGCAGGTGACTCGCTCGGTTTGGAAAGGCCCGTTCGTCGATGGCTATCTGCTCAAAAAGGCAGAAAAGGCCCGGCAGAGCACGCGCAACGACGTCATCAAGACTTGGTCGCGCCGCTCGACGATTCTGCCGCAATTCGTCGGCCTGACCTTCGGCGTGCATAACGGTCAGAAATTCATCCCGGTTCTAGTGACCGAGAACATGGTTGGTCACAAACTCGGCGAGTTCTCGCCGACCCGCCAGTTCCATGGCCATACGGCGGTGGGCGGCGGCAGCGGCGATCGTAAGGCAAAGCGCGAAGGCGCCGGCGCATGAGCAAGCCCAAAACCGTGCGCGCACTCAAAGACAACGAGGCGCGCGCCCAATTGAAGGCGGTGCGCACGAGCCCGCGCAAGTTGAACCTCGTCGCGCAAACGATACGCGGCAAGAAGGTCCAGCAGGCGTTGCACGACCTGGCATTCTCGAAGCGCCGCATTGCCGGTCAGGTGAAAAAGACGCTCGAATCCGCCGTGGCGAACGCCGAAAATAATCACCAGCTCGACGTCGATAAGCTCGTCGTCTCGGAAGCCAGCGTGGGCCGGGGTATCGTGATGCGGCGCTTTCACGCCCGCGGCCGCGGGCGTTCGGCAAGTATCGAGAAGTTTTTCAGCCATTTGACCATCGTGGTCCGCGAACGCGGGGAGACGGCCTAATGGGCCAAAAGGTAAATCCGATCGGCTTGCGCCTCGGCATCAACCGCACGTGGGACTCGCGCTGGTTCGCGGGCGACGCCTACGCGGCACTCCTGCACGAGGACATCCGATTGCGCGGCTATTTGTTCGGCCGCCTCAGCCAGGCCAGCGTTTCGCGCATCGTCATCGAGCGGCCGGCGAAGAAGGCACGGATCACCATTCACACCGCGCGCCCCGGCGTCGTCATCGGCAAGAAGGGTGCGGATATCGAGAAGCTGCGCACCGACCTGTCGAAGATGACGGGCAGCGAAGTCGCGCTTAATATTGTCGAAATTCGCAAGCCGGAACTCGATTCGCGCCTGGTTGCGGAAAATATCGCCCAACAGCTCGAGCGTCGCGTGGCGTTCCGCCGCGCGATGAAGCGCGCGGTCCAGTCGGCGATGCGCCTCGGCGCCGAGGGCATCCGGATCACCTGCGCAGGCCGCTTGGGTGGCACCGAAATCGCGCGCGTGGAGTGGTACCGCGAAGGCCGCGTGCCTCTTCATACCCTGCGCGCGGATGTCGATTTCGGCACCGCGACCGCGCGCACGACCTACGGTACATGCGGCGTCAAGGTTTGGATCTTCAAGGGCGAAATTCTCGCTCACGATCCGATGGCCCAGGACAAGCGCCTCGGCGACCAACAGCCGTCCACCAGCCGACCGTCGGCAGCTTGAGCCCATAGCAGTCAAAGACCAGAGCCAACACCATGCTGCAGCCTGTCCGCACCAAGTATCGCAAGGCCCACAAGGGCCGAATTCACGGCGCCGCCAAGGGCGCCACGACGCTTCACTTCGGCGCCTACGGCCTGAAGGCGATGGAAGCCGGCCGGCTGACCGCGCGCCAGATCGAGGCCGCCCGCCGCGCCGTCACGCGCCACATGAAGCGCACGGGCCGAATCTGGATTCGTATCTTTCCGGACGTTCCGGTATCGACCAAGCCGGCCGAAGTGCGCATGGGTTCGGGCAAGGGTTCGCCCGAGTTCTGGATCGCGCGCGTCAAGGCGGGGCGAATCATGTTCGAAATCGACGGCATCCCGAAGGATTTGGCGATGGAATCGCTGACCCTCGCGGGCTCGAAGCTGCCGATCTTGACCCGCATCGTGCAGCGCATGGGTGAGGAGTAGGAACGCCATGAAACCCTCCGACGTGCGTGCATTGAGCGAAGACCAGGTGACCGAGAAGCTCGGCGAGCTCCAGAAGGAAGCGTTTAACCTGCGCTTCCAGCGGGCCAGCGGACAACTTGCCAACACGGCGCGCGTGCGCCTCGTGCGGCGCGACATCGCGCGCTTGAAGACCACGATCGCCCAGCGCCAGGCGAAGTAGGGGACGGATATGCCGAAACGCGTGCTGCAAGGAACGGTCACGAGCACCGCCGCGATGAAGACCGTAACGGTCAAAGTCGAGCGGCGGATCAAGCATGCCGTTTACAAGAAATACATCGTACGCTCGAAGAAGTACCTGGCGCACGACGAGGACAATGCCTGCAAGGTGGGCGACAAGGTGCGCATTCGCGAATGCCGGCCGTTGTCCAAGCGCAAGCGTTGGGAAGTCCTGGACGAAGCCGCCGCCACGGCGAAAGCCTGAGTGGGCTGGCGGGTAAGGAGTAGGACATGATTAGCGCGCAGACAAATCTGGACGTGGCCGACAATTCGGGTGCGCGACGCGTCGAGTGCATCAAGGTGCTTGGCGGCTCCAAGCGCAAGAACGCCTCGATTGGCGACATCATCGTCGTCTCGATCAAGGAGGCGATTCCGCGCGGACGCGTCAAAAAGGGCGACGTGCATCGCGCGGTGATCGTGCGCACGGCCAAGGAATTCTATCGTAACGACGGCAGCGCCATCCGCTTCGATCGCAATGCGGCGGTGTTGATCGACAAGCAGGGCGAGCCCATCGGCACGCGCATCTTCGGGCCCGTGACGCGCGAACTACGCGGGCGCAATTTCCTCAAGATCATTTCGCTGGCTCCCGAGGTGCTGTAAGACCGCCATGCGCAACAAAATGAAGATCAGGAAAGGCGACACGGTCATCGTGATCGCCGGTAAGGACAAGGGAAAGCGCGGCGCGGTGTTGCGGGCGATTCCGGCGGATCGGCGCGTGGTGGTGCAGGGCGTGAACGTCGTAAAGCGCCATACCAAGCCGAGTGCGGCCACCCCCGGCGGTATTGTCGAGCGGGAAGCCTCGGTTCACGTGTCCAATGTGGCGATCGCCGATCCCAAGACCGACAAGCCGACCCGCGTCGGAATCAAGAGACTCGAAGACGGCACCCGTACGCGCATAGCCAAGCGCTCGGGCGAAGTCATCGATCGGTAGGCGAGGGAAAGATGGCCGCACGATTGCGCGAACACTACGAAACCACGGTCAAGCCGGCTCTGACCAAGGAGTTCGGCTATAAAAACACGTTTCAAACGCCGCGCATCGAGAAGGTCGTGGTCAATATGGGCGTGGGCGAGGTGGTCAACGATTCGAAGAAGATCGAGACCGCAGCCAAGCAGCTCGCGTTGATCACGGGCCAAAAGCCCCAACTCATTGCGTCGAAGAAGGCCATCGCCGTATTCAAGCTGCGCAAGGGCCTCAGGATCGGCGCCAAGGTGACTTTGCGGCGCGAGCGCATGTACGAATTTCTCGACCGCTTGGTGAATGTCGCCCTGCCCCGCGTGCGCGATTTTCGCGGCCTGTCGGCCAAGAGTTTCGACGGCCGCGGTAACTTTGCGATGGGCCTCAAGGAGCAGATCGTGTTTCCGGAAATCGACTACGACTCGATCGACGAGATTCGGGGCATGGACGTGATCATTGTGACCTCGGCCCGCACGGACAAGGAGGCGCTCGCCCTCCTCAAGGGCTTTAATTTTCCTTTCGCCAATTGAGCGAATAGGCGCGGAGAACAGGCAAGGACATGGCAAAAACCAGCTTCATCGAGCGCAACAAGAAGCGCGAGAAAATGGTCGTGCGCTTCGCGGCCCGGCGCAAGGCGCTGAAGGCGCTCGCGAACGACGAATCGCTGTCGATGAACGAGCGGTTCGAGGCGCGACTCAGGCTCGCCAAATTGCCGCGCAACGGTTCCCGCACGCGCGTGCGGCTGTTGTGCGAGTTGACCGGGCGGTCGCGCGGCAATTACCGCAAGTTCAAGCTGTCGCGCATCAAGTTGCGCGAGCTGGCCAATAACGGCCTGGTGCCGGGCATCGTGAAGTCGAGCTGGTGAGGCAAACGAGATGCTGACCGACCCCTTGGCCGATCTGTTGACGCGCATCCGCAATGGGCAGCGTTCGCGCAAGGCGGTGGTGAATTCGCCGCCGTCGAAGATGCGCGAGCGGGTGCTCGATGTGCTGAAGCGCGAGGGTTACATCCGCGGCTACAGTCGCGTCGAGGGCGAAGCCGATTCGCTGCGCATCGAACTTAAGTACCATCAGGGCGAGCCGGTGATTCGCGAAATCGGCCGCATCTCGCGCCCTGGCCGCAAGGTGTATTCGGACATCAAGTCGTTGCCGCGCATCCACGGCGGTCTCGGCATCGCCATTCTTTCGACCCCTAAGGGCGTCATGTCCGACGGCGAGGCGCGCGCCGCCAATGTTGGCGGCGAAGTGCTCTGCCGCGTGTTCTGAGATCGAAGGAGACAGTCGTGTCGCGCGTCGGCCGTAATCCGGTTACCATTCCCAAGGGCGTCGAGGTTCAACTCGTCGGTCAAATTCTCACGGTCAAGAGCAAGGCCGGTGAGAAGCGCGTCGATTTGCCCGTCGAAATCGAAGCCAAGATCGAGGACGGCAAGATCGTGCTGAACCCGCGCACGCCGGATCAGCAAGGCAAGACGCTGTGGGGCACGACGCGGAGCCTGCTTCAAGGCACGGTACGCGGCTTGGCCGATCCGTTTAAGGTGAGCCTCGAGATCAACGGCGTTGGCTACCGTGCCGCGGTGGATAAGAACGAGCTGGCTCTTCAACTCGGCTACAGTCACGACGTGCGCTTCGCGATTCCACAAGGCATCACTATCCAGTGCGAAAAACCGACATTGGTGCACATCACCGGCTCGGATAAGCAACAGGTCGGCCAGGTGGCGGCGAAGATTCGCGGTTACCGCAAGCCCGAACCCTATAAAGGCAAGGGTATCCGCTACGTCGGCGAAATCGTTCGCCACAAAGAAGGCAAGAAGAAGTAGGTTCGGTCATGCTGAAACCCGACGAAAAATTCGCACGCCGGCGCGCGCGCACGCGCCATCAGGTGCGCGCGGCGGCGGGCAACCGCCCGCGCCTTTCGGTGTTCCGTTCGTCCAAGCATATCTACGCTCAGATCATCGACGATCGGCGCGGCTGTACCCTTGCGTCGGCGTCCTCGCTCGACGGGGCGTTCAAGGTCGACATGACCAAGGGTACGGACAAGGCTGCCGCCGCGGCGGTCGGCAAGCTGATCGCTATCCGTGCGCTTGAAAAGGGCGTGAAGGAAGTCGTGTTTGATCGCGGCGCCTATCTCTACCATGGTCGCGTGAAGGCGCTTGCCGACGGCGCGCGCGAAGCCGGTTTGTCGTTCTAACCCAAGCTCCAATCAGCCCAAGGTCCAATTCATATGGCACGCGCAGCAACCGGACCGTCCGATCGCAACTCCCGGGGGTCGTCCGACCGCCCACCCCGTGATCGCGGGGGGCGCGACCGCAACGATCGCGAGGACAACGAGTTTCAGGAGAAACTCGTCAGCATCAATCGCGTCGCCAAGGTGGTGAAGGGCGGCCGCCGCTTCGGGTTCTCCGCGGTGGTCGTGGTGGGCGACGGCAAGGGTCGGGTCGGTTTCGGTCTCGGCAAGGCGCGCGAGGTCCCCGAGGCGATTCGCAAGGGCACCGAAAAAGCCAAGCGCACGCTGGTTCGCGTTCCGCTGCGCGAGGGGCGCACGCTGCACCACGATTCCCACGGCCATTACGGTTCGGGTCGGGTCGTGCTGCGCGCGGCTTCGGCCGGCACGGGCATCATCGCGGGCGGCCCGATGCGCGCGATTTTCGAATGTTTGGGAATTCAGGATATCGTCGCCAAGTCGATCGGCACGTCGAACCCGCACAACATGATTCGCGCGACGTTTTCGGCGCTCAACAGTGTCATGTCGCCGCGCCTGGTGGCGGCCAAGCGGGGCAAGAAGGTCGGCGACCTGATCGGCAAGCGCGGCGAAGAGGAAGCGAAGGAGTAGCTGACATGGCCGAGGAGGGCGCAAAGATTACGGTTAAGCAGGTCGGCAGTCCGATCGCGCGCCGTCACGACCAGCGAGAGACCCTGATCGGGCTCGGCCTCAACAAGCTGGGCCGCAAGCGCGTCCTCGAGGACACGCCTGCCGTGCGCGGAATGGTCAACAAGGTGCGCCACTTGGTGCGCATCGTGCCGGCGGATTGAGCGGCGGCGGGAGCAGGACATGAAACTCAACGAATTGCGCGACAACCGCGGTGCGCGCAAGCCGCGCCGCCGCATCGGGCGCGGCATCGGCTCGGGCCGCGGCAAAACCGCGGGCAAGGGTCACAAGGGCCAGAAGGCACGCACGGGCGTGGCCTTGCACGGCTTTGAAGGCGGCCAAATGCCGATGTACCGGCGCTTGCCCAAGCGCGGCATGGGCAGCCCGTTCCGTCGGCGTTTCCAAATCATCAACTTGGATCTGCTGCAGAAGGCGATCGATGCGGGAAAGCTCGCTTCGGGCGCTGCGGTCGACGGCGCGGCATTGATGGCCGCGGGTCTGGTTTCGCAGTTGCGCGGCGGCATTCGCGTGCTTGGCAAGGGCGAGCTCAAGGCCAAATTGACGCTCACGGTAATGGGTGCCTCCCTATCGGCCATCGCCGCGATCGAAAAAGTCGGCGGCAGTGTGATTCTGCTTCAGCCCGCACGCGGCAAGCGTGGTCCCGACCCCGAAAGCGCCGCCGTGAAGGCGCGCGCCAAGGCCGCCACCGGCGCGTTCGACAATCAGGTGTCGGAAAAGAAGCCGCAGTCCAAGGCCGAGAAAGCCGACAAGGCCGAGAAGGCCGACAAGGTAGGAAAGCCCGAGAAGGCCGATAGGCCCGCGCGCGCGACCAGGGCCGCCAAAGCCGCTCAGCCCGAAGGCTGAGGGCGGGGCGCGCCATGGCCTCCCCGGCCGAGCAAATCGCCGGCAATATCAATCTCGGTGCCTTCGGCAAGGCAACCGAACTCAAGAAGCGTCTGTGGTTCACGCTGGGCTGCCTGATCGTGTTTCGCGTCGGCACCTATGTGCCCTTGCCGGGCATCGACCCGGCGATTTTCCGGCAGATTTTTGATACCCAGGCCGCCGGCATCCTCGGCATGTTCAATATGTTCGCGGGTGGCGCGCTCGGCCGCATGACCGTGTTCGCACTCGGAATCATGCCGTACATCTCGGCTTCGATCATCGTCCAGTTGCTGACGGCCGTGTCTCCAAAGCTCGAGGCACTGAAGAAAGAGGGCGAGCAGGGGCGTAAGAAACTCAACCAGTACACGCGGTACGGCACCGTGCTGCTGGCGCTATTGCAGGCCTACGGCATCGCGGTCGGAATCGAGGGCATGCGTTCGGGTGCGGCCTCGGCGGTCGTCGATCCGGGCTATTTCTTCCGCATCACCACCGCCATCACGCTGACCGGCGGCACGATGTTCCTCATGTGGCTTGGCGAGCAGATCACGGCGCGTGGCGTGGGCAACGGTATTTCTCTCGTGATTTTTGCGGGCATCGTGGCCGAATTGCCCGGATCGCTCGTCCAAACACTCGAACTCGGTCGCACGGGCGCGCTGTCGACTTTGCTCATCCTTGGCGTGCTCGTCCTGGCCGTGGCCGTGATTGTTTTCGTCGTTTACATGGAGCGCGCCCAGCGGCGCATCGTCGTGCAGTATCCCAAGCGCCAGATGGGTACGCGCATGGTCGGCGGGCAATCCTCGCACCTGCCCATGAAACTCAACAGCGCGGGCGTCATCCCGCCCATCTTCGCCTCCTCGCTGCTCTTGCTGCCCACGACCATCGCAGGTTTCAGCGCTGGGCAGGATTCGAGCGGCATCATGACCACGATCACCGCCCTCTTGGGGCATGGTCAGCCGCTCTATATCGCGTTCTATGTCGGTCTCATCGTGTTCTTCTGTTTTTTCTACACCGCCATCGTCTTCAACCCCGACGAAACGGCGGACAACCTTAAGAAGAACGGCGGCTTCGTGCCCGGTATTCGCCCTGGCAAGAACACGGCCAATTATCTCGATCACGTCCTCACACGCCTGACCGTGATCGGCGCGGCTTATCTCGCATTGGTGTGCGTGTTGCCGGAAATCTTGATCTCGCGGTTTTCGGTGCCGTTCTATTTTGGCGGCACTAGCCTGTTGATCGTGGTCAGCGTCACCATGGACACGATCGCCCAAGTCCAATCCCATCTGCTCGCCCATCAGTACGAGGGGCTAGTGCGGAAATCGAAGCTGCGTGGGCGGCGAGGATGAACATCGTTCTGCTGGGGCCGCCCGGTGGCGGCAAGGGTACCCAGGCCAAGCGGCTCGAGGAGCGTTTTGGGCTGAAGCAGCTTTCGACCGGCGACATGTTGCGCGCGGCGGTGGCGGCGGGCACCGATACCGGCAAGAAGGCCAAGGCCGTCATGGACGCGGGCGGCTTGGTGTCCGACGACATCATCATCGCCATGATCGGCGAGCGCTTGGGCCAGGCGGATTGCCGGTCGGGCGTGATCTTCGACGGCTTTCCTCGGACAGTCGCCCAGGCCGAAGCGCTCGATCGCCTCCTTGCCTCGCGCAATTCGCGCCTCGACCACGTGATCGAGCTCAAGGTGGACGAGGAGGTTCTGGTCCACCGTATTGCCGGCCGGTATTCCTGCAAGCGCTGCGGCGCGGGCTACCACGACCTCTTCCAGCGGCCCCAGGCGGACGGGGTCTGCGATTCCTGCGGGGGCGGCGAATTCGTCCGCCGGGACGACGATAAGCCGGACACGGTTCGGGCCCGCCTTGAGGCCTACAGGCTGCAAACCGCGCCAATTCTGCCTTATTACGAGCGGCAAGCCCTGCTGACGCGGTTGGACGGCATGGCGACCATGGACGAGGTTACACGTCAGCTTGAAGCCCTTCTCCGTAAGCCGGTAAAGCGTTGACGGTGGAAGGATATTGTCTATACTCCGAGCGCTCTCCCGGTCCGTGCTGGATGGGGTCGCTATTTTGCGTCCTAACGGGTGAGCGTTCCGAAAAACGGGAGATGACCGCGTGGCGCGCATAGCCGGCGTGAACATTCCGGCCCAGAAACGGGTCGAAGTGGCGCTGACATATCTTTACGGCATCGGCAAGACGCAGGCGAAATTGATCTGCGGCAAAGTCGGAATCCCTCTCGATCGCCGGGTCAATCAATTGACCGACGACGAGGTGCTACGCATTCGCGAGGTCATCGACCGCGACTACAAGGTCGAGGGCGATCTGCGCCGTGAAATGGCGATGAGCATCAAGCGCCTGCTCGATCTCGGCTGCTATCGCGGTTTGCGCCACCGCCGTGGCCTGCCCGTGCGCGGGCAGCGCACCCGTTCCAACGCGCGTACGCGCAAAGGCAAGTCACGCGCGATCGCCGGCAAAAAGAAAGTGACGAAGTAGGAACCCATGGCCAAGCCCGCCAACACTGCCGCCGCCGCCGCCGCCGCACGCCTTCGTCGTCGCGAACGCAAGAACATCACCGCGGGCGTTGCCCACGTAAACGCCTCTTTCAACAACACGACGGTGACCATTACCGACGTGCAGGGCAACGCGATCGCCTGGTCGTCGTCTGGCAGTATGGGTTTCAAGGGCTCGCGCAAATCCACCCCTTATGCCGCGCAGATGGCCGCCGACGGCGCCGCGCGCAAGGCGATGGAGCACGGGCTGCGTACGGTCGAGATCCTGGTGCGCGGTCCGGGCGCGGGACGCGAATCGGCGTTGCGCGCGTTGCAAGCGGTCGGCCTCCAGGTCACTTCGATTCGCGACGTGACGCCCATTCCGCACAATGGCTGCCGGCCGCCCAAGCGACGGCGCGTTTGATTTTCCTGGGCGCGGGATCGCACGACGCTCCCGCGTTCTTTGTTCGATCCGGCGACGGCGCCGGATCGCATCCATTCTAAGGACGCGCGTGAACCATGGATCTCGGAAAGCGTGAGATTACCCCGGTCGTCCAGCGCAACTGGACGGAACTCATCCGCCCCAGCAAGCTGCAGCTTGAGGCTGGTTCGGACCCGGTGCGCAACGCCACCGTCGTGGCCGAGCCGCTCGAGCGCGGCTTCGGCCTGACGCTTGGCAATGCGCTGCGGCGTATCCTGTTGTCGTCCCTTCAGGGCGCTGCGGTCACCTCGATCCAGATCGAGGGTGTCCTCCATGAATTCTCCTCGATTCCGGGCGTTCTCGAGGACGTGACCGACATCGTGCTCAACATCAAGGGCATGGCTCTGCGCATGCACGGCGACGGGCCCAAGCGCATGGTCCTCCAGGCCAAGGGGCCAGGCGAGATCAAGGCCGGCATGATCGAGACCGGCCACGACATCGAAATCATGGATTCCGAGCATGTCATCTGCACTCTCGACAAGGGCGCGAAGATAAAGATGGAGCTCACCGTTAACAGCGGCAAAGGCTATGTCGCCGCCAATCAGAGCCGCTCGGCGGATTCGCCCATCGGCCTCATTCCGGTCGATGCGCTCTATAGCCCGGTGCGGCGCGTGACGTACCGGGTCGAGAATTCGCGTGTCGGCCAAGTGACCGATTACGACCGCCTGACCCTTCAGGTCGAGACCAATGGCGCGGTGCGCCCGGACGACGCGGTCGCGCTCGCCGCGCGCATCCTGCAGGACCAGCTTCAGCTCTTCATCAATTTCGACGAGCCGACCAAATCGGTGCTCGAGGAATCGGTCGCGGAGCTGCCATTCAACCGCAATCTTCTGCGCAAGGTGGACGAGCTCGAGCTGTCGGTACGTTCGGCCAACTGTCTCAAGAACGACAACATCATCTATATCGGCGACTTGGTGCAGAAATCCGAAGCGGAAATGCTGCGCACGCCCAATTTCGGACGCAAGTCGCTCAATGAGATCAAGGAAGTCCTGGCGCAGATGGGCCTGCATCTCGGGATGGAAGTCGTCGGCTGGCCGCCCGAGAACATCGAGGATTTGGCCAAGAAGCTCGAGGAACCCTACTGAGTTTCAAGACCTAAGGGCGAAATGAGAGCCCTTGCCGCAGGGCGGGGTTAGATCACGGAGAAGTTCCGATGCGTCACGGCGTCAGCGGCCGAAAACTCGGCCGGACAACCAGCCACCGCCTGGCAACCTTCGCCAATATGGCGGTGGCCTTGTTGAAGCACGAGCAGATCAAGACCACGCTGCCCAAGGCCAAGGAATTGGCCCCGGTCGTGGACAAGCTCGTCACGCTGGGCAAGGCCGGAACGCTCCACGCACGCAGGCAGGCGATGGCGTTCCTCCAGGACACCAAGATCACGGCCAAGCTGTTCGACACGCTGGCGGCGCGCTACGCGACGCGGAAGGGCGGCTATACGCGCGTTCTCAAGGCCGGGTTCCGGTACGGCGACATGGCGGCCATGGCGGTGATCGAGCTCGTGGACCGCGATGTCTCGGCCAAGGGCCAAGATTCGGGGCCGAAGCAAGGCTCCGAGGACGAGGCCGACAAGGTCGCAGCCTAGGTTCCACGGCACGGCCCGAGGCGCGCACCCGCCAAGCCGCACTCCCCTTGCGGGTGCGTTCGCGCGCTACGAGGGCAGAGCACGGGGCTGCCTCTTTGCCGTGAGGCGAGCTAAAATCCCGTCATGTTGCGCTGGTTCGCCGTTCTAATTTCGCTCGCGGCGCTGTGGCACGGCGCGGTCGAGGCCGCGCCCGCGCGCCGGGTCGTGCCTGAGGGCCAAGCCGAAATCCAGCTCTCTTTTGCGCCCCTGGTGAAGCGCGCCGCGCCTGCGGTTGTGAACATCCACGCGGCGCGCTCGCCGACCAATCTCAAGGACGACCCCTTCTATCGCCAGATACCGGGTGAGAAGGCGCCGGCAAATCAGAAAAATCAGAACTCGCTCGGCTCGGGCGTCATCGTGCGTTCGGACGGTACCATCGTGACCAATTTTCACGTCGTGCGCGGCGCCGAGGCGATCACGGTCATCTTGGCGGACAAGCGCGAATTCAAGGCGCAAGTCCTGCGCACCGACGAGCGAACCGATTTGGCGGTGCTCAAGATCGATCCGACCGAGGCGCTGCCCGCGCTCGAATTGCGCAATTCCGACGAAATCGAAGTCGGCGATCTGGTTCTGGCCATCGGCAATCCGTTCGGCGTCGGCCAGACGGTCACGAGCGGCATCGTGTCGGCAATCGCGCGCTCGAACGTGGGCATCACCGATTTCCGCTCCTTCATCCAAACCGATGCCGCGATCAATCCCGGCAATTCCGGCGGCGCGCTCATCGGTATGGACGGCCGCCTCATCGGCATCAATACCGCGATCTTTTCGCGCGGCGGCGGTTCGCAGGGCGTTGGTTTCGCCATACCCTCGAACATGGTCGCCTCGGTCATCCAGGGTGCCGCGAGCGGCCAGCAACTCGTGCGCCCCTGGTTCGGCGCGCGTGTGGAATCGGTCACGGCCGATCTTGCGCGCCGGATGGGCCTAGCCAAGCCCACGGGCGCGGTCATCACGTTTTTGTCGCCCGGTGGGCCCGCCGAGCGCGCGGGCCTGCGCCTCGGCGACATTCTTCTCGCCATGGACGGCAAGGACGTCGGCGATCGCGAGGCGTTCCGCTACCGCGTGGCGACGCGCGGCATCGGAGAAACGATCACTCTCATGGTGCACCGCCGGGCGGGCGATTCGGCCATCGTCCAGGCAGTCCTGGTCATGCCGCCCGAGGATCCGCCGCGCAATCCCAAGAAAATCGACGGCGGCTCGCCGCTCGCGGGCGCGACGGTCGCGAATTTATCGCCGGCGCTTGCCGAGGAATTGGGTACGCCGGGGATTCCGGAATACGGCGTGATCGTCCTCGAAATAGAACAGGGCAGCACCGCGCAGAAGATCAAAATCGCCGTTGGCGACGTGATCTCGAAGATCAATGGCGAGGACGTGACGAGCGTCGAGCGCCTGGTGCGCGCGGCCTCGGAGGACCGGGGCCAATGGCGTCTCGGCGTGCGCCGCCAGAACAAGATGCTCGACATGCAGGCGACCAAGCCGTGAACACATTGTTCGAGGCCCAGGCGCCTCGGCCGCTAGCGGACCGGTTGCGGCCGACCACCATGATCGAGGTCGTGGGCCAGGAACATTTGCTCGGCCCCGAGGGCCCCATTGGGCGGATGGTCGGGCAAAAGCGTCTGGCCTCGATGATTCTTTGGGGCCCGCCCGGCACCGGAAAGACCACTATCGCGCGTCTTCTGGCCGAGACGACGAATCTCGAATTCGCGCCGCTTTCGGCGGTGTTTTCGGGGGTTGCGGATCTGCGCAAGATCTTCGATGCCGCCAAGAGCCGGCGAGGTATCGGCCACGGCACCTTGCTGTTCATTGACGAAATACACCGCTTCAACCGCGCCCAGCAAGACGGCTTCCTGCCCTATGTCGAGGACGGCACCGTGGTGTTGATCGGCGCCACGACCGAGAATCCATCCTTCGAATTGAACGCGGCGTTGCTCTCGCGCTGCCAGGTCATGGTTTTGCGGCGGCTCGACGACTCGGCTCTTGCGGAATTGCTCGAACGCGCCGAGACCATCGAGGGCCGCAAGCTTCCCCTTCTGCCCGAGGGTCGGGCGACCGTGCGCGCCATGGCGGATGGCGACGGGCGGTTCCTGCTCAATCTAGCCGAGGAATTGTTTGCCCTGCCTAGGGATACGCCGCCACTCGATACCCAAGGCATCGCCGCGGCCGTGCAGCGCCGTGCGCCGGTTTACGACAAGAATCAGGACGGCCACTACAATCTCATCAGCGCGTTACATAAATCCTTGCGTGGCTCCGACACGGACGCGGCGCTCTACTGGTTCGCGCGCATGCTCGATGGCGGGGAGGATCCGAACTACATCGCGCGCCGTCTGACACGCTTTGCCGTCGAGGATATCGGCCTTGCCGATCCCCAAGCCCTGGTTCAAGCGATCGCCGCCTGGAACGCGTATGAGAGATTGGGCAGCCCCGAGGGCGAACTGGCCCTCACGCAACTCGTGATCTATCTCGGCACCGCGCCCAAATCGAATGCCGCCTATCGCGCCTTCAACGCGGCGCAAGCGGCGGCGCGCGAAACCGGCTCGCTGTCGCCTCCCAAGCACATTTTGAACGCGCCCACCCGGCTGATGAAGGATCTGGGCTACGGTAAGGATTACGCCTACGATCACGCGACCGCCGAAGGTTTTTCGGGCCAAAACTATTTTCCCGACGGCATGGCGCGGCAGGAGCTATACCGCCCGGCCGATCGTGGCTTCGAGCGCGACGTCAAAAAGCGCCTCGATTACTGGGCGCGCCTGCGCGACCGCTTGACGCGGGGCGAAAACGAACCGGAAGCCGAGGGTTGAACGGTGGCGGGCGTGCAAACCTTGGCTGTCGCGGCCGACGAGGCGGGGCTGAGGCTCGATCGCTGGTTCGGTCGCCGCTTTCCCGCGCTGACGCACGGTCGGCTGCAAAAATTGCTGCGCACCGGCCAGGTTCGGGTCGATGGTGGCCGGGCCAAGGCGGGGCAACGCCTCGATCCTGGGCAGAAGATTCGCGTGCCGCCGCTCCCGGCGGACCAGGCGCCCGCGCGGAGTCCGCCGTGCCGAAGCCCGGCGCCAGTTGCGGCGCGCGATGCGGCCGACTTGCAGGCGCGCGTGCTTCATCGCGACGACGACGTGCTGGTGATCGATAAGCCCGCGGGTCTTGCGGTGCAGGGCGGTACGGGAACCGGACGCCATCTCGACATGATGCTCGATGTCCTGCGCTTCGGCGCGCCAGAGCGCCCGCGCCTCGTCCATCGCCTGGACCGGGATACCAGCGGCTGCCTGGTGCTCGCGCGTACGGCCTCGTCGGCGGCGCGCATGGGGCGGCTGTTTCGCGGCCGCGAGATGCACAAGGTCTATTGGGCGCTAACGGTCGGCGTGCCGCAACCGCTCTCGGGCGAAATCAATGCGCCATTGGCCAAGGACTCCGGTGCGGGACGCGAGCGCATGGCGGTGGACGAAGGCGGCGACCGCGCGATCACGCGCTATGCGGTCGTCGAGGCCATCGGGCGAAAGCTTGCCTGGGTCGCGCTCATGCCCATAACTGGCCGCACCCATCAATTGCGCGCGCACATGGCCGCGATCGGCACTCCGATCCTGGGCGACGGCAAATATGGCGGCCCGGATGCCTTCCTGCCCGAGCTGCCCGACGCCAAGCGCGTTCACCTTCACGCCCGCGAGATTCGTTTGCCGCGCCCAGGGGGGCCTTTGCGCGTGCGTGCGCTCTTGCCCCAACACATGCGCGACACTTGGCAGGTCTTTGCCTTCGACGAAAAGAACGACGGCGATCCCTTCGGTCTGGTCGCGGGATCGGAATGAGCGATGGCGCATCTCAAGCTCGTGGTCTTCGATTGCGACGGAACGCTGATTGACAGCCAGCACGCCATCGCGGCCGGCATGGCCGCAGCCTGGCAAGCGTGCGGGCTGGATTCGCCGCCGCCGACGCGCGAGGTACGCAAGGTCGTGGGTCTGGCGCTCGTCGAGGCCATCGCCGGCTTGCATCCCAGCGGCACACCGGCTGATCATGAGCGCCTGGCCGAGGCTTATAAGGCGGCTTTTCGGGTGCTACCCCGCGAATCCGACGAGGATGAGCCGTTGTTCCCCGGCGTGCGAGCCTGCCTTGATACCTTGGAGAAACAAGGGGTTTTACTAGGGATCGCCACCGGCAAGGGCCGCAGGGGCCTCGATATCACGCTCGGCCGTCACGGTCTCGTTCGCAGGTTCGTGACCATCAAGACGGCGGATGACGCGCCGGGAAAGCCTCGCCCGGACATGTTGCTGCAGGCGATGGCGGAAGCGGGAGTCGAGCCGGCGAACACTGTTATGGTCGGCGATACGATATTTGATATGATGATGGCGCGTAGCGCTGGCGTGACTGCCGTGGGTGTCGGTTGGGGCTATCACGAGCGTGCTCAACTGATCGACTCGGGCGCTCGCATGGTCCTTGAATCGTTCGATGAGCTCGTGCCGGCACTGCAACGATCAATCTGGAGAACATGATGATTCGCAAGGCTGTAATTGCCGTCGTGGCGCTTGTCGCCCTCGTCGTTGTGGGGGTGCTTGCCGCGTCGATCCTCATAGATCCGAACAAATTCAAGGATCAAATCGCCGCTGCCGCCGAGGACGCGACCGGGCGCAAGCTCAACTTGGCCGGCAAGGTTGGGCTCAAGCTGTTCACGCTCACCCCTTCCATCACCGTGTCGGACGTGGCGCTCGCCAACGCCGACTGGGGCTCGCGCCCCGAGATGGTCAAATTCAAGAGCCTGGCGGCCGAGGTGCAGCTCCTGCCGCTGCTCTCGAGCCAGGTGAAGATCAATCGCGTCCAGCTCGAAGGCGCGGACATCCTGCTTGAGACGAACAAGGACGGCGTCGGCAACTGGGTGTTCGCGCCCATGAAGAAAGATGCCGCACCGGCCGAGCAGCCAAAGGACGCCAAAGCCGCCAAGGCGCCGCCGGCCATCGAGGTGCGCCATGTGGTGATCAAGGACCTAAGCTTTGCCTATCGCGACGGCAAGACGGGCCAGGCGACCAATCTCGAACTCAGCCGCCTGACGCTGAAGGCCGAATCGAACGCGGCGCCGCTGCTGATCGTCCTAGACGGCATGCTCAACGGCAAGGCCATGGCGATCAACGGCAAGCTCGCCACTATCGACACGCTCAAGGCCGGCGGCGAGAAGCCCTTGCCGCTCGCACTCGACATCAAGTTCGGCAATTCCCACGTCATCGGCGACTTGACGGTTTCGGCCAAGGGCACGCCGCGCATCGCGGGCAAGCTCGATATTCGCGTGCTCGACGTGAAGGAGCTGCAGGAGGCCAGCGGCCAGAAGGGCGGCAATGCCAAGGCCGGGGGGCAGGCACAGCCGGCTGCGGCGGACGGCAAGCAGCGCATGTTCAGTGACGAGCCGCTCAATCTGTCCGCACTCAAGGCGGCCGAAGCCGATCTCGATCTCAGTGGCGACAGGATCGTTCTAGAGGGCGGGGATCTTCAGAAGCTCGCGGCCAAGATCGCTCTCAAGGGCGGCAAGCTGTCGCTGAAGCCGTTCACGGTCGAGCTGAAAGGCGCCACGCTTTCGGGTGGTGTCATGGTTGACGGCTCGAGCACGCCGGCATTGGCGATCGCGGTCTCGGGCCGCAAGATCGATGTCGGTGCGCTGATGCAGCAGCCCGGCAAGGAAAAATTGGTCGAAGGCACGGCGGATCTCGATATCGATCTTGCCGGTTCAGGCGCGTCCATGCACGCCATCGCCTCGTCGCTCAATGGCAGGACGCTGGTGCAGATGGGCGAGGGCCAGCTCAATAACAAATATTTGCGCCTCGTCGCGGGCGATCTGTTCAAGCTGATCGATCCGTGGGCCGCCAAGGAGGACACGGGAAAGATCCACTGTGTGATCTCGAAATTCGACGTCAAGGGCGGCTTGGCGACGAGCCAAGCCATGATCGTTGACGGCGCGGCTTTTTCGGTCCTGGGCGATGGCAAGATCAATCTCGGGCCCGAAACCCTTGACCTCGTCATCGATGCCAAGCCTAAGAATTCGAGCCTGCTCAACCTTGCCGTGCCGATCCGCGTCGGCGGGACATTGCTGAATCCGTCCTTCGCCCCCGATCCGGCGGCGCTCGCGAAGGGCTTGATCGGCGCGGCCGGCAATGTGCTCGCCAAGGGCGCGGCCGGCGGTGGGGGCATGGGAGGACTGCTTGGCGGCGTCCTAGGCCAGCAAGCCGCCCAGCCCGCCCAGGCTCAATCGGCCACAGGCGGAGGCAATCCTTGCCTTGGCAAGGCGGCTCCGGCGGCCCAGCCCGCGCCGCAAGGCCAGGCGCCCGCCACCGCGCCTTCGCCCGTGGCCCAGCCCGCGGCGAATCCGAGTCCGGCTGGCGCCGTCGATAGCCTATCCAAGGGTGTGAAAGGCCTATTGAAGCCGTGACGATTCGGCCGGGGAGGTAACACTTCGGCCGAAATCGTAATATCCCAGTCGAAATCGTAAAGCTCATGAAGCGGTTCTACCGGGCGGTGGACATCGCCGCCCGGGGCGGCCGGTTCGAGGTCGTGCTCGACGCCAAGCCGCTCGCCTCGCCCGGCAAGCGGCCATTCCTCGTGGGCGAGGCCGTGGCGCGCGCGGTCGCGGCCGAATGGCGGGCGCAAGGCGAGACAGTCAAGTTCGACACCATGCCGATCATGCTGCTTGCAGCCCGGGCCGTCGATTTGGTGGGCCTGGAACGGGCGCGCGTGATCGGCGAGGTCGCGGGCTTCGCGCAAACCGACATGCTGTGCTATCGCGCCGAAGGCCCGGCTGACCTTGTGGCGCGCCAAGATGCTGCATGGCAGCCCTGGCTCGATTGGGCGGCGCAGAGATATGGCGCTCGGCTCGCCGTCGTGACGGGCGTGATGTACGCCAAGCAGCCGGCGGCGGCGCTCACGGTCCTGCGTGCGGCCGTCGCGGCGCACGACGATTGGCGGCTATCGGCGCTCATGCAGGCAACCCAGGTCTTGGGTTCGCTCGTTCTCGGCCTCGCCGTCGTGGCGGGCGCCGCGCCGCCCGATCAGGCGATAGCCGTCGCCGAGCTCGACGAAGCCTATCAGAGCGAAAAATGGGGTGACGATCCGGAGGCGGCCAAGCGCCGGGCCACGGCCGCGCGCGACGTGGCCGCGGCTGCGCGTCTCGTCGGTCTTTTGGAGGGCTGACCGGGCCGGTGGCGATCGGCGGTTCGCGTTGGCCGGGCGGGTCGACCCATGCTACAGGTGAGCGCGCGTTCGGGAGGTTAGGATGACGGATATTCTGCGCCAGCTCGAGGACATGCGCGCTGCCGCCCGTGCGGGTGGCGGCGCCAGGCGCGTCGCGGCCCAGCATGAAAAGGGAAAATTGTCCGCGCGCGAGCGCCTGGACGTGCTTCTCGATCCGGATTCCTTCGAGGAATACGACATGTTCGTGGAGCATCGCTGCGCCGATTTCGGCATGGCGCAACAGACCGTGTCCGGCGATGGCGTGGTGACTGGCTGGGGCACGATCAATGGCCGCCAGGTCTTCGTCTTCAGCCAGGATTTCACGGTGTTCGGCGGCTCGTTGTCGGAAGCGCACGCCGAGAAGATCTGCAAGGTCATGGACCAGGCCATGAAGGTCGGAGCGCCCGTGATCGGTATTAACGATTCGGGCGGCGCGCGCATCCAGGAAGGCGTGGCGTCTCTCGCGGGGTACGCCGACGTGTTCCAGTTGAATGTCTTGGCCTCGGGCGTCGTGCCGCAAATCTCGCTGGTCATGGGGCCGTGCGCGGGCGGGGCGGTCTATTCGCCGGCCATGACGGACTTCATTTTCATGGTCAAGGACAGCGCCTATATGTTCGTGACTGGCCCCGATGTCGTGAAGACGGTTACGCACGAAAGCGTGACGCAGGAGGAACTGGGCGGCGCGGTCACGCACACCACACGCTCGGGCGTGGCGGACGGGGCGTTCGAAAACGACGTCGAGGCCTTGCTGCAGATGCGGCGGTTTTTTGATTTTCTGCCGCCAAACAACCGGGAAAAACCACCGGTGCGCGCAACCGCGGACGCGCCCGACCGCATCGAACCTTCCCTCGACAGCCTCGTGCCGTCCAATCCCAACAAACCCTACGACATGCACGAGTTGATCGAGAAGGTCGTGGACGACGGCGATTTTTTCGAGATCCAACCCAATTACGCGAGGAACATCCTCGTGGGCCTTGCGCGCATGGAGGGCTCGACCGTCGGTATCGTGGCCAATCAGCCGTTGGTGCTGGCCGGCTGCCTCGATATCGCGAGTTCGACCAAGGCGGCGCGCTTCGTGCGCTTTTGCGATTGCTTCAACATCCCGATTCTCACTTTTGTTGACGTGCCGGGTTTCCTGCCCGGCACCGCACAGGAATTCGGCGGCATCATCAAGCACGGCGCCAAGCTGCTTTACGCCTTCGCCGAGGCGACAGTGCCCAAGGTCACCGTCATCGCGCGCAAGGCCTATGGCGGTGCCTACGATGTCATGAGTTCCAAGCATCTGCGGGGCGATGCGAACTACGCTTGGCCCACGGCCGAAATCGCGGTCATGGGCCCCAAGGGCGCGGTCGAAATCATCTTCCGCGAGGACCGTGGCGACGAAGCCAAGATCGCCGAGCGGACCGAGGAATACCGGCGGAAGTTCGCCAATCCCTTCGTTGCCGCACACCGCGGCTTCGTTGACGACGTGATCATGCCGTCCGCGACGCGCAAGCGCGTTTGCCGCGCGCTGGCCATGCTGCGCAACAAGCGCCTGGAAAATCCGTGGAAAAAACACGACAACATTCCGCTCTGAGCGAAGAACGCCGAATGGCGGAACGCGGCCGGCGGCGTCTGCGTATGTTTTTAAACCACCTCGCGGCCTATTTCGCGGTGGTTGTTGCCTGTGTGCTCTTGAACCAGGCGACAGATCCCGGCCATCCCTGGTTCTTGCTGCCGATGATCGGCTGGGGCGGGGTGCTCGCGCTCCATGCCGCCCAAGTCATGGGGTTGTTCGAGGTCTTCACGAGGCCGCCAGGTTCCTGAGCCGAATGGCGTGGGAGCCGCGAGGAATGTCGCGGTTCGATCCATGCCGCTCAAACGCCAAATGCCGCCGGCATCGCCGGCGGCGTTCTTGCGCGACGGTCGGCGACTGTTCCGATCAAGTGCCGCTTTGCACGCTGAAGCTACCGTCCTGATTTTTCACCACGCTGCATTGGATTTTTGCGTCCTGATCACCGATCTTGGCGGGAATGATCACGGCGATGGAGGCGTCCTGCATGCCCGCGAACTCGGCCTTGTCCTGCGCGGCCGGTTCGACGCCGGCGTATTTTTCCTGCTTTTTCGCCCAATTCACGCAAGCTTCGTAGGCCTTTTTGTTGTTTTCGCCGCCGCCGCCGCACGCCGCAAGGATCAGCGCGAAAGCAAGGGCCGGGAGTGGGGCAAGAATCGTTTTGTTCATCGGTCGGCTCCGTTCATCAGTGCTAAGGCGGTTGGCTGGATATGCGATTTATTCCAGGCGGTCTAGGCGGCGTTGGCAATGTCTGGCCTCAGCTCCCCAGACGCTCCAACGCCGGCACGCTCAGCAAAAGCGCCGACGCGAGCCAAACGTACATCGGCCATTTGTCTTCCGCGTGAGTGCCGAACAGGCGCTCGTAAATCGCCGCCGGCACGCCGCTAGCGAGCAGGGTGGCGCTTGCGAGGATGATCGAAGACACATAGGCGAGAATGGCAGGGCTGCGGGGCAGGATTTCGGGCATCCACAGCGGCGCGAGCGCAAATACAACGGCGATGAATGGCGACAGGATGCCGTTCGCCACCGAGATCGTCACCACCAGAATGAAAATGCCCTGACGGTCCATGGCGCCTAGCCGCCGGTCTGGATCTGGGGCACGAGCCCCAGGTCATACATGGCACCGAAGAACGCCAACCGGGACATCATCAGCCAAAACATGGCGGCGATCGGAAGGAACCGCGCGGCGACAAACCGGGGCGTGATGAACGCAGTCGCGCGCACGAACGGTTCGGTCAGCAGCACGAACCAACGATAGATATAGTTCGCGCTGTTGACCGGCAGGATGAAGCCGAGCAGGAACCGGCCCAGAAGCGAATAGATGACGGCCGACAGTAGGTAGTTCGGGATGTGGAACAACCAATAGACTGCCGAATAGGGCGAAGTCGGTTCCATGGGGTCTTTCGCTTGCCGCTAGGGGCGGGGGCTCGGAAATCCGAAGCATAGGGCGCGTTTGCGGGTCGGAAAAGCCCGCCCGCGAAATGAAAAACGCAGGGCCGGCGTTCCGGCCCTGCGTTCATCGCGGGTATTGAAGAAGGCTAGGCGTTACTGGCCTTCTTTCTCAAGGCCTCGATATCGAGCACGTCGCCCACGGGAACGCGGACCGAATCGATGAAGTCCTGCATTTCCTTGGATGGCGCCCTGGTGACGAGGCTGACTAAGATGGTCACGACGAAGGCAGCCGGTATGCCGAAGATGCCGGCGGAGATATTGCGCAAACCCCACCAGTTGGCCTTTGCCATCGCCTGCGTTTCGATCGCCTTGGCCGAAGCGGTCACGGCCGCCTTGAGCTCGTCGGTCGCGCTTGCTCCCGCCGCGGTCAAGGCTTCCTGCGCCGCCTTGAGCTTGTCCATGGCGGGTTGCAGGCTGGCCAACACTTCCGGTCCGCCGAATGTGGCGATCCACCACATCGGATAGTAGCGGGTGCCGATTAGATAGAAGAGGCACACGCCGAGTCCGCTGATCATGCCGAGGCACGCTCCGATGGACGTCGTGCGCTTCCACCAAATCCCGAGCACCAGCGCCGGGAATAGCCCCGCCGCGGCGATCGAAAAGGCCCAAGCCACCATTTGGATGATGCCCGAGGGCCGCGTGCTCGCAGTTGCCGCCGCGATGACCGCGACGACAATCAGAAGGCCGCGCGCGATCGACAGGCGTGTGAAGGCGGACGCTTTCGGATTTATCATCTTGTAATAGACATCGTGCGACAAGGCGTTGGAGATCGCGAGCAGCAAGCCGTCCGCGGTCGAAAGTGCGGCCGCGAGACCGCCCGCGGCTACCAGGCCCGAGATCACATAGGGCAAGCCGGCGATTTCCGGCGTTGCCAGGACGATGATGTCCTGGTTAAGCGTCAGTTCCGCGAGTTGGAGAATGCCGTCGGCATTCGCGTCCTTGATGGTCAACATTCCGGCGACCTTGGACCAGTTGGCCACCCATTCCGGCAAGGAAGCGATCGGTTGACCGATGACGTGCGAATAGACCTCGAGCTTGGCGAACGCGGCATAGGCGGGGGCGGTGAAATAGAGCAGGAAAATGAAAAAGATGCTCCAACCCACCGATTTCCGCGCATCGCGCACGTTTGGGGTCGTGAAATAACGCATCAGGATGTGCGGCAGCGATGCGGTGCCGACCATGAGGCAGAGGACCAGCGCGAAGAAGTTACGGAACTCGACATTGCTGTATTGCCCCTTCGCGTCGAGGAACGCACCGACATGGGGTTTGATCACGCCGATGGTTTTTTCCAGATCCGCAATCTGGGACAGCGTACGACCATAGGCGAGTTCCGGGATCGGGAAGCCGAAGATCTTCGTCGACAGCCAAATCACCGGAATCAGGTAGGCGGTGATCAGGATGATGTACTGCGCCACCTGCGTCCACGTGACCGCCTTCATGCCGCCGAGCATCGAGCAGACGAGAATGCCGACGAGCCCCACGAACACGGATAGCTCAAAACTCATGCCAAGGAAGCGCGAAGTGATGATCCCGACGCCGAACACCTGCGCCACCACATAGGTGAACGAGGCGCACAGCAATACGACGATGCCGCATACGCGGGCGACATTGCCCTCGTAACGCGCGCCGAGGAAATCTGGCACCGTGAATTGGCCGAATTTGCGCAGGTACGGCGCCAGCAGGGTGGCGACAAGAACATAGCCACCGGTCCAGCCGAGCACGTAAGCCAAGCCGTTATAGCCTTGCAGGTACAGCCCGCCGGCCATGGAGATGAACGACGCGGCGCTCATCCAATCCGCGCCGGTCGCCATGCCGTTGTAGAACGCAGGCACGCGTCGTCCGGCGACGTAGTATTCCGAAAGCTCGGCGGTGCGCGAGATGATGCCGATCAGCGCATAAACGCCGATCGTCATGAACACGAACAGATAGCCGATGATCTTGTTGGGGACGTCCATTTGCTCGAGCACGCCGAGCAGGATGGTGAAGCCGACAAAGATCCCCGTATAAAGGAAGTAGATCTTGTTCAACTTCTTCATGAAGTCGCTGGTTGATGGCTGGGCCATGTTAGCCTCCCTATTCCTCGGACACGCCGAACTCTTCGTCAATCCGGTTCTGGGCCGAGGAATTCCAGAAGCACAGAACGACGAAGGCGAGCAGCGAACCCTGCGCGGCCATGTAGAAACCAAGCGGGAAGCCCGCGATGACGATTTCATTCAGTGTCGTTGCGAACATGTGAACCACGAAACTCGCAAGAAACCACAAGATCATGATGGTCCACATGAGCCGCGAGGTCTTGGCCCAGTACGCAGCTTTTTTTTCTGGCGTCATTTGGCTCATGAACGTCCCCTTCCATTCCCTGCTTTGCAACCTATTCGATGGGTGTTGCGAGAAGTCTTGCGACCCGCTCCTTTCGCCGTAGCGGCTCAATTCCCTACGGTCACCGAGTGTCGCCGAAGCGACGCTTGCGTGCGGCGCTTTCGGTCGTTACGCGATGCATATCGGCGCTTGCGCCCCATTCCGCTGCCTCGCCGGAAAAACATAACAGTCGGGTTATTGGGTTACAATACTGGCTAAGGGTTTCCGGCATGGCGGCGGAGCATTAAGCTGCAGTGCAGCATAAGCCGCCTTCTCTGAAATGGGCAAAGATGGGATTTCTGGCGGGACTGCGGAGTTGGTTGAAGCCGCTGGGTGACGAGGTCATCGACGGGCCCGAGGCGCTTGCGCGCTATCTCGATCACCACGGTGCCTTCATTACCCACCGCTCCTTGGCGGGCTATGTCCAAATGAAGACGCGTGTTCATCTTTCGGAGCTACTGAAGGAGAAAAGATTTTACAACGCCTTCGAGCGTGCGCGTTGGGACGGCTATGTCGCCGTGGTCGGGGATTTGTCGCTGATCGCGTGGGGTTATTTGCGTGGGGCGGAGCAGCAAGGCGCCGCCGCGACGCTCGATGCGGCCATTGTCGCGGTCCACGACCGTGTGCTGTCTGGGCATCGCGCTCCTGCCCATCTCCCCGAGGGGTGGTCGCCGGCGTGCGCGGCATTCGGCGCGCGGATCGGCCAGGCGCGTTTTGCGCCGCCGCGCCAAGCGGGCGAGGTGGCGTATGCTTCCGGCAACGCGATCTTCGACGCCCTGCCGATTCATGTCGATTTGCGCAAGTGGGACCGCGACTCGGTGGTCGGCGGCGTGCGCTTTCTCGTCGTCTCGGCGGTGCAGCCGCTGTCGCGCCTAATTCGGCCCGCGCCCTTGCTCGCAGCGCTCCTTGCGGGCCAGGCGCGGCCACCGTCGGAATAGGAAATGCCAGGCGCGCGCCCGAGACCGCCGATCTGGCCCGCGCCCGGACACCCTGTTATAAGCGCGGCGTTATAAGCGCGGTCTGGACCAAATCGGGATTGCGCTGGGGGCGCGTTGGATGTTCCGCAAAATACTCATCGCCAATCGCGGCGAAATCGCCTGCCGCGTCATTCGCACCTGCCGGCGGCTCGGCATCAAGACGGTGGCCGTTCATTCCGAGGCGGACGCGGGCGCGCTCCACGTCGAAATGGCCGACGAGGCAGTGGCCATCGGGCCGCCCGCCGCCGCCGAGAGCTATCTGAAGATCGAGCGCATCGTTGAAGCGGCCAAGCGCGCGGGCGCGGAGGCCGTCCATCCGGGTTATGGCTTCCTGTCGGAAAATCCACGTTTTGCCGAGGCGCTGGAAAAGGCCGGGATCGTCTTCATCGGCCCGCCCATGCGCGCGGTTCATCTGATGGGCGACAAGATCGAATCGAAGAAACTCGCGCGCGCCGCGGGCGTCAGCACGATTCCGGGAGTTGACGCGCCCGTGGCCGATGCCGAGGAAGCGCTCGTGCGTGCCAAGAAAATCGGCTTTCCCGTGATGATCAAGGCGGCCGCCGGTGGTGGCGGCAAGGGCATGCGCATCGCACACAGGGCCGAGGAGGTCGCTCAAGGCTTTCGCTCGGCGACCAACGAGGCGAAGTCGAGCTTCGGCGACGCGCGCGTGTTCCTCGAGAAGTTCATCGAGGAGCCGCGCCATATCGAAATTCAGGTCTTCGCCGACAAGCACGGCAACACGATCCATCTCGGCGAGCGCGAATGTTCCATCCAGCGCCGCCACCAGAAGGTGATCGAAGAGGCACCCAGTCCTTTCCTCGATGAAAAGACACGGCGTGCAATGGGCGAACAGGCGGTCAAGCTCGCCAAGGCCGTCGATTACGTCTCGGCGGGCACCGTCGAGTTCGTCGTTGACGCCAAGCGCAATTTCTTTTTCCTCGAGATGAACACGCGCCTACAGGTCGAGCACCCGGTAACCGAACAGGTCACGGGCCTTGATCTGGTCGAGCTCATGATTCGCGTGGCGGCGGGGGAAAAACTTCCGCTGAAGCAATCGGAAGTGAAGCTCGCTGGAGCCGCCATTGAATCGCGGGTCTATGCCGAGGATCCGACGCGCAATTTTCTGCCCTCGATCGGCCGCCTGGTGCGCTACCGCGAGCCCAAGGGCGAGGGCGTGCGGGTCGATGCCGGGGTGCGCGAGGGCGATCAGATCAGCATCTACTACGATCCCATGATCGCCAAGTTGATTACCTGGGCCGATGACCGACCGACGGCGATTGCGCGCATGCGCGCCGCGCTCGATTCCTTTGTGATTCGCGGCATCGCGCACAACGTGCCGTTTTTGTCCTCGCTGATCGCCCATCCGCGCGTGGCCGAGGGGCGCTTTACGACCAATTTCATCGCGGAAATCTACGGCGGCGGCTGGTCGCCCGTGGCGCCGGACGACGCGGGAATCAGGGAATTGCTCGCGGTCGCGGGCGCGGTGCATCGGCGTGCCCTCGAGCGCGAGGCGTCGATTTCGGGCCAGGTGCCGGGCCACGAGATGCGCCTTGCCGAGGCCTGGGTCGCGCGTCTGGGCGACCGCGATCATCCTCTCGTGATCCTTCCCGAGGGCGCCGGCTATGTGGTCATCGGTACTGGCCGCGGCAATTGCAGCGTCGAGTCCGATTGGTGGCCGGGACAGGCCTTGTTCGCGGGCCGTGTGGACGGCGCCGAGATCGCCGTGCAGGTCGTGCGCGCGGGTTCCACTTGGCGCCTCGCGCGCGGCGGCACCGAGATCGTCGTTCAAATCCTGACGCCACGCGCGGCCGAGTTGGCGGCGCTCATGCCGAAGAAGTCGGCGCCCGATCTTTCCCGCTTTCTCATGTCTCCCATGCCCGGGCTCCTGGTCTCGGTCACGGTCAAGGCAGGCCAAGACGTGAAGGCGGGCGAGGAACTCGCGGTCATCGAGGCGATGAAGATGGAAAACGTCCTGCGCGCCGAGCGCGACGGGCGCGTGGGCAAATTGCACGCCCAGGCCGGCGAGAGCCTGGCCGTGGACCAGCCGATTCTCGAGTTCGAATGACGGAGACGGCGATCCGCGCGCGGATCGAAGGCAAGGTCCAGAATGTCTGGTACCGGGCCTGGACGACGCAGGCGGCGGCCGAGCGGGGATTGCGCGGCTGGGTGCGCAATCGCGCGGACGGCAGCGTCGAGGCGCTGTTCATCGGCCCCGCGGGCGCGGTACGCGCCATGATTGAATCTTGCCGTGCAGGGCCGCCCGCCGCCAGGGTGACACGCATCGTCGAGTCCCTGGATGCCGATGATGCCAGCGCGGGCTTCCGCCAATTGCCGACGGTCTGAACGCACTTGGCCTGGAGACTAGGCGCGCGCGCATTTCCCGCGGCCGCCCGCGCCGAAGATCTCCTCGAAACCGTCCCGCAGCGCCGCATCAAGCGTATCCATGGCCACAGCCAGGCCCAAATCCGCGAGCGAGGTCACGCCCAGGCCCGGCTCGGCGATGCCGCACGGCACGATGCCCGAGAAGTGCGAAAGATCGGGCGCAAGATTGATCGAGAGGCCGTGATAGGTTACCCAGTGGCGCACGCGGACGCCGATCGCGGCGATCTTGTCCTCGCGCGGCCCGCCGCGCGGCACCCACAGCCCGACCCGGCCGGGCCGTCGCTCGGCGGTCACGCCGGAGCGGGCAAGGGCGAGAATGGCCCAATCCTCAAGATCGTGGACATAGCAGCGGACATCGCGACCGCGTGCGGCCAGATCCAGCATGGCATAGGCCACGCGCTGTCCGGGACCGTGATAGGTGTAGCGCCCGCCGCGGCCGGTGCGGTGCACGGGGAAGGGGGCGGGACCCAACAGCTCCTCGGGCCGCGCCGAAGTGCCGGCGGTGTAAAGCGTCGGGTGTTCGAGCAGCCAGACAAGCTCGCGCGCCCGTCCGGCGCGAATCTCCGCGACGCGCGCCTCCATGACGGCAACGGCGTCTTCGTAGCCGACCGCCGACGCCGAGACGCGCCATTCGACCGTATCGCGCCCCGGGGCGCCGCCTGTTTGTCTGGCCCTCACGGGTGCCCTGCCCTCATGGGCTGTCTTGCCCTCATGGAGCCGATTTGGTAAAGCCCGGCCCTCGGCCGCGCAAGGCGCGGCGGATTTCCGGCGAGACTCTGCGGTCGTGGCGGAATTGGTAGACGCGCAGCGTTGAGGGCGCTGTGGGGGCGACCCTGTGGAAGTTCGAGTCTTCTCGACCGCACCATCTTGACCGGCCCGCGCGGCGACGCACGAAGGCCGTATCGCTTAAGCCGTATGTACGGAACCGACTCTTTGTAGGCCGGATTCCTAGGGCAACCGTATAACGGCGTGGATTGGGAGGTCGAGGCACGGCGTCCACGCCGCCGGGCTCAACCGCCGCTCGGCACTAATCCCTCGTTCGGCACTAGGCAGGCGACCATGGCCGATTCGCTCAACAAGTCGGAAATCGGCCTGGACCCCCAAATCGTCCACGGGGTCCGGGACGCGCTCGCCGAAGGCGGCTTGGCGTGGGCGGCTGAACGCGTGCTGGCCTTGCCCTACGGCGATGCCGCCGTTCTCGTCGAATCGCTGACTGCGGAGGAGCGGGCGGCGCTCGTGCCCGCCCTCAAAGGCCGTCTCGATCCTCTCGTGCTGTCCGATCTCAACGACTCGGTACGCGAGGAACTGGTCGATCTTCTGGGCCCCCGGGGTACCGCGCAAGCACTGACTGAACTCGACACCGACGACGCGGTCGAGATCGTCCGGACACTCGGTAAGGCCGTCCAATCCCAGGTGCTCGAGGCGGTTCCCGCGTTGGAGCGTGGGGAAATCGAGCGCGGCCTTGCCTTTCCCGAGAATTCCGCCGGCCGCTTGATGCAGCGCGCCTTCGTCGCGGCGCCCGCGAGCTGGAGCGTCGGTCAGTTAATCGACTATTTGCGCGAGGCCGAAGACCTGCCGGACGATTTCTACGATCTGTTCATCGTCGATGCCGAGTTCCGGCCGATCGCGGCGGTGCCGCTCAGTCGTATTCTGCGCAGCAAGCGCCCGGTCCTGGTCGGTGCCATCGTCGAGCCCGAAGGCGAATTTTCGACCGTGCCCGTGACCATGGACCAGGAGGATGTCGCCTATCTGTTCCGTCGGCGCGATCTGGTCTCGGCGCCGGTGGTGGACGAGCAAGGCCGCATGGTCGGCGTCGTCACCGTTGACGATGTGGTCGAAGTCATCGAAGAGGAGCGCGAGGAAGACTTGATGCGCCTCGGCGGCATGGCGCAGACCGATATCCGTCGCGGCGTGCTTGGCACCACGCGCGGGCGCTTTGCCTGGCTGTTCGTCAATCTTTTGACGGCGATCCTCGCATCCCTGGTCATCGGCCTGTTCGAGGCCCAGATCGAGCACCTGGTGGCGCTGGCGGTGCTGATGCCGATTGCCGCCTCGATGGGCGGGAATGCCGGTTCGCAGACCTTGACCGTCGTCGTGCGCGGCCTGGCGACGCACGAGATCTCGGCGGTGAACGCGACGCGCATAGTGACCAAGGAAGTTCTAGTCGGCAGTCTCAACGGCGTGTTGTTCGCGGCTCTCGGCGGCTTGGTCGCCGGGCTGTGGTTCGGCGTCTGGCAGATCGGTCTGGTACTCGGCGCGGCGCTCGTGGTCAACATGATCGCGGCTGGTTTAGCCGGGGCGCTGATCCCGCTCGCCATGCATTTCCGCAAGATCGATCCGGCGATTTCCTCCGTGGTGTTCTTGACCACCGTCACCGATGTCGTGGGCTTCTTTGCCTTCCTCGGCCTCGCGTCCTGGGTGTTGCTCTAGATCGGCCCAGCCTGGAGATCGGCCCGATCCGGAAGTTGGCACGGCCTGGAGATCTACCCAGCCAGGCGATTCGACGTGGCTCGCCGGGGACCTCCATGCTTGGTTTGGCCTTGCTTGATTTGGCCCTTCTTAGCTTTTTGGATCGTTCTCGGTGATGCTGATTATTCTAATATTGACGTTAACGTAAAGGCAATATATTGATTTGACATGAGCGGTGGTCGATTTACGATTTCGGAGCTGGCGAGGGAATTCGTCCTGACTCCCCGCGCGATCCGTCATTACGAGGAACTGGGCCTGTTGCACCCGGGAAAGCGGGGTACGGTGCGCCTGTTTAGCGAGTCCGACAGGAAGCGCCTGCGCCTGGTGCTCCGGGGTAAGCGTCTCGGATTCTCGCTCGAACAGATCAAGGAGATGCTCGACCTGCACTATGCCCAGTCCGGCGAGATTGCCGCGCCAGAGGCCTTGCTCAGCCGCATCGAGGGCCACCGCGTGGCCTTGCGGCGCTTGCGCGAGGACGTGGGCATGGCCCTGTCTTGGCTCGAGATGCTCGAGGAGCGTTGCCGGGGTGACATCAAGAAGAGCGCATGAGAAGCGTGATTTTTCTCTATTTACGTTAACGTAAAGGGAAGTGCCTTATGGTATCTACAGTGAATTTCCAACCCCGCGACCCCAATTTCGGTGCGCGCTGCCGCGATTCCTTTTCCCGGCAACCCTTCATGACCCATCTGGGTGCCAGGCTTATGGATCTGCGGCCGGGCTTCGCGGAAATCCACCTGCCCTTCGCGCCCTTCGTGCGCCAGCAGCATGGCTATGTCCATGGCGGCGCCATTGCCTCGGTACTCGACAGCGCAGCCGGCTATGCGGCGTTCAGCCTGATGCCCGCCGAAGCGACAGTGCTGACGGTCGAATACAAGCTCAACTTCGTGAATCCGGGCGAGGGCGAGGCGGTGATCGCGCGCGGCCAGGTGGTGAAGTCCGGGCGCACGCTAAGCGTGGTGCAAGCCGATGCCTATGCGCGAACGGCCGGCAAGGAAGTGCTGATCGCCACATCGATTCAAACCTTGATGGCCCTGCTCGGGCGGCCCGACACGACATCGCCGAAGACCTGAACGTCAGGCGTCGGTTGAACGGGACGGCGCGCGGTCGGGACGGCGCACGGGCGAATTGGGGCGTTCGGCGCTAGAATGCGGCGGAGGAGGCGGAGATGATTGCCAATAGATTGCCGGCCTTCGATTTCGGCTTGGGCGAGCAGGCCGATATGATTCGCGAGACGGTCGCGGATTTTTCCGCGGCCGAGATCGCGCCGCGCGCCGACGCGATCGACCGGACGAACGAATTTCCGCGCGACCTTTGGCCGCGCCTCGGCGCGTTGGGCCTCTTGGGTCTCACGGCGGAGGAGGAATATGGCGGCTCGCGCCTCGGCTATCTCGAACACTGCGTGGCCATGGAGGAAATCAGCCGAGCCTCCGCCGCGGTCGGCCTGTCCTATGGCGCGCATTCCAACCTTTGCGTGAACCAACTCACGCGCAACGGCTCGGCCGAGCAGAAGCGGCGTTTTCTGCCCAAATTGATTTCCGGCGAGCATGTGGGCGCGCTGGCGATGAGCGAGCCGGGTGCCGGTTCCGACGTCGTCGGCATGAAGACGCGCGCCGAGAAGCGTGGCGACCGCTTCGTGCTCAATGGCAGCAAGATGTGGATCACCAACGGCCCCGACGCCGAAACGCTGATCGTCTATGCCAAGACCGATCCCCAGGAAGGCGCGCGCGGCATCACCGCCTTCCTCGTCGAAAAGGGCATGAAGGGCTTTCGCACCGCGCCGAAGCTCGACAAGCTCGGTATGCGCGGCTCGAACACCTGCGAGCTCGTCTTCGAGGATTGCGAAATCGCGGCGGAAAACGTCCTGGGCAAGGTGGGCGAGGGCGTGCGCATCCTCATGAGCGGCCTCGATTACGAGCGCGTCGTGCTCGCGGCCGGTCCGCTCGGCATCATGCAGTCGGCGATGGACATCGTCGTGCCGTACATGCACGAGCGAAGGCAATTCGGCCAGGCCATCGGCGCCTTCCAGCTCATGCAAGGCAAGCTTGCCGATATGTACACCACCATGAACGCGGCGAAGTCCTATGTGTACGCCGTGGCGCGCGCTTGCGATGGCGGGCGCACCACGCGGAAGGATGCCGCCGGCGCCATTCTATATGCCGCCGAACGCGCGACGTGGATGGCGCTCGAAGCCATCCAATGCCTGGGCGGCATGGGCTACGTGAACGACAGCCCCACGGGGCGCTTGCTGCGCGACGCCAAGCTGTACGAGATCGGCGCCGGGACCAGCGAAATCCGCCGCTGGCTGATCGGCCGCGAGTTGTTCGAGGCAACCGCCTAGACATTTCAAGACCAAACCATCCCGAGAGGAGAGCCGCCATGGCGCGAAGACTTGTCTCATCCGGATCGAAATTCGAGAACATCCTCGGCTATAGCCGCGCGGTCGTGGACGGGGAATGGGTGTTCCTGTCGGGCACGACGGGCTTCGACTACAAGGCGCACGCGATCCATCCGGGCGTGATCGAGCAAACCGAAAAGATGCTCGACAACATGGCATGGGGTTTGAAGCAAGCGGGCGCGCGGTTCGAGGACGTGGTGCGCCTGCGCCTCTATCTGACCCATTGGCAGGATTTCGAGCGCGTGGCACCCGTCATCGGCAAGCGCTTCCGCCACATTCGCCCCGCCCAGACCATGATCACCGCGTGCTTCGCCGATCCGCGCATCCTGATCGAGATGGAGGCAACGGCGCTTTTGCGTGGCGCGGCCAAGCCGGCGAAGGCGGGCAAGCCGGCCGAGCGCAAGACGGCCAAGATCGCCAAGGCCAAGATTCCCAAATCCAAGGGGCGCGCAAAATCGAGGCGCGGGCGCTAGGATCGCGGCTGCAACCATCCTGGGGAGGATCGAACATGGCGATGCATCACACCATTCCCGCGCGCAAAGGCCTGGCCCTTCGCGTGCGCAAGGGCCAGCACTACAAGGTGATCAACACCCACGGCTATCAGATCGTGGATCACTGGGCCTTCAATGCCGAGGACTACCGGGAATGCATGTCGATGGAGCATTGCCATGTCGCCATCGACAAGCTCATGCCGGTCGTGGGCGACACGATGGTCACCAACAAGCGCCGACCCATCATCACCCTTACGGCCGACACCTCGCCCGGAATCCATGACACCATGGTCGCGGCCTGCGATATTTACCGCTATCAACAGCTGGGCGCCGTCGGTTATCACGACAACTGCACGGACAATCTCGCAAACGCGCTCAAGGCCATCGGTGTCTCGATCCAACCGCACGAAACGCCGGCGCCGTTCAATATCTTCCAGAACACCCAATACCACCCCGGCAAGGGCATCGCGTACCTGCCCACCGTCAGCAAGAAGGGCGACTACGTCACTCTGCGTGCCGAGATGGACGCCATCGTGGCGTTCTCCTGCTGCCCGCAGGACATGATCCCGGTGAACAGCGGCAAACCGACCAGCGCCGAGGTCGAACTCGAATAGGCGGCGGATCGGCATACGGCAAACAACGACAAATCGGAGAACTATACATGGCCAAGCGTGAACTCGTGACCATCCCCGCGCGCCAGGGCAAAGCGGCCTTCGTCAAGAAGGGGCAGCGCATCAAGGTCATCAACACCCACGGCACGCAGGTCGTGGACACCTGGGCGTTCAATGCGGGGGATTTGCGCGAATTCATGTCGATGGAACATCTCCGCGTCTCGCTCGGCCGCTACCGCGCGAAAAAAGGCGACGCGCTCATCACCAACCGGCGGCGGCCGATCCTAAGATGGCTCGAGGATAATTCGCCCGGCGTGCACGACACACTCATGGCGGCGTGCGATCGCTATCGCTACGAGTTGCTCGGCTGCAAGAGCTACCACCGCAATTGCAACGACAATATGTGGGAAGCGATGGTCGAGGCGGGTTGTCACCCCTCGGAAACACCCGCGCCGCTCAATCTCTGGCAGAACACGCCCATCGAGGCGGACGGCAAGATCGGCCAATATCCGGCTGTCTCCAAACGCGGCGACCATGTGCTGTTCCGCGCCGAGATGGACTTGGTGATCTGTTTCTCGGCCTGCCCGCAGGACATCCTGCCGATCAATTCGAACAATCCGAAATCGGCGCAATTCACGATCATCTGAGCGCGCTGCCCGGTCGCCGACATAAACCCGGTCGCCGCAAGCAAGAAGGAGGTCTCCCATGCCGACCGTGCTTATCACCGGCGCCAGTCGCGGTATCGGCGTAGAACTCGCGCGCCAATACGCCGCCGAAGGCTGGCGGGTGCTGGCGACATGCCGCAAGCCAGGCGAGGCCTCGGCGCTCAAGACCATCAAGGACGTGACCGTGGCGGCGCTTGATGTCGCGGATCTGAAGTCCATCGACGCGGCAGCCGACGCTCTAGCGGGCGAGGCGATCGACGTTTTGTTCAATAACGCGGGGATTTACGGCCCGCGCGGCAAGGCATTCGGCGCGCTTGATTACGAGGCGTGGGCCGAGGTCTTGCGCGTCAACGCGCTCGGCCCCATTGCGGTCGCCGAGCGCTTCATGCCCCATCTCGAAAAAGGGGGCAAAAAAATCATCGTCGCGGTGACCAGTCAGATGGGATCCGTCGGCCGCAACGCAGCCGGCACTGAATACGTCTACCGGTCGAGCAAATCGGCTCTCAACATGGCCATGAAATGTATGGCCAACGAACTCGCGCCCAAGGGCGTGACCGCCGTCATGTTCCATCCCGGGCATGTAAAAACCGATATGGGCGGGGCCGCGGCCCCCACCACGGTCGAGGACAGCGCGTCGGGCATGCGCGCGGTCGTCGCGCGTTTGAAACCCGCCGATACCGGCAAGTTCTACAATTTCGACGGTGCGGAAATTCCGTGGTAGCGCGCAACGGGAATCGGCCGGCGGCTTCGACCACGCTTATTCGATCGGCCCGATGATCCTCACCGAACAGCAAATCATGATTCGCGACGGCGCGCGCGCTTTCGCCGCGGAACGGCTCAGTCCGTTCGCCGCGGCGCGCGAACGCGCGGGCGTCTTTCCGCGCGCGGCCATGGGAGAGTTGGGCGCGCTCGGATTTCTCGGCATGCTGGTCGACGCGGAATGGGGCGGAGCGGGCGCGGACCATGTGTCCTACGCCCTTGCGGTCGAGGAAATCGCGGTCGGCGATGGCGGCTTGGCCGGCGCCATGAGCGTGCAGAATTCGGTGGTGTGCGGTCCCTTGGCCGCTTTCGGCACGGTGGAGCAAAAGACGCGCTTTCTCGCGCCGCTCGCGCGCGGCGAGATGTTGGGTGCATTTTGCCTGACCGAGCCGCATGCCGGATCGGACGCCGCCAATCTCCGCGCCCGTGCGCGCCGCGAGGGCAATGGCTATGTCATCGACGGCACCAAGCAATTCGTGACCATGGGGGCCTCGGCGGACGTGGCGATCGTATTCGCCGTCACGGACCCGGACGCGGGCAAGAAGGGCATCAGCGCCTTCCTTGTGCCCAAGGGCACGCCCGGATTCGACGTGCTGCGGATCGAGGACAAGCTTGGCCAACGCCATATCGAGGCGGCCCAGTTGCGCTTTGAGGGTGCGCGCGTGGATGGCGATTTGCGCCTCGGCACCGAGGGCGAGGGCTACAGAATAGCGCTCGCCAATCTCGAGGGCGGACGAATCGGCATCGCTTGCCAGGCGCTCGGCATCGCGCGCGCCGCGTTCGAGGCCGCGCGCGCCTATGCCGGAGAGCGCGAAAGCTTCGGACGCAGAATTGCCGAGCACCAGGCGATCGCCTTCAAGCTCGCCGACATGGCGACCGAAATCGAGGCCGCACGCCAGCTTATCCACCACGCCGCTTCCCTGCGCGATGCCGGCCAGCCGTGCCTGAAGGAGGCGGCCATGGCCAAATTGTTCGCCAGCGAAATGGCCGAGCGCGTGTGTTCGGCCGCGATCCAGGTCCATGGCGGCTATGGCTATCTCGAGGACTACCCCGTGGCCCGCTATTATCGCGATGTGCGCGTTTGCCAAATTTACGAGGGCTCAAGCGAAATCCAGCGCCTCATCATCGCCCGGCAGATCTTGGAGTAGGTCATGGTCAGCCCTATCGAGTTCTATTTCGATTTCTCTTCGCCTTACGCCTATCTGGCGACGGCGGAAATCGATGCGCTGGCCTCCAGGCACAATCGCACGGTGTCGTGGCGACCGATCCTGCTCGGTGTCGTGCTGCGCCAAACCGGCGGCAAGCCCTTGGTCGATATTCCGCTGAAGGGCGATTACATGCGCCGCGACGTGCCGCGCGCGGCGCGGCGGCTCAATCTGCCCTTCGTTTGGCCCAAGGTCTTTCCATATGCCGCAATCGCGGCTTCGCGCGCGTTCTATTGGCTTGGGGCGCGCGACGAAACCAAGGCGATGCTGTTTGCCCGAGCGGTATTCAAGGCGAGCTTTGCCGATGGTCGCGACATGACGGCGCCGGAGGAGGTGGCCGAGGTCGCAAGCCATTTGGGTGTGGACCGCGCGGCTCTTCTGGCGGCATTGCAAGATCAGGCGATCAAGGACCGCTTGAAGGCAGAGACCGAGGGCGCGCTTGCCAAGGGCGTGTTCGGCTCGCCCTATTTCTTCATCGATGGCGAAGGCTTTTGGGGCCACGACCGCTTGGCCGAAATCGATCACTGGCTGGCGACGGGAGGGTGGTAGTGAGCATCGTTGCGGTCACCCAGGCCCTGCACTTCGCCGCGCTCAAGCACGTCGCTCAGCGCCGCAAGGGCGCCGCGGCGGAGCCCTACGTCAATCACCTGATCGAGGTCACGCATCTTCTGGCCGAGGCGACGTGCGGCGGGGATGCGGCGCTTCTGGTCGCCGGCGCGCTGCACGACGTGGTCGAGGATCAAGGCGTGACCTTCGCCGAACTCACGCACCTGTTCGGCCTCGATGCCGGCACCCTGGTTATGGAAGTGACCGACGACAAAAATCTGCCGAAGGCCGAGCGCAAGCGTCTGCAAATCGCCCATTCCGGCGGAGCGTCCGCGCGCGCCAAATGCATCAAGCTCGCGGACAAGATCAGCAATCTCCGCGCCGTCGTCGCCAGCCCGCCCAAAGACTGGCCGCGCGAGCGCCTCGCGGATTATGTCGGCTGGGCGCGCGCGGTTGCGGAGCAGTGCCTCGGCGTGAACGAGAGGTTGGACGAAGTGTTCGGCGCGACCCTGGCGGCGGCGGAAGCCCTTCATGTCTGCGCCGCGGATGACGGCAAGGGAGTGTCCGCATGAGCGTCATTCGTAGCGACCTCGACACTCGGTCGGACCAATTTCGCGCCAATGCGGCGTCCTTGCGCGCGGCGGTCGAGGATTTGCGCGCCCAGGTGGCCAAGGTGAAGGAGGGCGGGCCGGAAGCCGCGCGCGCGCGTCATTTGTCGCGGGGTAAGCTTCTGCCGCGCGACCGCGTGCGCACCCTGCTCGATCCCGGCGCGCCGTTCCTCGAATTCTCGCAATTGGCGGCGCACGGCATGTACGGCGGCGATGTGCCCGCGTCCGGACTCATCGCCGGGATCGGGCGCATTGCGGGCACGGAATGCGTGGTCGTGGCGAACGACGCGACCGTCAAGGGGGGCACGTATTTTCCGGTTACGGTGAAGAAGCACGTCCGAGCCCAGGAAATTGCGCGCGAGAACAATCTGCCTTGCGTTTATCTGGTCGATTCGGGTGGCGCCAATCTGCCGAATCAGGACGAGGTGTTTCCCGACCGCGATCATTTTGGCCGCATTTTCTACAACCAGGCGACGCTGTCGGCGGCCGGCATCCCGCAGATCGCGGTCGTCATGGGCTCGTGCACGGCGGGTGGCGCGTATGTTCCCGCGATGTCGGACGAGGCGATCATCGTGCGCAACCAGGGCACGATCTTCCTCGGCGGGCCGCCGCTGGTGAAGGCGGCGACGGGCGAGGTGGTGAGCGCCGAGGAATTGGGCGGCGCCGATGTCCACACCCGCGTCTCGGGCGTGGCCGATCACGCGGCGCGCGACGACGCCCATGCCCTGGCCATCGCGCGGCGTATCGTCGGCAATCTCAACCGGACCAAGCGGGTCGGCTTGCGCACGCAGGCGCCGCGCGAACCGCTCTACGATCCCGCCGAGATTTACGGCGTCGTGCCTTCGGATGTGCGTCGGCCCTACGAGGTGCGCGAGCTGATCGCGCGCCTGGTCGATGCCAGCGAGCTCGACGAGTTCAAATCCGCATACGGCACCACCCTGGTTTGCGGTTTTGCCCATATTCATGGCTATCCTGTCGGCATCGTTGCCAATAACGGCATCCTGTTCTCGGAATCGGCACTCAAGGCCGCGCATTTCATCGAGCTGTGCTGCCAGCGCATGATCCCGCTGGTGTTCCTCCAGAACATCGCCGGCTTCATGGTGGGCAAGAAATATGAATCGGGCGGGATCGCGCGCGACGGCGCGAAGATGGTCACGGCGGTATCTTGCGCGCGGGTGCCGAAATTCACCGTCATCGTCGGCGGCTCGTTCGGCGCCGGCAATTACGGCATGTGCGGGCGTGCCTTCGGGCCGCGGCTGTTGTGGATGTGGCCCAATGCGCGAATTTCCGTAATGGGCGGCGAGCAGGCGGCGAGCGTGCTGGCGACCGTCCGGCGCGACAATTTCGAGGGCCAGGGCAAGACTTGGCCCGAGGCCGAGGAAGAGGCGTTCAAGGCGCCAATTCGCGCGCAATACGAGATTCAAGGCCACCCCTATTACGCGAGCGCGCGGCTGTGGGACGACGGCGTGCTCGATCCGGTCGATACGCGCATGGCGCTTGCCCTCGGTTTGTCGGCGGCGCTGAATGCGCCCATCGAACGGACCGAGTTCGGCGTCTTCAGGATGTAGGGCGGCGATGTCGGCGGCGGAAACGGTGCTTTTGGTCGAGAATGGGCGAGGTGTCGTCACCGTCACCCTCAACCGCCCTGATATCCACAATGCGTTCGATGACGCGCTGATCGCGCGCCTGACCGAAGCCTTCGAGGCCCTGGCCGGCCGCGCGGACGTGCGGGTCGTGGTGTTGACGGGCGCGGGCAAGAGTTTTTCCGCGGGCGGCGATCTCGGTTGGATGCGGCGGATGGCGGGCTATTCGGAAGCTGAAAATCATGCCGACGCCTCGCGTCTCGCGTTCTTGCTTCACCGCCTCGATACCTTGCCTCAGCCGACGATCGCGCGTGTGAACGGCGCGGCGCTCGCGGGCGGCTTCGGCCTCGTGTCGTGCTGCGATGTCGCGATCGCGGCCGAGGGGGCGGTATTCGGGCTGTCGGAGGTGCGCCTCGGCCTCGTGCCGGCGACCATCTCCCCTTACGTCATTGCCGCCATCGGCGCGCGCGCCGCGCGCCGCTATATGCTGACGGGCGAGCGCTTCGGCGCGGCCGAGGCATTGCGTCTCGGCCTCGTGCATCGCGCGGTGCCGACGGGCGAACTCGATGCGGCCGTGGCGGAAATCGCGGCGGCGCTCGCGCTCGGTGGACCGCTTGCGGTCGCGGAAACAAAGGCGCTGGTGGTCGGCATGGGTGGCCTCGCGACCGAGGCGGTGCGCGCCGATACCGCGCGCCTTATCGCACGCGTGCGCGCCTCCGCCGAAGGCAAGGACGGCGTCTCGGCCTTCCTCGAGAAGCGCAAGCCAAAATGGCAATGATCGTGCCAAAATGGCAATGATCATGAAGGTCTGGCGATGACCGTCGTTCTGCATGAAATGGACGGGCGCGGGATCGGCACGGTCACGCTTAACCGGCCCGAGGTTCATAACGCCTATAACGGCGCGCTCATCGACGGCCTCGCCGCGGCGCTTGGGGCGCTGTCGGGCATGGCGGGCTTGCGGGCGGTCGTGTTGCGGGCGAACGGCAAGCATTTCTCGGCCGGCGCCGATCTCGGCTGGCTGCGCCGCGCGGCCGATTTTTCGCCCGGAGAAAATCTCGAATTCTCGCGGCGCACGGTTGCCGCAGTACAGGGGCTGATGGATTTTCCCGTCCCGACGGTCGCGCTCGTGCAGGGCGCGTGTTTCGGCGGCGGGGTCGGATTGGTCGGCGCCTGCGATATCGCCGTCGCGGGCGCGGATTCGATCTTTGCCTTGACCGAGGTGCGCGTCGGCGTGAACCCCGCACCCATCACTCGCCAATTGATCGCCGCGACTGGAATGCGCCATGCGCGCCGATATCTGTTGTCGGGTGAACGGTTTGATGCCGCCGAGGCGCATCGCATCGGCCTCGTGCACGAAGTCGTGGCGCGCGAGGAACTCGATGCGTCCGGCGTGCGCATTGTGGATGCGCTGTTGCTTGGCGGGCCGGAAGCGCTGCGCGAAACCAAGGCGATGGTGTTGTCGGTTGCGGGCCTCGTGCCCGCGCCCGGCGCGCTCGACGATCTGGCCGCGCCGGCCGCGCGGCGGCGCGCCTCGGCCGAGGCGCGCGAGGGGCTCTCGGCATTCCTCGAAAAACGCAAGCCGAGATGGGTGCAGGAATGAGCGCGCCCATGCCCCATCGCGTGGGTGCGATTCTTTTCACGGCGGCCCTGATAGTGCTTGTTGCCTATGCGGTGGCCGAGACGACCGATTATTTTTTCTATGCCACGCTGTCTGTCGCCGTGTTCGCCGTCGCGGCGTTTCTGACTCTTTTCCCGGGAAGTTTGTTCTTCAGCCTGGCGCTGGCGAATTTTCTTGCGGTCTATGCATCGATTTTCACCTTCATCAAGATCACCAATTTCGAGGGGGTCTCGGCACCCGTGACCTCCATCGGCCTTGTACTTCCGGTGCTTGCCTTCGTGATCGGCTCCGCCTGGCACCGGAAGGAAATCCGCGCCATCGTGACCTCCCCGGTGCCGGTTGGCGTGCGTGAACTTGGCCACGTTTTCGGTTGGCTGGCTTTTGTCGGCGTGATCGCGACGGTGACGTTTCTCGTGCCGGTGGCGGAATTATCGCCCGCGAATCAGATCCGGATGTTTCTCGGTTCTATGGCGGTCTCGGCAGGGGTGGTCCTTATCGCCAGCCGCCACGTCTCGGTTTTTTTGATCGATGCCGGCTTGTTGTTCGAAGGCTTTTTCGTTCACATGGCCCGCCTAGCGATGCCGGCCTTTGCCTTTGTCACGCTGTATTCGCTGTTCGTCGTGATCTTTGCCTGCGTGTACCGAATTATCGACCGGCACGCATCGCAAGCCATGTTCCGAGTCATGGGCGAGGCGCGGCATATCGATTTTCCCGAAGCGCTCTATTTCTCGGTGGTCACGCTGAGCACGGTCGGATACGGCGATATCGTGCCCCTGGGCGCGGTCGTGCGCGTGTTCGCCGCGTTCCAGGTGCTGTGCGGCACCCTTTTGCTCCTGTTCGGAGTGAGCGAACTCGTGAGCTATGCCCGCCGCAGGCGCGAGTCGTGACGGTGGAGCGCGAGCGATGACAATTCGCACCCTCCTGATCGCCAATCGCGGCGAAATCGCGTGCCGTATCGCGCGCACCGCGCGGCGCTTGGGCATCCGCACGGTCGCGGTCTATTCCGAGGCCGATCGCCGGGCGCTGCACGTGGCGGTTGCTGACGAGGCGCGCGCCATCGGCCCGTCGCCCGCGCGCGAAAGCTATCTGTCGATCCCCGCCCTCATGGCCGCCGCGCGGGATTCGGGCGCGGACGCGGTCCATCCGGGATATGGCTTTTTGTCCGAGAATGCCGGGTTTGCCGAGGCATGCGGCGAAGTGGGGTTGAATTTCATCGGTCCGCCACCCGCGGCGATTCGCGCCATGGGTTCGAAGAGCGAGGCCAAGGCGCTCATGGAGAAGTCCGGGGTGCCGGTCGTGCCCGGCTATCACGGCATGGGACAAGAGGCGAAGGATTTTGCGCGCGCGGCGGAGCGCATCGGCTATCCGGTCTTGATCAAGGCCTCGGCGGGCGGAGGTGGGCGCGGCATGCGGGTCGTGCACGCACCCGGCGAATTGGTGGCGGCGCTTGAGAGCGCGCGGCGCGAGGCGGAATCGGCCTTCGGCGATGACAGGCTCCTGGTCGAAAAATACCTCGACCGTCCCCGGCACATCGAAATCCAGATTTTCGCCGACAGCCACGGCCACGCGATATATCTGGGCGACCGCGATTGTTCGATTCAGCGCCGCCACCAGACGGTCATCGAGGAGGCGCCGGCGCCGGGCCTCGATGCCGGACGGCGCGCGGCGATGGGCGAGGCGGCGGTCGCGGCGGCGAAAGCCATCGGCTACGTGGGCGCGGGCACGGTCGAATTCATCGCGGACCGATCGGGCGCGTTCCATTTCATGGAAATGAACACCCGCCTTCAAGTCGAGCATCCCGTGACCGAAATGGTGACCGGCCTCGATCTTGTCGAGTGGCAAGTGCGGGTGGCCAATGGCGAGGCCTTGCCTCTGACCCAGGCTCAAGTCCGCCTGTCGGGGCACGCCATCGAGGCGCGACTTTACGCCGAAGACCCCGCGCGCGGCTTCCTGCCCTCGTCGGGCCGTCTTGTCCATCTGCGCTTTCCCGCCGAGGACGCCCGGCACGTGCGCGTCGATACGGGCGTGCGCGCGGGCGACGAGGTTTCGGTTCATTACGATTCGATGATCGCAAAACTCGTGGTTTGGGACCGCGATCGCGATTCGGCCGTCGCGCGTCTGGCGCGCGCGCTTGGAGAATGCGAAATCGTGGGCGTGGCCAATAACGCGGCGTTTCTCGGCGCGGTCGCCGCCCAGCGCGATTTCGCTGCGGGCGAGACCGATACCTTCTTCATCGCGCGCCACGAGGCGGAGCTTCTGGCGGCGCAGCGGGAGTCCGATCCGCGGGCTCTGGCGTTCGCGGTCGTGTTCGTTCTGCTCGAACGTGCCCGCGCGGCCGAGGAGGCGGCTTTGCATTCGGGGGACCCCCATTCGCCCTGGCACCGGACGGATGGTTGGCGGATGAATCACGCGGGCCGGCACAGCCTGCGCTTGGGCGACGGCGAACATACCCACGACATCGACGTCGTGTATGAGGGCAATGGCTGGCGCTTGGGCTTTGGTGGAGCGAGCGTGCCCGTGCGTGGGCGATTTGGCGCCGATGGAGCTATCGAAGCCGAAATCGATGGGGCCAGCCTGTCCGCAAGGGTCGTGCGTCACGGCGGCGAACTGCACGTTTTCGCCGGCCGGGCCGTGCGGCGCTATGCGATCGAAGATCCGCTGGCGCTCGCGAGCGTCTTGGAGGAAGATTCGGGGCGGCTGAGCGCGCCGATGCCGGGGAAAATCCTCAAAGTTCTGGTGATCGCGGGGCAGGAGGTCCGGCGCGGAGCGCCCCTTCTGATGCTCGAGGCGATGAAAATGGAGCACACGATCACGGCACCGAAGGACGGGCGCGTGAAGGAGATCCGCTTCACGGTGGGCGAGCAGGTCGCCGAAGGGTCGGAGCTGCTGGTGTTCGAGGCCACAGCGCCATGACGCGCGCGCGGGGTTTTGCGGTCATTATCTGCGCGGCCCTGGCGGGCTGCGGCGGAATATGGGGCGGCGGTTCCAAGGCGCCGCCCAATGTGGGCGAGCTCAAGCTCGAATTGCGCGAGTATCACGATTCCGGCAGCTATGCCGTCGAGTTCGCCGCCGCCATCGCCGAGGCACGCAAGCAACTCGGACGCAAGTCACCGCGTCCCGGTCAGCGCTTTGCCGTGGTGCTCGACATCGACGAGACCGCGCTTTCCAATTGGGCGGCATTGCAAGCGAACGATTTCGGCTTCGTGACCGCCGGACCGTGCGTCTTGCCGCAAGGTCCGTGCGGCTGGGAGGCGTGGCTCGCGCGCGCCGAGGCGCCGGCGATGGGGCCGACGCTCGAGCTGTTTCGCGAGGCCAAAGCCGCGGGCTTCGGAGTGTTTTTCATTTCCACCCGCACCGAGCGTTTTCGGGCGGCGACCGAGCGCAATCTCATGGCTGCCGGCTATGCGGGGTGGGCGGGCGTGGTGTTGCGCTCCGACGACGCGCCATTGGGGCCGGCTGCGGCGCACAAGGGACCGGCGCGATGCCGGATCGAGGCGCTTGGCTGGACGGTCATCCTGAATGTCGGCGATCAGCCGAGCGATCTTGCCGGAAGTTGCGCGGAGCGGAGCGTGCTGGTGCCCAATCCGTTCTACCGGGTGCCGTAGGGGATCTTGGGGGTATGCGGCGGCCAGAACGCGTACGCATCGTCGAGGTCGGGCCGCGCGACGGCCTGCAGAACGAGCCCGGCACGATCTCGACGGCATTGAAGATCGCCTTCATCGAGGAATTGGCCGGGGCGGGCCTGCCGGCGGTCGAGGCGGGCGCGTTCGTATCGCCGAAATGGGTGCCGCAGATGGCCGACACGGCCGAGGTCATGGCCGCGCTCAGGCGCCGCGCGGGCACGGCCTATCCGGTTCTGGTTCCGAACATGACCGGCTTTGCGGCGGCACTTGCCGCCCGCGTCGAGGAGATCGCGATCTTCGGTGCCGCCTCCGAGAGTTTCTCGCGCAAGAACATCAATTGCTCGATCGCCGAATCCCTCGCGCGTTTCGCGCCCGTGATGCAGGCCGCGAAGACGCACGGCATTCGCGTGCGGGGCTATGTCTCCTGCGTGCTCGGCTGCCCCTATGAGGGCGAAGTCGAGCCGGCCGCCGTGGCCGAGGTCGCGGGCAAGCTCCTCGAGATGGGCTGCTACGAGATCTCGCTCGGCGACACCATCGGCATAGGCACGCCGGCGCGCGCGCAGGCGATGATCGACGGGGTATCGGCGCGTGTGCCGATCGCGCGGCTGGCGGTGCATTTTCACGATACCTATGGCCAGGCGCTCGCCAATATTCTGGCCTGCCTCGAACGCGGCATTGCGGGCATCGACAGCTCCGCCGGCGGATTGGGCGGCTGCCCCTATGCCAAGGGCGCATCCGGCAATGTGGCGACCGAGGACGTCGTTTACATGCTCGACGGCATGGCCATCGCGACGGGCGTCGATTTGCCCGCGGTCGCGCGCGCTGGCTGGCGGGTGTGCGCGGCTTTGGGTCGAACACCCGCGTCCAAGGTTTCGCTCGCACTCAAAGCCAAGCTTCCGGCGGATAGTGGCCATTAAGGCGCGCACGGGCCCGTTGTCGCGCGCGGTCGCCGGCGCGGCCGTAGTGGCCGCCGCCGTGCTGCTCGCTTGGCCGTCGGGCGACCCCATGCCGCTTCGGGCCGGGGCGTTACTAGTCTTCGCGGTCGGGCTATGGGCGAGCGGGGCGTTGCCGGTTCCCGTGACAGCCATCGGGTTTTTTCTCGGCGCGGTGCTTCTCGCCATTGCGCCCGCGCCGGTCGTGTTCTCGGGCTTTGCCTCAACCGCATTCTGGCTGGTTTTCGGCGGCTTGATCGTCGGCTTGGCGGTCGAGCGCACGGGGCTTGGCCAACGCCTGGCCGGTGCTTTGGTGAGGATTTTCGCGGGCGGCTATCTGCGCGTCGTCGTGGGCGTGGTGATGGTCGGCCTGGTGCTCGCGTTTCTGATGCCTTCGACCATGGGGCGGGTGATTGTCCTGGTGCCGATCGTGGCGGCGCTGGCGGACCGGCTCGGCTATCCGCCAGGCACGCGCGGGCGCGATGGCATCGTCATGGCGACGGCGCTCGGCACCTTCATGCCGGCGGCGGCGATCTTGCCCGCGAATGTCGCCAACATGGTCATGACGGGCGCCGCCGAAACGCTCTACGGCGTACATGTCCGCTACATGGAATATTTGATTTTGCATTTCCCTGTATTGGGTCTGCTGAAGACCGGCTTCGTCGTGGCGGTGGTGTGGTTGCTGTATCGCGATCCATCGGTGCGCCCTGTGGCTGCGCTGGATGAGAGGGGGGCGGATTGCGCTCCGCGGCGGGCCTGGACGCGCGACGAGCACCTGCTGGCCGTCATTCTGGTGCTGACCTTGATCGCCTGGGCGCTCGATTCCTGGCACGGATTGTCGCCAGCTTGGGTCGCGCTGGCGGCGGGATTTCTCTGTCTGTTGCCGGGCATCACGCTTGTCCCGACCGAGGATTTCGAGCGCAAGATGAATTGGGGTTCGCTCGTCTATGTCGCGGGCATACTGGGCCTGGCGGCGGTCATAGATCATGCCGGTCTCGGTCGGGTTCTGGCGAATGCGCTCGTGGCGGCGACGGGGCTCGAGCAAGATGCGGCGGCGCGCAATTTCGCGGCGCTCGTCGCCGTCGGCACGCTCTTGTCGATGGCGACAACCATCGGCGGCTTGCCAGGTGTGCTTTCGCCGCTTGCCGAGGGCGTGGCCGCGGCTTCGGGTTTGCCGCTGAAAACCGTGCTGATGACTCAGGTGCTTGGCTTCTCGACCGTGATCCTGCCCTATCAGCTTCCGCCGCTCGTGGTTGCCATGCAGCTCGGCGGGGTCTCGGCTTCCTCGGGGGCTCGCGCCACGCTGGCGCTCGCGGCCATCACGCTGGCCGCGCTGATGCCGCTCAACTTCTTCTGGTGGCGGGCGCTCGGTTACTTGGGCTGATGAGGCCTCCATTAACCCGTCGTTAAGGCGCCGATGCCACCTTGGGTTGTCATGCGGCGGAACGATGGACCGTGCCGAGGAGCCCCAATGGACGACGACGATCGCGCCCTTCCGCGTCTCGGCTATGTCATCCGATCGCCCCACGCGATCGGCGCCAAGGTTTCGCGCGACGGCCCGGGCGAGGCCGCGTTGCTGGCGGCGGCGGCGGATGAAATCGGCGCGCTTGAAGTCGAGTTCGAGGCCTGGCTGGTTGACGACATCGCGCGCCTTGCGGCCGCGTGCGACGACATGGCTGCGGGGAAACCCGACGGACGGGAGAAGGCGGAGGCCGCCGCCCACGACATCGGGAGCCAGGGCGAATTGTTCGGCTTCCCCCTGGCGCGGCGGATGGCCCGCTCGTTGTGCCGGATTCTCGAAGGCCGTGAACCGCTCGGTCCCGGCGATGGGGCGCTCGTGCGCGGCCATGTCGATGCCTTGAAGGCGGTGGCGCGCGACGACGTGCGCGGAGAGCCCGATGGCGTCGCGCGAACCCTCGCCATCGCGCTCGAACAGCGCACGGCCGCCCGCAAGGTCGCGGCCCGATGACGGGTTACAATTTCGAAAAACTGCATGTCCTCGCCGTGGACGACAACCGGCATATGTTGGCCATCCTCAAGGCGATCCTTCGCGGCCTCGGCGTGCGCAACGTCAAGCTGGCCTCCGACGCCGTCGAAGCATTTAAGGAGATGCAGCACTTTCCAGCCGATTTGGTGTTCGTCGATTGGATGATGATGCCCCTAGATGGTCTCGATTTCGTTCGCCTGGTGCGAACCGCGAAGGACAGCGCAAATCCCTATATTCCTATCATCATGATGACGGGCCACTCCGAGATGCATCGCGTCATCGAAGCGCGCAACGCGGGCGTCAACGCCTTTCTCGTCAAACCGGTATCGCCTAAATCGCTCTACGGGCGATTGGTGGAAATCGTCGAGGTGCCGCGGTCGTTCATCCGCACCAACGATTATTTCGGGCCCGATAGGCGACGGCGAAACGAGGATTACAAAGGTTTTGACCGCCGGATGCACGACACCAGCGCCGTTGAAATGACCGCCGAGCAAGTCGGCCGAATGTTGCCCAATTTCGAACGTCCAGGTGCCCCGCCGCGAACCTAGCGCGGGCGCACCCGAGGTGCTAAACGGTCGCTACCGTGCTCGAACATTGGCCCGGAATGCCCCTGCACCTCATCAAGCTTTGTGTCGGCATCGACGAAGTCGAGGAATTGGAAGAGTGGCGCCGGCGCCGCGCGGCCGAGGCGCGTAAGCGCGGGCGCAAGCCCGTCATCGTCCACCGCACGCGCATGATGCCCTTGCGCCGCGCGGAAATCCTTGAAGGCGGTTCGCTCTATTGGGTCATCAAGGGCGTCGTGCAGGTGCGCGCGCCCATCCTCGATCTGGTGCGCGTGACGGCCAAGGACGGCACGCCGATGTGCGAAATCCGCATGGCGTCCAAGCTCATCCGTACCGAACTCATGCCCCGTAAGGCGTTCCAGGGTTGGCGTTATCTCGCGGATGCCCAAGCGCCCAGTGATTTGCCCGCCGGCACCAAAGCCAAAAACCTGCCTGCCGGCATGGCGGCCGAGTTGCGCGCCCTGGGTTTGATTTAGCCGCAAACACTCCGAGGCTCCGATGACCGCTGCGAAGATGATCTTCTCCACGCCATGGCCGGGCCCGAACGCTGCGCGCGCGGCCATTTCGGCGGCGTACCGGGCGGACGAGACCGCCATCGTCGCGGCGCGGCTCGCGGAGGCGAGCCTGTCCGCCCAGGCGCAAGCGCGCGTCCGCGCGCGCGCGGCCGATCTCGTCATCGCGGTGCGCCGCGCCCGGCATGGTCAGGGCGGCATCGAGTCCTTCCTCCACGAGTACAAGCTATCGAGCCGAGAGGGCATCGTGTTGATGTGCCTGGCCGAAGCGCTGTTGCGCATCCCGGACGCCGACACGGCCGATCTTCTGATTCGCGACAAGCTTGCCTCCGCCGATTGGAGCCGCCACGCGGGTGCGAGCGAGTCGCTGTTCGTCAATGCCTCGACTTGGGCTCTCATGCTGACGGGCAAGGTGGTGCGGCTCGACGATCCCGAGCGCGCGAACTTCGTCGGTACGCTCGGCCGGCTGGTTGCGCGCGCGGGCGAACCCATCATCCGCCAGGCCATCATGCAGTCCATGCGCATCCTGGGCCGGCAGTTCGTCATGGGACGTACGATCGAGGAGGCTTTGGCCCGCGCGCGGTCAGCCGAGGCAGCGGGCTACCGGCACTCCTATGACATGCTGGGGGAGGCCGCGCGCACGGCCAAGGACGCTCGGCGTTACTTCGATGCCTATGCCGGTGCCATCGAGGCCATCGGCAAGGCCGGGGGCGGCAAGGATGAGTTCGAGGGCCCGGGCATCTCGGTCAAGCTTTCGGCGCTGCACCCGCGCTACCAATTCGCCCAGCACCGCCGCGCGGTCGCCGAAACCGGCGGCCAGCTTTTGGAACTGGCCCGGTTAGCCAAGCGCGCGGGCATCGGGCTTACGGTCGATGCGGAGGAGGCGGACCGGCTGGATCTCTCGCTCGACGTCATTGATGCCGTGGCGCGGGATTCCTCGCTCGCCGGCTGGAATGGCTTCGGCTTGGCGATCCAGGCCTATCAGAAGCGTTGCCGGCCGCTCATCGATTGGCTGGGCGAGCTCGCGCGCGTCTCGCACCGGCGATTGATGGTGCGCCTGGTCAAGGGCGCCTATTGGGATACCGAGATCAAACGCGGCCAGGAGCGCGGCCTCGACGGCTATCCCGTATTCACGCGCAAGGGCTCGACCGATGTGTCCTATATCGCCTGCGCCAAGGCGTTGCTCGATGGGCGCGACGCGTTCTATCCGCAGTTCGCCTCGCACAATGCGGTGACGCTCGCGACGATTCTCGAACTCGCCGACGGGCGCAAGGATTTCGAGTTCCAGCGCCTCCACGGCATGGGCGAACAGCTTTATGCCGAAGTCGTCGGTCCGGAGAAATTGGGCCTGGCCTGCCGGGTCTATGCGCCGACCGGCAGCCATGAGGATTTGCTACCCTATTTGGTGCGCCGCCTGCTCGAGAATGGTGCGAACACTTCCTTCGTCAACCGCATCGTGGACGAGTCCTTGCCGGTCGAGGACATCGTCGCCGATCCTGTGGCCAAGGTGCGCGCGCTTGCGGACAAGCCTCATCCGGGCATCCCTTTACCCGCCGGATTGTTCGGAGCCGATCGCAAGAACTCCATGGGCGTAGATCTATCCGACCCGGCCGCGCTCGTGCCGCTTGGCCAAGCAATGGCGCGCGCGGCCGAGGAGCCGTGGCTGGCCCAGCCCATCGTGGGCGGCCAGGCGCAGTCGGGTACCATGGCCGAGACGCGCGATCCATCCGATCTTCGGCGCGTGGTCGGACGCGTGTCCGTGGCGGCCGAGAGCCATGTCGAGGCCGCCCTGGCTTCGGCCTCGGCGGCGGCGGTGAGTTGGGATCGCACGCCCGCGACGGAACGCGCCGCTTGTCTCGATCGCCATGCGGATCTGCTGGAAGGCAATCTGGCGTTGTTCATGGCGCTGGCTGTGCGCGAGGCAGGAAAATCGCTGCCCGACGCCTTGGGTGAGGTGCGCGAGGCCGCGGATTTCTGCCGCTATTACGCCGCGCGCGCGCGCGCTGAGTTCGCGGCGCCGCAAGTCCTGCCGGGGCCCACGGGCGAGGACAATACGATCGCCCTCCATGGCCGCGGCGCTTTCGCGTGTATCAGCCCGTGGAACTTCCCGCTTGCCATCTTCACCGGGCAAATCGCGGCGGCGCTTGCTGCGGGCAACGCGGTCGTCGCCAAGCCCGCCGAGCAGACATCGCTCATCGCCGCCGCGGCCGTGCGGCTCATGCATCAGGCGGGCATTCCGGGCGATGTACTTCATCTATTGCCCGGATCGGGCGAGATCGTGGGGGCGCGCCTCGTCAGGGATCAGCGCGTCGCCGGCGTCGCCTTCACCGGCTCGACCGAGGTCGCGCGCGCCATCGCCGCGACGCTAGCCAGCCGTCCGGGACCGCTCGTGCCCCTGATTGCCGAGACCGGCGGGCAGAACGCGCTCATCGTCGATTCTTCCGCATTGGCGGAACAAGTGGTGGACGACACCATCGTTTCCGCCTTCCAGAGCGCGGGCCAGCGCTGCTCGGCGCTGCGCGTACTGTTCGTCCAGGACGATGTGGCCGACAAGTTTCTAACCATGCTGTCGGGCGCCATGGAAGAACTCGTCATCGGCGATCCCGGGCTGATCGAGACCGATATCGGCCCGGTCATCGATGCCGAAGCGAAAGCGGTTCTGGAATGCCACGCCGCGCGCATGCGCCGCGAGGCCAAGCTGGTCTATGCGGTCGAGCTTGGCGCCGCGACGGCCCACGGCAATTTCGTGGCACCGCAAGCCTTTGAAATCGATTCGATCTCGCGCCTCGAACGCGAGGTGTTCGGGCCAATTCTGCATGTCGTGCGCTACCGCGCCGATCGTCTTGAACAGGTGATCGATGACGTGAATGCGACGGGATACGGCCTGACCCTGGGAATCCATAGTCGCATCGACGAAGCGGTGCGACGCATCCAGTCGCGACTGCGGGTCGGCAATGTCTATGTCAACCGCAACATGATCGGCGCGGTCGTCGGCGTGCAGCCTTTCGGTGGCGAGGGGCTGTCGGGCACCGGCCCCAAGGCGGGCGGCCCGCGCTATCTTCACCGCTTCGCGACCGAGCGCGTGCTGTCGGTCAACACCACGGCCACGGGCGGCAATGCCGCGCTGTTGTCCTTGCGCGAGGAAGATTAATAGGGAGCCTCGCCTCGGCCGGCGCCGGGATTGTCGTCGAGGGCATAGCCGAAACCGTGAACGGTGCGAACGAGGTCCGGCTCGCCGCACGAATTGAGCGCGCGGCGCAGATGTCGGATGTTCACGTCCACGGTGCGCGCTCCGGTCTCGGGCTTATTGGGCCATAGGATATCGAGCAAGAGGTCGCGGGTATGCACCCGCCCGGGACGCCCCATGAAATACACCAGCATCCGGAATGCGGTCGGGTTGAGCTTCAACCGGCGCGTGCCGCGCCATGCGATGAGGCGCGCCAGATCGACGCGCAGGTCTCGAAATGTCATGACCTCGTCCGCGTTGGGGGGGGCGGACGAGTTTGACGAGCCCTGTCGGGGCGATGGATTTCGAGCCAAGCCGGGAATCTGTGCCTGGTCCAAGGCGGTGCCGTTCAGCGCCAGCCAACCCGGTCGAAGATGCGCAGGGTTTCGGCCTGATGCTTGCCGATTTCGGCGAGCGACAGGGTGTCGCTCTTGAAGGCGCCGAAATCCGCGACCACGCCTGAGATCGCCACGTTCCGGCGCACGGGGAACTCGTAAACCGCCTCGGCATACAGTCGCTGCGCCATATCGCCCGAGAGAAATTCGAGAAAGCGTTGAGCCTCGGCCTTGTTGCGCGCGCCTTTGGTCACGCCCGCGCCGCTCACATTGATGTGCGCGCCCCGGCCTTTCTGGTCGGGCCAGAACAGCGCGAGCTTAGCTGCGGCTTGTCTGTCCTCGGCCTTCTGCGACTGTAGCAGGCCCGCGAAGTAGTAGGTGTTGGCGACCGCGATATCGCACGCGCCCGCGGCCACGGCCAGAATTTGGTCTCGGTCGCCGCCCTGCGGCGGGCGGGCGAAGTTCGCGACCATGGCTTTCGCCCAGTTTTCGGCCGCCGCCGCGCCGCTCGTTGCGATCATGGCGGCGAGTAGGGACTGGTTGTACACGTTCGACGACGAACGGACACAGATGCGGCCCTTCCATTTGGAATCGGCGAGCGCGGCATAGCTCGAAAGCTCCTCGGCCTTGACCCTATCCTTGGCGTGGAAGATCACCCGCGCGCGAACCGACAGGCCGAACCACTCGCCCTCGGGATCGCGTAGCTCCGCCGGAATGGCTGTTTCGAGGGCGGTTGATTTCAGGGGCTGAAGCATGCCGGCCAGTTTTGCGCGAACCAGCCGGCCGACATCCACCGTCAGAAATAGATCGGCTGGGCTGTTCGCGCCCTCGGCACGCAGGCGTTCGAACAACGCGTCCTCTCCGCCGCTCACGAGATTGACCTTAATGCCCGTCTCCGCACTGAAGGCGTCGAGAAGAGGGCGGATGAGGTGCTCTTGCCGCGTGGAGTAGATGTTCAACTCGGCGGCGCAGGCCGGAACCGCGAAACCGGTGCAGGCGGAAACCACGAGGGCGGCAAGGGCAAGAATCGCACGGTGCATGGCAGGGCCTCGATCTCTGTATCGGCGGCATTCGGGGGTGTACCCGGGACGCGTCCTAGCCGCTCGTCCGCGATCATAGTAATTCGGCGGACAAATGCAAGTAAGAAGTATTCGCAATTACGCGGAAAGCGGCAAAGCCGGATCTCGGGCGCGGTTGACGGCCGGGCGCGCCCCGCTGGATCGAAGATATCTAGGGCAGGCGGCCCGCCAGGCTGGCTTCGAGAAGCATGCGGTGCTCCGCATCGCCCACGGGCCTGGGATTGGTGCCGGCGCTCGGATCGGCGGTCGCCATGCTGGCGAGTTCGTCCAGGCGGTCCTCGCCGACATCGAGTTCGGCGAGGGTGTGGGGCACGCCCAGGGCCGCGCGCAATTCGAGCACCCAATCGAGGAAGGCCGAGAAATTGGCGGGCAGGCCGATATAGCCAGCCAAGCGCGCGATGCGTTCCTCGATGATCGGCCGGTTGAATGCCAGCACATAGGGCATGAACACGGCATTGGTCAGGCCGTGATGGGTGTCGTACACGGCGCCGACCGGGTGCGACAGGGAATGAATGGCGCCCAGGCCCTTCTGGAACGCCGTCGCGCCCATGGTGGATGCCGCCATCATATAGGCGCGCGCGGTCAGATTGGCGCCGTCGGCGACGGCCGTCGGCAGCCATTCGCGCACGAGGCGAATGCCTTCGAGTGCGATGCCGTCGGCCTGGGGATGGAATACGGGCGAACAATAGGCTTCGAGATTGTGGGCGAAGGCGTCCATGCCGGTCGCGGCCGTGAGCCGCGCGGACAGGCCAAGAGTCAGGGCCGGATCGCCGATCACGAGGCTTGGCTGAATCCGCGGATGGAAGATGAGGCGCTTGGTGTGGCTTTCCTCCTCGGTCACGACCGCGACGCGACCAACTTCCGAACCCGTGCCCGAGGTTGTCGGAACGGCGATAATGGGCGCGATGGCATCGGTGTTCGCGCGTGTCCAGTTATCGCCGACATCCTCGAAATCCCAGAGCTTGCGGGTTTGACCGCTCATGAAGGCGACGGCCTTGCCGACGTCGAGGGCGCTGCCGCCGCCGAACGCGATCACCCCGTCATGCTTGCCGGCCTTGAAGGCCGCAACGCCATCCTCGACGTTCCTGCCCACGGGATTGGGGCGCAGATCGTCGAACAGCGCCGAGCCGAGTTTCGCCGCGCCGAGCGCCGCTAGCGCGTCCGTGATCATCGCAAGCTTGGAGAGGCCCGGGTCGGTCACGAGGAGCGGACGCGCAATTCCGAGAGCGCGGCAGGCTTCGGGCAATTCCGCGATGCGTTCTGGGCCGAACCAGATTCGCGCCGGATAGTTCCAGTTGCCCTTCAAGGTCTTGGAGTCGGGGATCATGCGCTCGTCCGGGTTCGGAGATGAAAGGATTTCGGCCGAGTTAAGTGTTCGTAACCGAGGCGCGACAGCGTGCAACCGCGCCCCGAATCCTTGACGCCCGCCCAGGCGAGCGCCGGGTCAAGATAGTCGCAGCGGTTCATGAACCATGTCCCGGTTTGAACCGCATCGCCGATCCCGATCGCCGCCGCTTCGTCGGCGGTCCAGATCGCCGCTGTGAGGCCGTAGCGGCTGTCGTTCATCAATTGGATCGCTTCGTCGTCCGAGCTCACCCGCATGATGCCGATGGCCGGGCCGAATGTTTCCTCGGACATGATACGCATGGCGTGGCTCACGTCCACGAGCACGCTGGGGCCAAGGTACGGCGTGCCCGCGCGCGAGGCGGGAAAGGACGATTCGCCAAGCAAGATCCTGGCGCCCTGGCTTCGCGCTTCGGCGACTTGGCCGCGGACGAATTCGGCGGCGCGCGCACGCACGACAGGGCCGAGATTGGTCGCGCTCTCGCGCGGATCGCCGAGCGCGTATTTCCGGGTGAGGGCGACGAAGCCGTCGATAAAGCGGTCGTAAACATCGGCGTGGACATAGATGCGCTCGATTGCGCAGCACGACTGACCCGAATTGAAGAACGCGCCATCGACCAGGTTTTCAATCGCATGGCCGAGATCGGCATCGGCGCGAACATAGGCCGGATCCTTGCCGCCAAGCTCGAGGCCGATGCCGATGAACCGCCCCGCAGCCGCGCGCTGCACCGCGTGCCCGCCCTCGACCGAGCCCGTGAAACACACGAAGTCGATTTCGGGCGCCGCGATCATGCGCGCGGTGTCGTCGTGCGACAAGAACAGATGCTGAAATACCCCGTCCGGCAGGCCCGCCGCTTCGAAGGCTTCGGCGAAGCGCTCGGCGCAGCGCGGCGTTTGGGCGGAATGCTTGAGGATGACGCTATTGCCCGCGGCCAGCGCGGGGATGATGGAATTGACCGCCGTCAGATAGGGATAGTTCCACGGCGCGATGGTGAACACGACGCCGAGCGGGACGCGCCGGATGAAGCGGGTGAATCCGGCCTTGGGTTCGACGGCGATATCGGCCATCCCATCGGGCGCGATTGTCAGCATGTGGCGCGCGCGCTCCTCGAACCCGCGCACTTCGCCGGGGCTTTGGGAAATTGGCCGGCCGATTTGCCAGGTGATTTCCTCGGCGATCGCATCGCGCAGGGCAACGAAGGCATCGACCGCGCGGCCGAGAAGCGCGCAGCGTTCGGCGATGGGAATTTGCCCCCAAGCGCGCGCCGCGCGCCGCGCGGTGACGAGCGTGGCATCGATCGCGGCGGCGTCCGCCAGCGGTCGCTCGGCGTAGATGCGGCCGTCGATCGGCGAAATGGTCCGGATGGTCTCAGCCATCGTCCTATCCCCGCTCGAAATAGCGGCGCAGCTCCCAATCGGTGATGCGCTTGTCGTATTCGTTCTGCTCGATATGTCCGGTATGGACGTAGTGGTCGATCACGTCGTCGCCGAAGGCCGCGCGCAAGACCTTCGACTTGTCGAGGGCATCCACCGCATCGCGCAGGGTCTTGGGAATCTCGCGCAGAGTTTGTTCGTAAAGATTGCCCTTGGCCATGGGTTCGAGTTTCAACTCCCGCCCGATGCCGTAGAGGCCCGCGGCCAAAAGGGCGGCGAAGGCGAGATAGGGATTGGCGTCGGCGCCGGGCACGCGGCATTCCACGCGCAGGCCCGCGCCCTCGCCGCAGATGCGGAAGCCGGCGGTGCGGTTGTCGGTGCTCCACACCGCCTTGGTGGGCGCGAACGAGCCCGCCTGGAAGCGCTTGTAGGAGTTGATGAAGGGCGCGAGGAAAAAAGCGTATTCGCGCGCCAGCGCCAATTGGCCGGCGAGATAGTGTTGGAACAATTTGGACATGCCGAGCGGCGCCTTGGGATCGTGGAACAGGGCGCGGCCGGTTTTGGCGTCCCACAGCGAATTGTGGACATGGCAGGACGAGCCCGCCTGAACGAAATCCCACTTGGCCATGAAGGTCACGCTCTTGCCATGGGCGTGGGCGATCTCCTTGACGCCGTTCTTGTAGATGGCGTGACGGTCCGCCATGACGAGCGCCTCGCCGTATCGCAGATTGATCTCGGCCTGGCCGAAGCCGCATTCGCCTTTCGAGAACTCGACGGGGATGCCCGCATTTTCCATGAAGTTGCGGATATCGCGGACGAGAGGTTCTTCCTTGGTGGTCTGGAAGATGTGGTAGTCCTCGTTGTACCAGCCGGGCGGAACGAGGCCGCGATATTCCTTCGTGCGCGCGGCGGCGAAGCTGTCCTCGAAGATGTAGAACTCCAGTTCCGAACCCATCTTGGAGACGAAGCCCAGTTGGCGCGCGCGCGCGATCTGGCGCTTGAGGATGGAGCGGGGCGCGTGCGGCAAGTCGTGGCCGTGATGGTCGCGGCAATCTGCCATGACCAGTGCCGTCGCCGGAAGCCAGGGGATGCGCCGCAGCGTCAAGAGATCGGCCTTCACGAGGAAATCGCCGTAACCCAAGGCCCAGGACGAGGCCTTGTAGCCCTGCACCGTGTCCATCTCCATGTCGGTCGCGAGCAGGTAATCGCAGGCGTGCGCTTCGTGCGCGACGTGCTCGAGGAAATACCGCCCGACCACGCGCTTGCCGAGCAGGCGACCCTGCTGGTCGGGAAAACACGTGAGCACCGTATCGATCTCGCCCGATTTCACGAGGCGCGCGAGGGCGGCCATGTCGAGCATGCCGGGAACGGGCGTGCGGTCGGGCTTTTTCGATGCGGAACGCGAGGACGGACTCATGGCTTGGCTCCGGGCAGGAAGCGGAGCGCGCACTCTAGCGGAGCCGCGCCCCGCGCTCCATCGTGCCCGGTTTCCATCCGAGGGCCGGGCAAGGCGCGTCAGCCGGCGTATGCACGAAAGTGCGCCCGCGTGATTGCCGCGAAGGTCTCGGCCATGCGCGTGGGCCGCGCGCGCTTGAGGCGCGCGAGGGCTATGCGCGTCGGCGGCACGGCTTCGATGAGCGGGCGGGCGACGACGCGGCCGCCATCATAGGTCGTGTCGGTCGCCGGGCGGGTGTTCAGCAGGGTGTAGCCGTGGCCGTGGGCGACGAGGCCGCGCACCATCTCGTAGGACGAACTTCGCATCCCGATGCGCGGCTCGAGACCGAGATTGAAGAAGATCGACAGGAAGAACTCGCGGCTCGCCGGCAAGTCCAAGAGGACCATGGGCTCAGCCGATAGCTCCGCGAGCGAGACCCGCGCGGCCTTGGCCAGGCGGTGATCCGCGGGCAGCAGGGCATGGGTTGGCAGCGATAGAACCTCTTCGGCCTCGATCGCCTCGTCCAGCCCCATGTCGTAGAGCAGGGCCAATTCGGTTTCGCCCGCCTCCAGCGCCTCGCGTACGTCATCGAGGCTACCTTCGCGCACGCGCACCGCGATCTCTGGATGGCGGGTACGCAACTCGGCCAACAGGCGCGGCAGATAGATGGGCGAAAAAGTCACGAAGCAGCCGAATTCAAGCGTGCCCGCGAGACCTTGGCCCAGGCCGCGCGCCTCGGCCTCGAAGGCCTTCGCGCGTTCGAGCAGCTCGCGCGCTTCGGCCAGAACGCGCTTGCCCGCGGGTGTGAGCGAGGTGCCCTGAGCGTGGTGGCGCAGCAAAAGCTGCACGCCGAATTGCGCCTCAAGTTCGGCGATTGCGGCCGAGACGGAAGGCTGGGAGACGTGAAGTGCGTGGGCTGCGGCCGTGACCCCGCCTTCATCGGCGGCGGCGACGAAATATCGGACCTGACGCAAGGTGTATGTCATAGGAAAATCCTATTTAGAAGATAGTAACTTAATATTTTACCTATGCAAACGTGCGGCGCATCGTTCTCGCCGATGCCAAGACCTGGCGGCAAATGACAGCGAAGGGGTCTGACGATGAGCGAAGCGATGATGTCCCCGGCCATGTCGGAAATGCCGCCCGCGCCGGGCGTTTTGGCGGCTTCCTTTGTCGCCGTGGGGCGCGAGGATTTTGTCGCGGCCATGCGCAACGCGCCGACGGCCGTTACGGTCGTGACGACGGACGGGCCCGCCGGACGTTTCGGCGTGACGGTCAGCGCCATGAGTTCGGTCTCGGCGGATCCGCCGGCCGTGCTTGTCTGTGTCCACAATGCGAGCACCGCCGCCGCGGCTATCGCGCTGAACAAGGCGTTTTGTGTGAATTTGCTGGCGGCGGATCAAGCCGAGCTGTCCGACCGTTTCGCCGGGCGGCACAGGGCAGCCGATCGCTTTGCCGGCATCGGCACCGACGCTCTGGGCACGGGCGCGCCCGCGCTTCGGGATGCTTTGTCGATCTTCGACTGCCGCCTGCTTGAAACCCACCGCTTCGGCACGCATTCGGTCTTCATCGGCCTCGTCGTCGGCGTGCGCCACGGCGAGGGCGCGCCGCTCGTCTATTACAACCGCGGCTATTGCCGTCCGGCGCTGGTTGCTTGAAGGCCCGCCGCCGGGTCACCATCGGAACCGAACAGGGGGAGCATCGCCATGCTGCGCACCGGCAAGGAATACCGCGAATCGATTCGCGACGACCGCGAGGTGTGGATCGACGGCGAGCGCGTCAAGGACGTGCCCAACCATCCCATGTTCAAGCCCATCGTGGACGTGCGTGCGCGCATCTACGACATGGCGCACGAGGACAAGTATCGCGCCGTCATGTCCTATGCCGACAAGGACACGAAGGAGCCCAACTGCATCGGCCACAAGCTGCCCCATGCCCAGCAGGACTGGCACGACAAGTGGAAGGCGGTCGATGCGGTCATGACCGATATCGGCGGCGTGGTCATCCGTGTGGGCGATGAGACCATCGGCGAGATGTGGTCGCTGTTCGACGGCCGCGATGTGTTGAACGAGGTCGATCCGCGCTTCAGCCAGAACATCGAGCGCCATATCCAGCTTGCGTTGCGGAGCGACGTGTTTCACGTCTCGGCGAACACCGATCCCAAGGGCGACCGCTCCAAGCGCCCGCAGGACCAGGACCCGGACATGCTGCTGCACGTGGTCAAGGAAACCGACAAGGGCATCGTCATCCGCGGCGCGAAATACGAAACCGCTTCGGCGTACGCCAACCAGGCATTCGTCAAGCCGACCATCGCCAATTGGGGCGACGACAAGCTCTCCGACTATGCCCTTGGGTGCATCGTGCCGATGAACGCGCCGGGGCTGAAGCACATCTGCCGCACGGGTTTCGCCGGTCGGCGCCCAGCGGTCGATTATCCGCTCGCCGCCCGATTCGACGAGGTCGATTCCCTGATGATCTTCGACAACGTGACGGTGCCGTGGGAGGACGTGTTGTTCTACCGCCACACGCGCGCCGCCGCCTATATCCGCGGCACGCTGCACCGCTACAGCGCCTTTCCGTTCGTCCTGCGCGTGCTTTACGTCGCGGACATGATGATCGGCACGGCCCTGTTCAATGTACGCCAGACCGGCTTGGACAAGCAGCAGGCCGTGCGCGAGAAGCTGGCGGCGCTGGCATGCTATCGCGAGGGCATCCGGGCCCATCTTCTGGCCTCCATCGCGGCGGCCGAAAAAAGCCCGGGCGGTCTTCTCATGCCCAACCAATCGCTGCTTTACACTGGGCGCGTGCTGGCGTGCTCGCAACTGCCGGCCATGATGCACCTCGCGCGCGAGCTGTGCGGCGGGCAGATTTGCGTGACGCCCGATCACGCCGCCTTCGTCTCGCCCGATACCAAGGATTGGATGAGCAAGTTCTACACGGTGAACGACGCTTGGATTGCCGAGGACAGGCGCAAGCTGTTAGCGTTCGCCCGCGACTTGATCAATTCGGACTATGCGGGCCATCGTGTGACGTTCCAATTGTTCGCCCAGTCGCCGCCGTTCGCCCATTTGAACGCGGTTTATAACAATTTCGATTTTTCGAACCCGCTCGAGTTCGTGCGCAAGGCGGCCGGACTGTCGGAGCGGGTGATGAAGCAAGCCGGTTGAGTCCAGGATACCAAGGGGAGAAGGCGCGCATGGCCCATCTGAGAATTCGCAAATACAACACCAAGGAAGTCTGGAAGGGCCAGAATCTGGACAATGATCTGTGCATGGCGGTGCGCGCCGGCAATCACGTTTTCCTGCGCGGCCAGACCGGCCTTACCCTCGACAACCAGTTGGTGGGCGTGGGTGATGCGGGCGCGCAGGCCGACCAGGCGATGAAGAACGTGAAGCAATTGCTCGAGGAGGCCGGCTCCAAGCTCGAGCACATCTGCAAGACGACGATCTATATCACCGACCGCGCCTATCGCGAGGCGGTGTACCGCGCCATCGGCAAGCACCTGAAGGGCGTGCATCCGTGCTCGACCGGTCTCATCGTCAATGGTTTGGCGCGGCCCGATCTTCTCATGGAAATCGACGTCGAGGCGGTCATCCCCCAAGACGAGACCAGCCAATGACCCAGCCAATGTCGAGGAACGCGCCATGACCTTTTCCGTCACGGGCCGCTGCGCGCGCACCGGCGCGTTCGGCATCGCCATCACCACCTCGTCCATCGCCGTCGCCTCGCGCTGCGTTTGGGGGCGAGCGGGCGTGGGCGCGGTTGCGACCCAGAACATCACCAATCCCCTGATCGGCACCTGGGGGCTCGATTTCATGGCGCAGGGCAAGAGCGCCAAGGACGCGCTCGATGCGGCGCTGGCGCGGGAAAAATTTCCTGATTTCCGCCAAGTCGCCATGATCGGCAAAAGCGGCCCGCCCGCCTTTTACGAGGGCAAGGGGACCTTGGCCACCCATTGCGGCCACGCGGCCAAGGATTCGGTCGCCATCGGCAATCTTCTGGCCAACACCGATATCGCCAAGGCCATGACCGGCGGCTTCGAGGCCAATCCGGAATTGCAGCTCGGCGAACGGCTCTTGCGGGGTCTCGAGGCCGGCCTTGCGGCGGGGGGCGAGATGAGCCCGGTCAAATCGGCCGGTTTGTTCATCGTCACCGAGCACGCCTGGCCGATCTGCGATTTGCGCGTCGATTGGGCGGACGGCCCCATAGGTGAGTTGCGCCGCAATTGGAACGCGTTCGAGCCGCAAATGATGATGTACGTCACGCGCGCGATCAATCCGCCGGCGGCCAAGTCCTACGGCGTCGCAGGCGACCCCTAGGCGCGCGATCAGCACGCCATGCTCTTGACCGGCGACGCCTATCGCGAGTCCCTCAGGGACGGTCGCGAGATTTATCTCGACAACGAGCGCGTCAAGGACGTGACCACGCATCCGGCGTTCAAGCCGGTGGTCGATATCCGGGCGCGAATCTACGACATGGCGCACGAGGCGCGCTGGCGCGACACCATGACTTATGTGGACGTGGCGGGCGAGCGTCAGGCGGTGCCGAACAAGCCGCCGCGCGCGAAGGACGATTGGCGCGCCAAGCGCGCCTGGGTGAACGCCGCGATGGATGATATTCGCGGCGTCATCCTGCGCGTGGGCGACGAAACCGTGGGCGGTCTTTGGGCCTTGCTGGACGGCAAGGCGCTGCTCGACGAAGTCGATCCGCGTTTTGGCAACAATATCGTGGCGCAAATCGAGCGTGCGCGCGTCTCGGACCTGATGACGGTTTCGGCCAATACCGATCCCAAGGGCGATCGGTCCCGCCGCCCGCAGGATCAAGATCCCGACATGTTGCTGCATGTCGTGCGCGAAACCGATGCCGGAATCGTCGTGCGCGGCGCCAAGTACGAGACCGCGGCCGCCTATTCCCATCAGGCTCTAGTAAAACCGACGATCGCCAATTGGGGCGACGAAAAGTTGTCGGATTACGCGGTCAGCTTCGTCTGCGACATGAATGCGCCGGGCTTGAAGCATATCTGTCGTCCGTCCTACGGCACTTGGCTCAGGGTCGAGGACTATCCGATCTCGACCCGATTCGACGAAATCGATTCCCTCATCATCTTCGATGACGTTCTGGTGCCGTGGGAACGGGTGATGTTCTATCGCCATACGCGGGCAGCGGTCTTCATCCGCGCAATGCTGCACCGCTACACGGGGTTCCCATTTCTCCAGCGCATCGAGCGCATCGCCGATCTGTTGATCGGCGTGGCGCTGCACAATGCGCGGCAAACGGGCTTGGACAAGCAACAAGCGGTGCGCGAGAAGCTGGCGCGCCTTGCGTGCTACCGCGAGATGATCAACGCCTTTCTAACGGCCGCGATCGAAGATGCCCAGCCGTCGGAATCCGGCCTCGTCATGCCCCATCCTTCCCTGTTCTATGCTGGGCGCACGCTCGCCTGCGCCGAGCTTCCGGCCATGATGCATCTCGCCCGCGAGCTGTGCGGCGGTCAAATTTGCGTGACGCCGGACCACGGCGCCTTCGTCGGCACCGAAACCGGCGGCTGGATGGCGAAGTTTTACACCGTCTCCGATGCCTGGGCCGCCGAGGACCGTCGCAAGCTTTTGGCCTACGCGCGCGATCTCGTGAATTCCGCGTCCGCCGGCCACCGCACGACCTTCCAGCTTTTCGCCCAGGCGCCGCCTTTTGCCCACTTGAACGCGGTTTACCAGACCTTCGACTGGTCCGGGCCGCTCGACTTCGTCAAGGGCGCGGCGGGGTTGAGCGACCGCGTGATGAAGGACTGAACCCGCCATGCCTCACACCCGGCTCCGCAAATACAACACCAAGTCCGCCTTTCCCGAGCAAAGCCTGGACAACGATTTGTGTTGGATCGTGAAGGCGGGCAAGCGAATCTTCATCCGCGGCCAGACCGGGCGCATCTGGGGCTCCGATGATACAATCGACACGCGCGACATGTATGGCCAAGCCGATAACGCCATGAAGAACATGGACGTGCTGCTGAAGGAGGCGGGCGCCACCTGGCGGGACGTTTGCGGCGTGCGCTTGTATGTCTCCGACCGCGCCTATGTCGAGCCCGCATGCAACGCGGTCGGCAAATGGCTGAAGGGCATCCATCCCACGATGTCCGTCCTCGTCATCAAGGGTTTCGCCCGAACGGTGTACGGCATGGAAGTCGATCTCGACGTGGTACTATCGGATTGAGGAATTGGGCGGACGTGGTTCCGCCGTTATCCGCTGCGATGTCCGGTTCATGAGCAAACTGCCCGAATCCATCCCCGTCACCCTCGACGCTGACGAGCCGCCCTTCGGCGAGGCTCAGTTTCGGGGCGTGACTACGCGGCGTTTCGTGGCGCACATGCTCGATTGGTTTTTTTTGCTGTTTTTCATCGCGATGGCGACCTTGGCGATTGGCACCCTGGCCGTGTTGTCCTTCGGACTTTTGGCGCCACCCATGATGGTGGCCACTGTTCTCCTGCCGTTCCTCTATTTTGTCGTCTTCACGGGCGGCCGGTTCTCGGCCACGCCGGGCATGAGGCTCGTGGGCATTGAGCTGCGCGATATATCGGGCATGCGGCCCGATTGGTTGCAGGCGGGTGTGCGGGCGTTCTTGTATTTCGTCACCTGGGGAATGACCGGCGGCCTCCTGTTTCTCTGGGTCGTATTCAACGCACGAGGGCGGGCGCTTCACGATGTGCTGACGTCGAGCGTCGTCGTGCGTCGGCGCGAGGGCGGCGATATTTTGCGTACCGTCACACATCCTTAGCACGCCGTTAGCCTTTCCTTCACCACGAGCGCGGATAATCCCCCTATAGGCCGGGATTATCCGGTTTGCTGTCTGAGGGGAGGAATCAGATGGGAAATCCGTTTCTGCGGTATTTGGACCGGGCGGACTGGACCGACGGAATCGATCAGGCGCGCGCGCTCAATCTCGACGAGTTTGCCGACGCCGTAATGGGTGCGGTTATCGATTTGCGCGAGGCCTTTGCGGAGGTCAATCCGCTTGCAGTGCGCGCTCGAGAAATTCCAACCGATCCTGTCCCCAATACGGTTGGTCTTTGAAGAAGTACATCGGCAGGCCGAATACCTGACGGGCGATCGCTTCGTCCGTGTTGGTGTCGTATTCGGCCAGTACGTCGAGGTCGGAAGCTGCTTCGACAAGGGTCCGTCCGACGGTGCCGATGCTTTCGGCGATGGCCTCGCAGGTCGCTTCATCGGCGATGTTCTTGTCCTCTGCCCAGACCGCGCGGAGGAAGGCATTGGCGAGCGGGCCGACATCCTGACCCGTCTGGCGGGCGGCGACGATCATGCACGAGGCGAGGCGCTGATCGACCGGGAAGAACTTGGGCTCGAGATTGAGCGGCATCCCGAGAAAATCGCGCCAACGGCGAAGCTCGACCAGACGATAGGCCCTGCGCGCTTGCGGCCGGTCCTTTAGGTGCGCCGTGCCCGCGGCCGCGAACACGCGCCCGACATCGACCGGCTTGTAGGCGATGGTGGCACCCGTGCGTCGGGCTATGGCGATCAGGCGCTCGCCGCCCAGATAGGTCCAGGGCGAAGGCAGGGCGAAATAATAGTCTACGATCTTGGTCACGGTTCTGCTCCCTTGCGTTCGCGTTCGCGCATCACGCGGCGCATGATCTTACCCGTCGCCGTCATGGGCAAGTCTGCGACAAATTGGACCGCGCGAGGGTACTCGTGCGCCGCTAGGCGGGCTTTGACGAATTCCTGAATGTCGGCGGCAAGTTCCGGCGTGGCCTCGATGCCGGGCTTCACCACGACGAATGCCTTCACCACCTCGGTGCGCAATTCGTCGGGCGCGCCGATGGCCGCCGCCATGGCGATCGCCGGGTGTTTCAGCAGACATTCCTCGATCTCTCCGGGTCCAATGCGATAGGCGCCGCTGGTGATCACGTCGTCCTCGCGCCCCATGAACCAGAAAAACCCATCCCCGTCGCGACGTGCGAGATCGCCCGTGAGCAGCCAGTCGCCCGCGAATTTTCGCTGCGTCGCCTCGCGATTGCGCCAATATTCGAGGAACATCACGGGATCGGGCCGGCGGATCGCCACCTGTCCCGTTTCCCCGTCGGGCAAGGCATTCCCGGTCTCATCGACAATCGCGACCTCATGCCCCGGAATGGCCACGCCCATGGAACCGGGCCGTGGGGCGAGCAGGGCCGCGCAATTGCCAAGCACCAGATTGCATTCGGTCTGGCCGTAGAACTCGTTGATCGTGACTCCCAGCGCGGCGCGGCCCCAGGCGATGAGCTCCGCGCCCAAGGGTTCGCCGCCGCTGCCGACGCTGCGCAAATTCATGCCCGGACCGGGCCTTGTTTGGCGCAGCAGCTTGAGCGCGGTCGGCGGCAGAAAGGCGTTTCGCACGCCGTGCCGCGCCATGAGGGCATAGGCCGAATCGGGATCGAACTTGCGTACGCGCTGGGCCAGCACCGGCACGCTGTGGTGCCAGGACGGCCACAGAACGTCGAGCAGTCCGCCTGCCCAGGCCCAATCCGCCGGCGTCCAGAACAGATCGCCCGGCCGAGGAAAGAAATCGTGGGGAAACTCCACGCCCGGCAGATGTCCGAGCACGACCCGGTGGCCATGCAGCGCTCCCTTGGGTGGACCGGTCGTGCCCGAGGTGTACATGATGAGCGCGGGATCGTCCGGCCCGGTATCGGCCACGGCGAAGCCATCGCAAGCGCGCCTCGTCTCGCGCCAAAAATCGCGCGACCCGGCGGGATCGCCCCCGACCACGAAACACGCCGCCAGTGCTGGAAGCTCGGCGCGAAGGTCCGCGACTTTGGGCCAATTCGCCGTATCGGTCACAAGAGCCTTGGCGCCGCCGTTTTCGAGGCGGTACTGGATGGCGTCCGGTCCGAACAGAGCGAAAAGCGGCAGCACGACGGCGCCGAGCTTGTAGGCCGCGAGATGGGCGACCGGCAATTCGAGGCTTTGCGACAACAGCACGGCCACCCGGTCGCCCCGGCCGATGCCGTATGCCGCGAGCACATGGGCGAAGCGGTCGCTGGCCGATTTGATGTCGCGGAACGAGTAGCGGCTTACCGATCCCGCTTCGTCCTCGACGACGAGGGCGAGGGTATGGCCGCTTGCGTGCCGGTCGCAGACATCGGCGGCGATGTTGTAGCGCGCGGGCACGCGCCAGCGGAATTTGGCCGAAACCTCGTTATAGCTGCCCGCGCGCTCGATCATCCGGCCTTCCCGATGCCCTTCCGCGCCTGCCACGAAGCGGCCATGATAGCCGCGCTCGGACGAATTGTCCGTTCGGAGCGCCCTTCGATTTTCGGGACCCGCGATTTACAGGAAAGGAAGCACCCGTGTTTCGCGCCGATCTCCTCAAAGGCAAGCGCATTCTCATCACCGGCGGCGGCACCGGCTTGGGCAAGGCCATGGGCCGGCGCTATCTCGAACTCGGCGCCGAATTGTTCATTTGCGGCCGGCGCGAACAGGTTTTGGCCGAGACGGCCAAGGAACATCGCGCGGCGACCGGCGGGCGGGTCGATTTCGCCGTGTGCGATATCCGCGATCCCGAGGCGGTCGAGCGGATGATCGAGGCGGGGTTTTCGGCCGGACCGATCGATATTCTGGTCAACAACGCGGCCGGTAATTTTCTCGCCAAGGCCGAGGACGTGTCGCATCGCGCGCTCGACGCCGTTATTGGTATCGTTCTACACGGCGCGGCCTATTGCACGCTGGCGTGCGGCAAGCGCTGGATTGCCTCGGGCAGGCAGGGCGTCGTGCTGTCCATCGTCACGACCTATGCATGGACCGGATCGGGCTATGTGCTGCCCTCCGCCATGGCCAAGGCCGGAGTGCTGGCCATGACGCAGAGCCTGGCAGTCGAATGGGGGCCAAAGGGCATTCGCACGGTCGCTATCGCGCCCGGGCCGTTTCCGACCGAAGGCGCTTGGTCGCGCCTCGCGCCGCGCCCGGACATGGCGCACGAACTTGAAACGCGCAATCCGCTCGGCCGTCCGGGCGAGCACATCGAACTTGCCAATCTCGCGGCGTTCTTGGTCTCGGACGAATCCGGGTACATCAACGGCGATGTCATTACCATCGATGGCGGCGAGTGGCTCAAAGGTGCCGGCCAGTTCTCCTGGGCGGGCAGGCTCACCGAGGCCGAATGGCTGGCCATGCGCCCGAAAAAGAAATGACCGTCCGCCGCTGGCGCCTCGCCGTATTGGCCTTGTTCCTCGCCGCCCTGGCGGCCGGATCGGCGCTCGCGCTCGACTATTCGATTCTGCGCCAATGGCGGAGCGAGTTTCCGAAGAACGCATTCGCCAATTCCCGCGTCGAACTCGCGGGCGTGTTCGACATCGCGCATCGCGATGCCATTCCCGCGATCGATGAGCCGAAATTCGTGCCCGCGGCCAAGAGCATCAATATCGATGAACGCGAACCCGTGATCGGCGTGATCATCGGCGGGACGGCGCACGCGTATCCGCTGCAAGTCATGACATGGCACGAAATCGTCAACGACGTCGTGAATGGCGTCCCCATCGCGGTAACCTATTGCCCGCTCAGCAATTCGATCATCGTCTTCGATCGCAGATTGGACGGCCAGGTGCTGTCCTTCGGCGCGACCGGAAGGCTGCGACATTCCAACCTCGTCATGTACGACCGCGATACCGAGACGTGGTGGCAGCAATTCACGGGCGAGGGTTTTGTCGGCGGACTCGCGGGCGCGCATCTCAGGATTCTGCCCGCCCGCCTCGAATCGCTCGCGCGCTTTCGCGCCCGCGCGCCCCAGGGCGTGATTCTGGTGCCGCGCAATGCCGGCATGCGCCCCCTACGGCCAGAACCCCTATCCGCACTACGATTCGATGCGCCGGCCGACGCAGTATTTCCAGGGCAAGCTGCCCGCTGGCATAGCGCCGCTCGCGCGCGTCGTGGCGGTCGGCGGCCAAGCCTGGGCGCTCGACCTGGTGCGCGAGAAGGGCCGCATCGTCAAAGGCGATCTCGAGATCGCCTGGGAACCCGGCCAATTATCGGCACTCGATGCCGTCATGATTTCAACGGCGAAGGACATCGGCAATGTCACGGTAAGGCGGCGCACCAAGGAAGGCTATCGCGACGAGGCCCATACGGTCGGCTTTGCTTTCGCCTTTCACGCCTTTCATCCAGGGTCTATGATCGCGGTTCGTTAGCGCGGCCCGTGGCGAAACGGTTGCGGGCCAGACAAGGAGGATATCATGGCCTTCAATGTCCGCTTGATGCTCAACGAGATCATGCCGCTGCGTCGCATTCAGGTGCGCTATCCCAAGAGCCGCACCAGTATCAACAATATTTACGACCGGACCGACAATGACGGCCGCGTGCGCATCGAGCGGGACGACGACCCGCGCGGCGTCGAGGTCGAGGTTTACGCCAACAACCCCGTCGTCGGCGCGGTCTCGGGCGCACTCAATGCTCAGGTCAGCGTCATGACGCGCCTGCACGCGGATGAGGAAATGATCGTGCCTCGCAAGGCCAAAGATCGCGATAATTTCCGCATGGTCGAAGTCGCGCGCGACATCTACAACCGCACCTGCCGCCATTTCAGCCCATTCACGGCCGAGTTCCCATTCCCCAACGTGGGCGAGAACCTGACGCGGCAGATCCGCATCAAGCTCGACAGTCCGTCCTCGACGTCCTTCACCGATCCGCACGCGCCGCAGTTCGACTATCCCCTCATTCACATCAAGGAGAACCAGGTTCGATTGGCGGACGGCACGCTCGATTTCGGCGGCCAATTGCGCCGACATATTTCGTCCGAATTGGCGCATGCGCTGCATTTCGGCACGATGAACGGCGCCAAGCGGCGCGCGGTCCGATTGCGCTATTTGGCGACCTTGATCTCGTCTGGCGTCTTGGATGGTTTCGATTTTTCCTGGTCCGACGGCGATCCCGATGCGCGCCTCATGGCCTTCGTCGAGGCATTCGATTTGTTCGTCGATCACTTCGACCAGACGCTTGCAATCGGAACGAATTACAATGTAAGGCGCGCGAGCTTCAATGCCGACGAGATCGCCTCGATCGTCACGGCGACCGGCGCCGCAACGGGCCCGCGCACCCCTGGTGCGGTGTGCCTGGCGCTTTTTCGCGACTATGCGGGGGCGCCGGGCATCGGGCTCAAGACCGCGGTCACGCATTACGTAACCTCGGGCTCTCTCACATTCCCGGATTTCCGACGCTGGGTGAGGCGTAATTTCGGCGAGAATTCGGTCGAATTCGCGGCCATCGACGCCGCCGCGACTGCCGGCGGAATGTAGCGGCCGGGCCCGACCGACGCGGGCCGTATCCGGCCCGATTTTGCCCGCTAGCGCTTGCGGAGCGGCCGGGCGCCCCGGTTTTCTTGTTCGGCGTGGGCGTTGGAGATAGAATCGCCGTCCCGCGACAAACTGAGCGTGCCATGCCCCGCGACCCCGAAGTCGAGCTCGTACCGTCGGTTTGCCCTCACGATTGCCCGAGCACCTGCGCGCTCGAAGTCGAACGTCTGGACGGCGGGCGCATCGGACGCGTCCACGGCTCCAAGCGCAACAGCTACACCGCAGGCGTGATCTGCGCCAAGGTCGCGCGCTATGCCGAGCGCGTGCATCATCCCGATCGTCTGCGCACGCCTTTGCGGCGCGTGGGGCCGAAGGGCGTCGGGCTGTCGTCTTTCGAACCCATGGGCTGGGACGAGGCGCTCGACATCGTCGCCGGCAAGCTCGCCGAGGTCGCGGCCAAGCACGGCAGCGAAGCCGTGCTGCCTTATTATTACGCCGGCACCATGGGTTACGTGCAGCGCGACGGCATCGAGCGGTTGCGCCACGTCATGCGCTACAGCCGCCAGTTCAACACCATCTGCGTGGCGCTCGCGAACAACGGTTGGGTTGCGGGCGTCGGCGCCAAGCGCGGCGTGGACGCGCGCGAAATGGCGAGCTCGGACCTGATCGTGGTCTGGGGCGGTAACCCCGTCTCGACCCAAGTCAATGTCATGACCCATCTGGCGCGCGCGCGGAAGGAACGCGGCGCGAAGCTCGTGGTCGTCGATCCCTACCGGACGGGCAGCGCCGAGCAGGCCGACATTCACCTTGCGGTGCGCCCGGGTACGGACGGCGCTCTCGCCTGCGCCGTCATGCACGTCCTGTTCAAGGAAGGATATGCCGACCGCGATTATCTTGCGCGCCTGACGGACGCCTCGCCCGCGCTCGAGGCGCATCTGGCTTCGCGCACGCCCGAATGGGCGGCGGCGATCACGGGCTTGTCGGTCGAGGAGATCGTCGCCTTCGCGCGCCTCTACGGCCGAACCAAGCGGAGCTATATCCGTGTCGGCTACGGCTTCTCGCGCACGCGCAACGGTTCGGCGCAGATTCACGCGGTAACTTGCCTGCCCGCGGTCACTGGGGCGTGGCAGTACGAGGGCGGCGGCGCGCTCTACGGCCAGTCGGGGCTTTACAAGCTCGACTGCACGACGATCCAGGGATTGGACGTGCTCGATCGTTCGGTGCGGATGATCGATCAGTCGCGCCTCGGGGCGGCCCTAGTGGGGGATGTGCGCGATTTAGCCGGCGGGCCACCGATTCATGCGTTATTCATCCAGAATACCAACCCGGTCGCGGTCTGCCCGGAATCGGCCAAGGTCCGGGCGGGTTTCCTGCGCGAGGACTTGTTCGTGGCCGTGCATGAGCAGTTCATGACCGACACTGCTGCCATGGCCGATATCGTGCTGCCCGCGACCACGTTCCTCGAACATGACGATTTCTACACTGCGAGCGGACATACCTATCTTCAGGTAGCGAAGCAGGTGATCGCTCCCTACGCCGAATCACGCTCGAACCACGAGGTGATTTGCGCCCTCGCCAAGCGCCTCGGCGCCAAGCACCCTGGCTTCGAGATGACGCCATGGCAGCTCATCGACGACATGCTCGCGCGCTCGAACTTGCCCGATGCCGAGACTTTCTACCAAAAGGGCGGCATCGACATGGCGCCGCCTTTCAAGACGGCGCATTTTCTCGATGGCTTCGCCCATCACGATCGAAGGTTCCATTTCGCGCCCGATTGGAAGGCCGTCGGCAATGCGTGCGCGAACATGCCGAAATTCCCCGATCACATGGCCACGAACGAGGAAGCGTCCCCGGACAAGCCCTTCCGCTTGATCGCCGCGCCCGCGCGCAGCTATCTCAATACGAGCTTCACCGAAACGCCGGGATCGCAAAAGCGCGAGAAGCGCCCGACGATCCTCGTCCATCCGAGCGATCTCGGTGAATTGGGCGTGTCGTCGGGTGCGCTCGTGAGGGTGGGCAATGATCGCGGCCAGATCGCGCTGCATGCCGAGGCGCGCGAGGGTCAACAGCCAGGCGTGGTGGTGATCGAGAGCATTTGGCCGAACACCGCCTTCGTCGAAGGCATCGGGGTGAACGTCCTCACCAGCGCAGATCCCGGCTATCCCGGCGGCGGCGCGGTGTTTCACGACACCGCTGTTTGGCTGCGCCCGGCGTGACGCCCGCCGACGTTCCGGATATTGCTTCAGGCGGCCCCAGCGTAACCACGACAACGACGCCGACGGCCCCGCCGCGCGCGCGGATCGTCGTGGTCGGCAATGAAAAGGGCGGTTCGGGCAAGTCCACGATCGCCATGCATCTGGCGGTAGCGCTTATGCGCGGCGGCGCCAGGGTCGCCACCCTCGATCTCGACGCGCGTCAGGGCACGTTGTCGCGCTTTATCGACAATCGCCGCCGCACGGCTGCCACGATGGCGGAACCCTTGCCGCTGCCCCATCACATGGTGATCGCGCGCAGCGCATCGACCGATCTGGAGCTCGCGGAGATGGATGAGCGCGGGCGTTTCCAGGCCGCGCTTAAAGCAGTATCGACCGAGCGCGATTTCATCGTCATCGACACGCCGGGAAGCGACACTTTTTTGTCGCAACTTGCCCATTCCCACGCCGATGTCATCGTGACACCCATGAACGACAGTTTTGTCGATCTCGACGTGCTCGCCCAGTTCGACGGCGAAGGCCTTGAGATCGTGCGCCCCAGCCATTATGCCGTTTTGGTGTGGGAGCAGAAGAAGCAACGCGCCAAGCGCGAGCGGCGTGCGATCGATTGGATCGTGCTGCGCAACCGGCTGTCGCATCTCGATGCGCGCAACAAGCGGCTGATGGGCCAGGCGCTAGACAAATTGTCGCGCCGTCTGGGTTTTCGCCTCGTCGGCGGCTTCAGCGAGCGTGTCATCTTTCGCGAGCTTTTTCTCAAGGGTCTGACCCTGCTTGATCTGCGCGAGTCCGAGACGGGGATTACGCTCAGCCTGTCGCACATCGCGGCGCGCGCGGAGCTCGTGCAGCTTCTCGCCGCCATGGGCCTGACGGTGGAGTCGAGTCCGAAGGCGCGGACGGCCTAGCGCCATGGCGGGTAGCAAGGTTCCGGCGAAAGGTGGCGCGGCGGTCGAGCGTTTTCTCGAAAAGCTCAAAGCCACGCCCGCGCGTGGCGCGTCTCCGGGAAGGCCTGGTCGGCTGCTTTTCGCCATGGATGCGACGGCGAGCCGCAAGCCGAGCTGGGATCAGGCCTGTCAAATTCAGGGCGAGATGTTTCTGGTCACCCAGGATCTGGGCGGGCTCGAGGTTCAGCTTTGCCATTACGGTGGGTTTTTCGAATTCGAGGTGACGCCGTGGCTGGCGAGCTCGACGGAGCTGGTGCGCCGCATGGTGAAGGTCGATTGCCGAGGCGGCCAGACTCAGATCGGCCGCGCGCTGCGCCACGCGGCGGACGAGAGCAAGGCGGGGCGGGTCGATGCCTTCGTCTTCGTCGGCGATAGTTTCGAGGAGGAACTCGACGCGGGCTGCCGAATCGCGGGTGAATTGGGATTGCGCGGCCTTCCGGCATTTATGTTCCACGAGGGCTCGGATCAGGCGGCCGAACGCGCATTTCGCGAGATCGCGCGGCTTTCGGGCGGAGCTTATTGCGCGTTCGACGCGGCAAGCGCCGGGCAATTGCGGGAATTGCTGTCGGCGGTCGCGGTCTATGCGACGGGGGGGCGTGCCGCGCTCGAGGAATACGGACGCAAGACCGGCGGGCTTGCGCGCCGTCTGAGCCATCTGAGATCCTGATCGGGTCATGCAAATCCTCCTGCTGGGCTTGGTCTCGGCGCTTGGCTTGGTGCTCGCGGTGCGGTGGCTCGCTGGCGCCGAACCGGCGAGCGTCGCCCGGGCGCTTCGCGTTTTCGCCGTCGCCGCGGCGGTCTTGCTGCTCGCCTTCGTGGTGCTGAGCGGTCGTTGGGGCCTAATTCCGCTTTTTTTGTTCATCGGCTTGCCTTGGCTCAATCGCCTGCGCGCCATCAAGCGCGCCGCGCGGACGCGCCAGGGGCCCACTCAAGGCAAAACATCCGAGGTCGAAACACGGTTCCTGCGGCTTACCCTCGACCACGATACGGGTGCGCTTGACGGCGAGGTGCGTGCGGGCAGTTTCGCCGGACGCCCTCTTGCTGACCTTGCTCTCGATGAGCTGCATGCCTTGCTGGTCGAGGTGGCGGGTGATGACGAATCGGTGCGCCTGATCGAGGCCTATCTCGACCGAGAACATGTCGGTTGGCGCGAGGGCGCGCCCGCGAATTTGGACGGCGATATGGGGCGCAAGGAGGCGTACCGCGTGCTCGGCTTGGCGCCGGGAGCCTCCGAGGCCGAGATTCGGGAGGCGCACCGTAAGCTCATGACCCGCATGCATCCCGATCGCGGCGGCTCGGACTATCTCGCGGCCAAGATCAACCGGGCCAAGGACGTCCTGCTGGGCGGCTAGAACTTGCCCTGCGGCTCCGATTGCGCGGCCTGCCTGCGCCGTGGCAGAAGAAGGCCCCATCCCAGGACGGATCTCCGATGACTCGACGCGTTCGCAAGGCGATTTTCCCGGTCGGCGGTTTGGGCACGCGCTTCCTTCCGGCCACCAAGGCCATGCCCAAGGAAATGCTGCCGGTCGTGGACAAGCCGCTCATCCAATATGCGGTCGAGGAGGCGCGCGCGGCGGGCATCGAGGAATTCATCTTCGTCACCGGCCGGGGCAAATCGGCGATCGAGGATCATTTCGATTTCAGCTACGAACTCGACCGCGTGCTGTCCGAGCGCGGGCGAACGGATGATCTCGCCGCGATCAAGGCCATGCTGTTACGCCCCGGACAGGTGGCCTATATCCGCCAGCAGGAGCCGCTCGGCCTTGGCCATGCCGTATGGTGCGCGCGCAATCTGGTGGACGACGAACCTATCGCGGTGCTTCTGGCCGACGATCTGATCCTCGCCCAGACGCCGTGCCTGAAGCAGATGCTCGACGCCTATACGGGCGGCAATCTGGTGGCGGCCATGGACGTTCCGCGCGAGCAAGTTTCGCGCTACGGCGTGCTCGACATCGCTGGCGAAAGCGGTCGGCACGTCGAGATCAAGGGCATCGTCGAGAAGCCCAAGCCTGAAGCGGCGCCGTCCAATCTTTGCGTCATCGGCCGATACGTGCTCGACCCCGGCATTTTCGACGAGCTTGGCCGGCTGGACCGGGGCGCAGGCGGCGAAGTGCAGCTGACCGATGCGCTCGCGCGCATGATCGGCCGGGTGCCGTTCCATGCCCACCGCTTCGAGGGCCGGCGCTTCGATTGCGGTGACAAGGTGGGCTTCTTCGAGGCCAATCTCGCCTTCGCCCTCGAACGCGAGGACTTGGGTGCTGCTTGCCGCGCCGTGCTGGGCCGCTATTCCGAAGCCGGCGCATCTCGCTCGAAGGGCTGACTTGCCATGCGAATCGTGATGATCGGGGCCGGTTATGTCGGCCTGGTTTCCGGCACCTGTTTTTCCGAATTCGGCCATGACGTGGTGTGCGTCGAAAAGGATAGGGCTCGTCTTGCTCGGCTGAAGAAGGGCGAATCGCCGATTTACGAGCCGGGCCTCGACACCTTGATCGCCGGCAATATGAAGGCAGGCCGCCTGACCTTCACCGATGATCTGAAAGCGGCCGTTGCGGGGGCCGAGGCGATCTTCATCGCCGTCGGCACGCCGAGTCGGCGCGGCGATGGCCATGCCGACATGACCTATGTCTTCGCCGCCGCGCGCGAGATCGCTGCGGCTTTGTCCGGCCACGCGGTCATCGTCACCAAATCGACGGTCCCCGTCGGCACGGGGCGCGAGATCGGCCGCATCGTGCGCGCGGCGCGCCCGGACCTTGAGTTCGACGTCGCGTCGAATCCCGAATTTCTGCGCGAGGGCTCGGCCATCGGCGATTTTATGCGTCCGGACCGTGTCGTCATCGGCGTTGAATCCGAGCGCGCGCGCGAAGTCATGCGCCGGGTATACCGGCCACTCTATCTCATTGAGCGGCCGATCCTGTTCACCTCATTCGAGACGGCCGAACTCATCAAATACGCCGCGAATGCCTTCCTCGCGACCAAGATCACCTTCATCAACGAAGTCGCCGATCTGTGCGAAAAAGTCGGCGCCGACGTGCACGATGTCGCGCGCGGCATGGGGCTCGACGGCCGCATCGGTTCCAAATTTCTGCACGCGGGCCCAGGCTATGGCGGCTCGTGTTTTCCCAAGGACACGCTTGCGCTCGCGCGAACGGCGGCCGAGGCGGGCGCGCCGCTGCGCATCGTCGAAGCCGTGGTGGCGGTCAATGACGCGCGCAAGCGGCGCATGGCCGAAAAGGTGATCGAGGCTTGCGGCGGCTCGGTCGCGGGCGCGACCGTCGCGGTCCTGGGCCTGACCTTCAAGCCCAATACCGACGACATGCGCGAGGCGCCGGCCCTTACCATCATTCCCGCTCTGCAGGGCGCGGGTGCCGCGATCCGCGCCTTCGATCCGGCGGGCATGGGCGAGGCGAAGGTTCTGCTCAAGGACGTTGCCTGGTGCTCGGACGCTTACGACGCATTGAGCGGTGCCGATGCCTTGGTCATTGTCACCGAATGGAACGAGTTTCGCGCCCTAGATTTGGTGCGCGCGAAATCGCTCATGCGTCGGCCGATCTTCATTGATCTGCGCAATGTCTACAGCCCGGTCGAGGTCGCCGAGGCAGGTTTCACCTACCGGTCGGTCGGCCGGCCCAATCCCGGTTGAGAACGCGCCGAGGTCTTGGGACATGGGTCATCGTTTCCATCCAAGCGTGCTGCGCGAGTACGACGTGCGGGGCATCGTCGGCGAAACGCTTTCGCCGGCGGACGCGCGCGCCCTGGGCAGGGCCTTCGGCACCGTGCTCGCGCGCGGCGGCGGCCGAGTGGCGGCGGTCGGATATGACGGCCGCGAGAGCTCGCCCGCTTTCGAGGCGGAAGTGGTCGAGGGCTTGCGCGCCTCGGGCATCGATGTCGAGCGCGTCGGTCTTGGACCAACGCCGTTGCTGTATTTCGCGGTCGCGCATCGCAAGCTCGATGGCGGGGTGATGGTAACGGGTTCGCACAATCCGCCCGAATACAACGGCTTCAAGATGATGCGCCGGGCCGCGGGGTTTTACGGGGCGGACATCAAGGCGCTTGGCGCCATGGCGGAGGCGGGCGATTTCGCCTCGGGTCAGGGTCAGGTGCGCGAGGTCGCGCTGTTTGACAGCTATATCGAGCGGATAGCGCGCGATTACGGTGATGCGCGGGGCCTCTATGTCGTGTGGGACGCGGGCAATGGTTCGGCGGGCCCCGCCATGGCGGCGCTCGCCAAGCGTTTGCCTGGCCGCCATACGCTGCTTTTCGCCGACATCGATTCGCGCTTTCCCCATCACCATCCCGATCCCACGGAGCCGAAGAACCTAGTCGATTTGCGGGCGGCGGTGGCGAGCGAGGGGGCGGATATCGGCATCGCGTTCGACGGCGACGGTGATCGCATCGGCGTGGTCGATGGCCGGGGCCGCATCCTGTGGGGCGATCAGATCATGATGCTGCTTGCGCGCGAGGTGCTGGCGGCGCGGCCGGGTTCGACGATCATTGCCGACGTGAAGGCGAGCCAAGCTCTGTTCGACGAGATCGCGCGCCTGGGCGGTGTGCCGCTCATGTGGAAAACCGGCCACTCGCTCATCAAGGCCAAGATGGCCGAGACTGGCGCGCCGCTTGCGGGCGAAATGAGCGGCCATCTGTTTTTCGCCGACCGCTATTTCGGCTTCGACGACGCGCTTTATGCCGCCGTTCGCCTATTGGCGGCGGTCGCCAATTCGGGGCAAAGCCTTGCCGAGTTGCGCGAGTCCTTGCCCCAGGTGCTGAATACCCCGGAACTCCGCTTCCCGTGCGCGGAGGAGCGAAAATTCGCGGTCATCGAGGAGGTGCGCGCGCGCCTTGCGGCTGAGGGGGCCCGGGTGATTGCGGTCGATGGCGTGCGCGTCAACACCTCGGACGGCTGGTGGCTGCTGCGCGCGTCCAATACCCAGGCCGTCCTGGTCGCGCGTTGCGAGGCGCGGGACGAAGCGGGATTGGCGCGACTGAAGTCGGCGCTCTCCGCTGCTGTGCGTGCAAGCGGCCTCGAGCCGCCTGCAATCTGACGCGCATCGCGCAGAGAGCGGTCCTAGTCGATGGCACGGTTTTTCTTTTACGGCACGCTGCTCGATGAGGACGTGCGCCGCGCCACTCTCGGCCGCGAGCCGGACCCGACCGATACCGTGACGGCGCGCCTGCCGGGCTACCGCGTCGCGCGCGCTGCGGGGCGGGCCTATCCCGTGCTTGCGCCAGAGGTGGGGGCGGTCGCGGCGGGCGTGATGGTCCGCGCCGTCCGGGAAGGCGAGGCGGCGCGGCTCTTCCATTACGAAGACAGCGGTTACGACGCAGTCGAGGTTTCGGTGGTCGATGGCCGCGGGCGTACCCGCATGGCTTGGGTGTTCATGCCCGGGCGGAGCTTGGCCGCAATGGCGGATGATTGGTCGTTCGCCGAATGGCAGGCGCAGCACAAGGCGCGCGTGCTGCCTGGGATCGTCGAATGGATGGCGGAATACGCGGGGCCTGCCAGCGAGCCGAGATTCCACGCTTGGCGCAACCGGCGCCGGCCGGGATCCTGAGCCGCGGTCCGGTTTAGCGCGCCGATACGGTTACTGGCTGATGGTGGCTAGTTCCTGCGGCGGCATGGCCATCACCGTGCACTCGAATTGATGCTTTTCGATCAGAACGCGGCAGGCTTCCTCGGCTTCTTCCTTGCCGAGGCCCACGAGGCGCGCGCGGTAGAGCATGCCTTTGTTTACTTCGACCGGTTGAACGACGACGGATGCTTCCATGAGATGTTCGGGCGTCGCGCGCGCGGCGCGCGCGGCCGCGAGTTGGGCCTGAACGAAGCGCTGGAACGCGCCGACCTGAATACCCCAGCCGCCCACGCCCGAGAGAATCAGCGAGCCGCCAGGCGGACGCTTGTTGCCGACATCGCCTTGGCCTTCGGCGTTGAGTCCTGCGGCCTCGGCCAATTTGACGCGCGAGGATTTCCCCGACTTGCCGCTCGCATAGGCCATGCGCGCCTGCGCGAGTGTGGCGCGCGCTTGTCGCGTCTTGGGCGCTTGCGCGACCGCAAACATCGTACCGTCGAAACTGCGGTCGAGCAGGGATGCCATATAGGAATCGCGCGCATGGCCCGATTCGCCGCCAAGCACGATGGCGAACAGTCGCCGGCCACCGCGCTCGGCGGACGCGGCCAAATTGAAGCCCGAATCGCGGATGAAGCCGGTCTTGATGCCGTCCACGCCGTCGTACCGGCCCAGAAGCTTGTTGTGGTTGCCGTGGACGGCGCCGCGAAACTCGAAGGACTGGCGCGAGAAATAGGCATAGCGGTCGGGGTGATCGGTGTAGAGCGCCACTGACAGCGCGAGTAAATCGCGGGCGGTCGTGTATTGCTCGCGATTGGGTAGGCCCGAGGCGTTCTGGAATACCGTGTTTTCCATGCCCAGCTCGCGCGCCTTGCGCGTCATCATGCGGGCGAAATTGGCCTCCGTGCCACCAATCGCCTCGGCGAGAACGACCGAGACGTCGTTCGCCGATTTGATCGCCAGCGCGAGAATCGCCTCTTCGACCAGGAGGGAATCGCCCGGTTCGAGATAGAGCTTGGAGGGATTCTGGGCCGCCGCATGGGCGGAAACCGAAATGCGCGAGCCGAGCGTGAGCTTGCGTGCCTTGAGCGCATCGAAAGTTAGGTACAGCGTCATCATCTTGGTGAGCGAGGCGGGATAGGTCCGGACATCCGGATTCACCGCATGAATGATCTCGCCGCGCGTGGCGTCGAGTACGATGGACGACTGCTTGGGGGCGAACGCGGCGGCTTGATGCTTGGCAGGGCGGGGGGCGGCCTCGGCTGCCCGCGCGCCGATTCCGGCTGTCAGCGCGACAAGGAACATGGCTACGAGGGCGTTATTTGATCCAAGGCGCAGGGTCATGTCGCGATCACTCTCGGTAGTTTGTTGAAAAATAAAGGTTTTCAACGAATTTCCGGATATTTACCGCGCCCCGACTGGCCGCGCGCCAAAAAACCCATTGGAATCAGAGAGATTCTAGATAAATGGCGACTCTCTGTCCAATTTTTTCTTTCAACCGTCGAGGGCAGCTTACGATTGTGTATTTGCCGCGATCGGTGGATAGGCCCATAAAATCGTCATGGATCGTTCTGTAAAGTGCAACGCAACATTATTTTTACTTTATCAATCCTATAATTGACAACGGGTTATCATGATAATACATTTTTGATATTGCAGTGCACAATAAACTGTATCGCCGAGCGATGGGTTTTCCAAGGAGTGCGGCCGTTGAAGGGCAAAAAACTCAAGCCGCCTAGCAAGACGATCTCTGCCGCGCCTCTCAAGGCGGGCATGGAAGGTCAGCGCGTCAATGTCCGGCCAAATACCACCCGTCCCGGAATCGTGCGCGACCACTCGGCGGCCAACCAATCGCCGTCCCGTGCCACGCCACCTCCCGCGAACAAGGAGCAACCGAACGTGAACAAAGAGCATTTCGAGACCGCCACCCAGGGCGCCATGGATGGCCTTGATGACATGAGGGTTTTTGGCAAGGCCAATGTCGAGGCCGCCTTGGCCGCGAGCCAGACTCTGGTGAAAGGCATCGAGCAGATGAATCGCGCATGGTCGGAATTCACCATGCGTCTCGTCGAGGCACACATGAATTCTGTGCAGGCGCTGATTGGCTGCAAGAACCTCAAAGATGTTGTCGAACTCCAGGCCGATTTTGCCAAGAGGCAGTTGGCAGCGGCGGTGGTCGAAAGCTCCAAGCTGTCCGAGCTCACCTTGAAGGTCGCCAACGAGGCCATCGAGCCCTTGTCGGCGCGCGTGTCCGAAGCCATGAATACGGCCGCCAAGGCCGCGTAGATCTGCCCGTATGGCTTGGTCCGGCGATTTGTCGCCGGATCGTCCCGCGGCCAAGCCCGGCGGACCTTCCGCCGGGCTTTTCTCTTTTTCGGTTCGGATATTTCCGGCCGCCGGCCATGGCAGGCCGCGCGTAAAATCCGGATCGTCCGGCGCGCGCCTTGGAAGGCCGCGCGCGAATCCCATATGATGGGGTGCAACTTGAAAAGGGCGCCCCCAGGCGGGCGAGACCGGCGAATGGCCCCACTACGCGGCAGCGCGGGCGATAGGGACGGCGACGACGACCGCAACCGGCGCGGCGGCGTTGGCACGGGCGTGGTCATGAAGCCTAAGTCCAAGACCAAAAAGCCGGACATGTTCAAGGTCATCCTGCTGAACGATGACTACACGCCGATGGAATTCGTCGTTTACGTCCTCGAGCGGTTCTTCAACATGAATCGCGAGCGCGCCACCCAGACCATGCTGCAGGTTCACCGCAAGGGCGTGGGCGTATGCGGGGTCTATACCTACGAAGTCGCGGAAACCAAGGTGAACCAGGTGATGGACTGTGCCCGCCAGCACCAGCATCCCCTGCAATGCACGCTGGAGAAGGAATGAGCGGTATCCTCACCCCCGGCCTCGAACAGGCCTTGCGGCGTGCGATCGAATTGGCGAACGAACGACGCCACGAATACGCGACGCTCGAACATCTGCTATTGGCCCTGACCGACGATCAGGATGCGGTGGCGGTGCTGCGTGCCTGCGGTGTGGACGTGGAGCGGCTGAAGGGCGAATTGCTCGGATACGTGGACGGCGAACTCAAGGCGCTTACCACCAACCGACTTGAGGATGCAAAACCCACGGCTTCGTTCCACCGCGTGCTGCAGCGCGCCGTCATCCACGTCCAGTCCGCAGGCCGAGAGCGGGTGACGGGGGCGAACGTGCTGGTGGCAATGTTTGCCGAGCGCGAATCGCATGCGGTCTATTTTCTCCAGCTTCAGGACATGACTCGGCTCGATGCCGTCAACTATATCAGCCACGGCATCGCCAAGGCGGCGAGCCGCTCCGAGCGGCGCACCGTCGAGGGCGCCGACGAGGACGCCCATCCGGAGAAAACCGTGCGCAAGGGACAGGATGCGCTTACGGCTTATTGCGTCGATCTCAACAAAAAGGCAAAGCAGGGCAAGATCGATCCGCTGATCGGCCGCGAAGCGGAGGTCGAGCGCACCATCCAGGTGCTGTGCCGGCGCACCAAGAACAACCCGCTCTATGTCGGTGAGCCGGGCGTGGGAAAAACCGCGATTGCGGAGGGCCTCGCGCGCCGTATCGTTCACGGCGAAGTGCCCGAAGTGCTGAAGGGCGCCACGATCTTCGCCCTCGATATGGGCGCGCTGCTCGCCGGCACGCGCTATCGGGGCGATTTCGAAGAGCGGCTAAAGGGCGTGATGACCGAACTCGAGGCGCATCCCAACGGAATCTTGTTCATCGACGAAATCCACACCGTGATCGGCGCCGGGGCGACCTCGGGCGGGGCGATGGACGCGTCGAACATTCTCAAGCCGCAACTGCAATCGGGCGCGCTGCGCTGCATCGGCTCGACGACCTACAAGGAATACCGCAGCTATTTCGAGAAGGACCGCGCGCTCGTTCGCCGCTTCCAGAAGATCGACGTGAACGAGCCTTCGGTCGAGGATGCGATCAAGATACTTCAGGGCCTCAAGCCCTATTACGAGGAACACCACAAGGTGCGCTACACCGCCGACGCCATTCGCACGGCGGTCGAGCTCGCTGCCCGCTACATCGCCGACCGCAAACTGCCCGACAAGGCCATCGACGTGATTGACGAGGTGGGCGCCTCGCAGATGTTGCTGCCGCCGGGCAAGCGCAAGAAGACCATCACGGTCAAGGATGTCGAAGCGGTGGTCGCCAAGATCGCACGCATCCCGCCTAAGACCGTCAGCCGCGACGACAAGGAGAATCTGCGCAATCTCGAACGCGACTTGAAAACCGTCGTATTCGGTCAGGACAAGGCTATCGAGGCACTGGCCTCGGCGATCAAGCTCGCGCGCGCGGGCCTGCGCGAACCCGAAAAGCCCATTGGCAGCTATCTGTTTTCAGGCCCGACAGGGGTCGGCAAGACCGAGGTCGCGCGCCAGCTCGCGCGCATTCTGGGCGTCGAGATACACCGCTTCGACATGTCGGAGTACATGGAGCGCCATTCCGTTTCGCGCCTGATCGGCGCGCCGCCGGGCTATGTGGGTTTCGATCAGGGCGGATTGTTGACCGATGCCATCGACCAGCATCCCTATGCGGTGCTCCTCCTCGATGAAATCGAGAAGGCGCATCCGGACGTCTTCAATATCCTTTTGCAGGTGATGGATCACGGCAAACTGACCGACCACAACGGCAAATCGGTCGATTTCCGCAATATCATTCTGATCATGACGACGAATGCGGGTGCGGCGGATCTCGCCAAGGCCGCGCTCGGCTTCGGCCGGGAAAGCCGCGTCGGCGAGGACGAGGAGGCGATCAAGCGCGTCTTCACGCCCGAGTTTCGCAACCGTCTCGACGCCGTCATCGGCTTTGGCCATTTGGCGCCGGACATCGTGCGCATGGTGGTTGATAAATTTGTCATCCAACTCGAGGAGCAACTGGCCGACCGGCAGGTCCAGATTCGTCTGACCGACGGCGCGCGCGATTGGCTGGCGCGGAAGGGCTACGATCCGTCCTTCGGCGCCCGCCCGCTTAGCCGGGTCATCCAGGAGCACATCAAGAAGCCGATGGCCGATGAGTTGATCTTCGGCAAGCTCTCGCGCGGCGGTCTGGTCGAGGTGCGCCTTGAGGGCGATGCGCTGGTCTTCGATTACAAACCGTCGGACAAGCCGGTAAAATCCTCGGATAAGCCCGACGAGGATGAGACCGATTCCGAGGACAAGATCCCCGTATTGGCGACCTAGGACGCTTCATTCCGGCGTCTTCGTGCCGCCCCGCTTGAACGGGCTGTATTCGTTCATCTCCTCGATTTCGTGTTCGACGTGCCGGGTCTCGCGCGCGAGATAATCCGCGACCGCGCGGCGGAATCCCGGATCGGCGATCCAATGCGCGCTATAGGTGGGAACCGGCAGATAGCCGCGTTGGATTTTGTGCGGGCCTTGCGCGCCCGCCTCGACGCGCTTCAAGCCGTGGCGGATGGCGAATTCGATCGCCTGGTAATAGCAGGCCT
>JBJXGH010000159.1:0-30882 GCA_046153685.1 Alphaproteobacteria bacterium
ACAAGATCGTCGCCGACCGCTGTTTGCCACTCCTGCGCTACGCCGAGTGCAATATCTGCACCAAGGTTTGCCCCGTGCAGCACTTCGGCTTGAAACCGGTGCTGGAGCATTACGCCGCCACTGGCGAAGTATTGGGCAAGGGCACCGCCGCGCTCGAGACCTACTCCTTGTTCGACAAGGGTGAATTTGGCCCCGGTGAATTGCCGCGCCTGACGCGCGACGAGGGCGGCCAGGGCTTGATGCGCATGGCCGAGGATTTGGGCGTCCCCTAAACCGCGCCCGCTCCTGCTTGCCCCCACCCGGGACCGATTCGCTATCGGGCGCGTGATCTCGCTATAAAGCGCCATGAAATCCCCTTCCCGCGCAGGCGCGAACCCACGCGAAATCCGCCTGGCGCTCGTCCTCCTGATTCTGAGCACGTTGTCGGTCGGCATTTCCGGCACTTTCGTCCGGCTTTCGGAGACCGGACCCACCGCAACCGCGTTCTGGCGCATGGCCCTGGCAACGGCAGTGATGTGGCTGATGTGGCGCCTGGAGCGCCGGCGGGGCGTCGGCCTGGCGCTTCCTTCCACGCGCGAGGATTACGCGCTGCTGATCACCAGTGGATTGTTGTTCGGCGCCGAAATCGGCATTTGGCACGTGTCTCTGCTGATGACGACGGTTACCAACGCGACTTTGCTGTCGAACGCTTCGCCCCTTGTGGTCGCGTTCGGCGGCTGGCTGTTGCTCGGCGAGCGGCTGACCTCGACATTCCTGATCGGCATGTTCGTGGCGCTGGCGGGATGCGCGGTACTGGTCGGGCAAAGCTTCACGCTGTCGTTTGGACATGTCCGTGGCGACGGCCTCGCCGCCTTCGCGGCCGTACTGTTCGGCCTTTACATCTTGTGCATCTCGCGGCTGCGCCGGCGTTTGTCGACCTCGCTCATCATGACGTGGACCTGCGCCTTCGGGGCGCTGGGGCTTTTGCCGGGCCCCTTCATCATGGGCGAGGTTTTCTGGCCGGCGACGCTCGCGGGCTGGGCCATCGTCGCCACCATCGCCTTGGTCTGCCAAGCGGCGGGACAAAGCCTCTTGACCTCGGCGCTCGCCCACTTGCCGGCCTCGTTTTCCTCGATTGCCTTTCTCTTGGTGCCAATCAATGCCGCCTGGTTCGCGTGGGCGGTCCTGGGCGAGCCCGTGCGCCCGCTTCAGGCCGTGGGCGCGGTGATCGTCTTTGCCGGTGTGTACCTTGCCCGCCGGGGCAGCCGTTGAGCGTGCCGACGACACGCGCCCAGGCACGGCTTGCCCTGGCCCTTCTGGTCGCAGCGGGCATCGCCATCGGGTTTTCCGGAATCCTCGTGCGCCTGTCGGACATGGCGCCCATGGCCTCGGCCTTCTGGCGCATGGCGTTCTCGTTTCCGCTGCTATTGCTCTGGGCTATGCGCGCGGCGCCGCAAAGCGCTCCCACGCCCCCGCCCACCCTGCGTGACCGCGGACTATTGGCGCTTGCGGGCGTGCTCTATGCATCCGAACTCGCGATTTGGCATTGGTCGCTGCAATGGACCAGCGTCGCCAACGCAACCGTGATCGCGAATTTCTATCCCGTTTTCGTCACGTTCTACGTCTGGCTGCTGTTCGGCGAGCGCGTGTCGCGGGGCTTTCTGGTGGGCTTGGCCACCGCCGTCGCCGGCATGGCGATACTCGCGGGCGAGAATCTCGAGATGGGCGGCGATGGTTGGTTGGGCGATGTCCTCTCGATCGTAACCTCGGTGTTCTACGCGGGCTATCTCGTGCTGGTCGCCCGACTGCGCGCGCGGTTCTCAACCGCGACCATCGTCGCATGGTCCTCGGGCGCGGCCTCGGTCGTGCTCGCGCCCATTGCGCTCGCCGCCGGTCACGATCTGATCGCGCCCACGGCCGGCGCGTGGCTCGCCTTGCTGGGTCTCGGCCTGGTCTGCCAAGCTGGCGCCCACAGCGCGATCGCCTATGCGCTCGCCCACCTTCCCGCTCCGTTGTCGGCCGTAACCTTGATGATTCAGCCCCTCACCGCAGGCGTCATGGCGTGGCTCATCCTCGGCGAGGCGCTGTCGGCGCCGAAGGCCGTGGGCGGTGCCGTGTTGATCGCCGGCATCTTCCTCGCCCGGCGCGGAGGCGGACGGTGAGGCGCGCCTGGATTGTTCTGGCGCCGGCAGCGCTATTTTATCTCTATGCCTTTTTCAATCGGACCGCGCCCTCGGTCATGGCGGGCGATCTGATGCGTGAATTCGCGGTTGGCGGCACGCTGCTCGGCAATCTCTCGGCATTTTATTTCTACTCGTACGCGGCGCTGCAGATCGCGGTCGGCATTTTTGTGGACAATTTCGGGCCGCGCCGCATCTTCACCTTCGCCGCGCTGGCGACCGGCGCGGGGGTCTTATTGTTCGCCGCCGCCGACACGCTGCACATGGCCTATGCCGGCAGGCTTTTGGTCGGCGCGGGCGCGGCTTTCAGTTGGGTGTGCTCGGTGGCGCTCATCGCGCGCTGGTTCCCGCCGCGCCGTTTTGCGCTTATCGCCGGGCTTACGACCATGGTCGGCATGATCGGCGCGGCCGGCGGTCAAGCGCCCCTGGCCGCTGCGGTCGAGGCCTATGGCTGGCGTGCGCCCATGCTAGCGACGGGCGCTTTCGGCGCGGCGCTCGCGCTCATCTGCTGGCTTGTGATACGCGATCATGCGCCCGACCAGGGCGATGCGGCCGCAGAAGGCGCCACCGAGCCGCGGACATTCCTGCACAGCCTGGGTCTCGCCGCGCGGAATCGGCAAACTTGGATCATTGCAGCGTTCACCGGCGCACAGATCTCGCCCTTCCTCGGCCTCGCTTCGCTGTGGTCGGTGCCCTATCTCATGCAGGTCCACGCCCTAGACCGCGCACACGCCGCGGCGACGGCGACCGCGATGATCGCGGGCATGGCGTTGGGCGGCCCCGTCCTCGGCTGGCTTTCCGATTGGATAGGCCGGCGCAAGCCGATGATGTTCCTGGCCCTGGCCGGCCAGGCCGTGGGCATCACCCTGGCATTCTATGTCCCGGGATTGCCGCCCGGTCTTGTGGTGGTGCCATTCTTCCTCATTGGCTTCTTCGCTTGCGGCATCATCATCGGCTTTGCGACCGCCCGCGAATCCAATAACGCCCTTGCAACCGGCGCCGCGTCCGGCATCGTCAATACCGGCGTCATGGGCGCCGGCGCGGCCATCCAGCCCGTGATCGGCGCTCTGCTCGACCGGGCCTGGGACGGCACGATGTCGGACGGCGCGCGGCTGTATTCGCCCGAAGCCTTCCAGTCCGCTTTTCTCTCGCTCTACGGCGCGCTTGCCCTCGCTCTCATCGCCGCAATGTTCGTGCGCGAGACCTATTGCGGGGTCCGCGTGGTTCCCGAACCTGAAAGGCGCGCATAGTCATGCCCAGATTCGATGCGAATATCTCCTGGTTGTTCGGCGAATACCCGTTCATGGAGCGCTTCGAGGAAGCAGCGAAGGCGGGATTCGAGGCCATTGAAATCCAACTGCCCTACGCCCATCCCAAGGCCGAAATCGCGCGCCGCTTGAAGGATGGCGGTCTTGCCTGCGCGCTGCACAATATGCCGGCAGGCGATTGGGAGAAGGGCGAACGCGGTCTCGCCTGCCTGCCCGACAAGCGCCAGGAGTTCCGGGATTCGGTCGCATTGGCCCTCGACTACGCAACCGCGCTGAGTGCCGCGCGCGTCCACTGCATGGCAGGCCTGGCGCCGGCGGGCGAGGCCCGCGCGCGCCTCGACGATGTCTATGTCGAGAATATTCGATACGCGGGCGAACAGGCGGCGCGCGCGGGCATCGAGATCAATCTCGAGCCTATCAACACGCGCGACGTGCCGGGTTATTTCCTTAGCCGTACCGACCACGCGATCGCGCTCTTGGAGCGCGTCGGCCTCCCCAATGTGCGCCTGCAATTCGACTTCTATCATGTGCAAATCATGGAAGGCGATCTGGCATCGCGCTTCGAGCGCCTGCTGCCCCATATCGGCCACGTTCAGATCGCCGACACGCCGGGGCGCAACGAGCCGGGCACCGGCGAGATCAACTACCCCTTCGTGCTGGAGCGGATGGATGCGCTCGGCTATCGCGGCTGGGTGGGGTGCGAGTACCGGCCGCGCGCGGGCACGGTCGAGGGGTTGGGCTGGATTCGCCGCTGGATGACGGGCCGCGCTTGAGCCTTGCGGCGCCCGGGGACATTGGCAAAACTACCGCAAACGGCAGAGCACGAGTTGGAAAAAGCGATGTTCCTACGCACCGAGGGCATTCCGGCCAGTCTTTTCGATCCCAAGCATTACCGCAATGTCCGGCGCCCGTTGGCGGCGGCCGAGACCCTGCCGCGCTGGTGCTACGCCGCGCCGGAATGGCACGCGCGCGAAATTGATTCCATCTTTCTCAAGCTGTGGTCGTTCGTCGGTCGCCTCGACGAGATTCCAAACCCCGGCGATTTCAAGGCGGTGGACGACCTGCCGGGCGGCCCCATCGTCCTGGTGCACGGGCGCGATGGAACGATCCGTGCGTTCGCCAATGCCTGCCGCCACCGCGGCGCCAAGGTCGCGGAAGGCAAGGGCAATTGCCGCAACGCCCTGGTTTGCCCCTATCACGGTTGGACCTACGGCCTCGACGGCCGGCTCGCGGGCGCGCCCGACATGGAGCGCGCGCTCGATTTCGACAAATCGAAGATCGCGCTGAGGAAGCTCGCGCTCGACCAATGGGCGGGGAATCTGTTCGTGCGTTTCGCCGATTCCGGCCCAAGCCTTGCCGAGCAATTGGGCGATTTGCCCGAACAGCTCGCGCCCTACAACCTCACCGACATGGTGTGCACCAAACAGATCGATTTCGACGTCGGCTGCAATTGGAAGTACATCTTCGAGAACGCACTCGAATCGTACCACACCGATTTCGTCCACCGCACCACGCTTGGCCCCCAACGCGCCGAAGACGTCGACACGAAGGGCGATTGGCACGCGATTTTCCTGCCGGGCGAAAAAAGCGTCTCGGTCCTGCCCGGCGAACATCCCCCCTTCCCGCGCATCGCGGGCATTTCGGGCCGCGCCGCGATGGGCACCTATTTCACCGCGGTCTATCCGTGCACGCAATTCGCCTGCGCGGTCGATTCCATGTGGTGGCTGCGCTTCACCCCCACCGGACCCGAATCAACGCGCGTCAATATCGGCTTCTGCTTTCCGCGGGCAAGCGCCGCAATGCCCGATTTCGAGGACAAGGCCAAGCCCTACTACAAGCGCTGGCAGGTCGGTATTCCCGAGGACAATTTGATCTCGCAAGCCCAGCAAAGCGGCGCGCATTCCATCGGCCATGTTCCGGGCCGGTTTTCGTGGCGCGAACGCGCGGTTTACCAGATCGCCAATTACGTGCTCGACCGCGTTTTGGATTCGCCCGCCCGCAAGAAGGCCGGGCCACGCGTGAAGAGAGCCGCCCGGCCCGCCGGGCGCGGCGCCAAGGGGCGCAGGGGATGACCGCGCAAACGCTCCTGCCATCGTGAATCGGGTTCGAGAGTTGCTCGATATCTTCGAGGCCGCCGTGCGCGCGGCGGACGCCGCGCATTGCCTGCCGCCCCATCTGCCCGCCCCGCCCAAGGGCCGCACCGTTGTTGTCGGCGGGGGCAAGGCGGCCGCCGCCATGGCCGCGGCGGTCGAGGCGCATTGGCCGGGGCCGTTGAGCGGCTTGGTCGTGACGCGCGACGGTCACGCCGTGCCGTGCCGCCGCATCGAGGTCGTCGAGGCGTCACACCCCGTGCCAGACGCGCGCGGCCGCGAGGCGGCCGGGCGCATCCTTGCCGCCGTGCGGGGACTGGGGCCGGACGATCTAGCGCTGTGTCTTGTATCGGGCGGCGGTTCGGCGCTGCTCACCCTGCCGGCGCCCGGCATCGCGCTGGCTGAAAAACAGGCGATCAATCGCGCGCTGCTGCGCTCGGGCGCGCCCATCGGCGTTTTCAACACGGTGCGCAAGCATCTTTCGGCAATCAAAGGCGGCAGGCTCGCCGCCGCCGCCTACCCCGCGCGTGTCGTGGCACTGCTCATATCCGATGTGCCGGGCGACGATCCGGCGATCATCGCCTCCGGCCCCACGGTGGCCGATCCCTCGACGCATCAAGACGCCCTCGCGTTGCTCGAACGCCATGGCATCGCCATTTCCGAAGCGGTGCGCGCGCGCCTGGATTCGTGCGAGGACGAAACGCCCAAGCCCGGCGACCGGCGTCTGGCGCGTGCCTCGGTCGAAATCATCGCCACGCCGCGCCGCTCGCTCGAAGCGGCCGGCGAAACGGCCCGCGCCTTCGGCTATGCAACAACCATTCTCGGTGATCGCATCGAGGGCGAGGCGCGCGAGGTCGGGCGCGCGCACGCCGAGCTCGCGCGCCAGGAAGCGGCACGCGGCGGCGCGCGGGCGATATTGTCGGGGGGCGAACTGACCGTAACCGTCGCGGGCGAAGGCAAGGGCGGGCCGAACACCGAATATCTTTTGGCGCTGGCGCTGGGGCTCGACGGTCACCCCGGGATCGACGCTCTGGCGTGCGACACCGACGGCATCGACGGCAGTGAGGACAATGCAGGCGCCGTCATCGCGCCGGATACTCTCCTACGCGCACGCGCCCTGGGCCTTGATGCCGCCGCGTACCTCGCCGCCAATAACAGCCATGACTTCTTCGAGGCCTTGGACGATCTGGTCGTGACAGGCCCCACCCGCACCAATGTCAACGACTTACGCGTGATATTGGTGGGCCAACCGCTCGGCGCCGACACCGCTTCGTAACCAAATGGGGCTATATCCGGGCGCTGGCTCGGGGGTTCCGGGCGGGCTAGGGTCATGCCATGCGTCGAGAACGAAGCGCCAAGATCATCGCCACATTGGGGCCGGCATCGAGCGATATCGCGACCATCGCCCGATTGTTCGAAGCGGGCGCGGACGTCTTTCGCTTCAATTTCAGTCATGGCAGCCACGCCGATCACCTCGCGCGCCATGATGCGGTGCGCGAGGTCGAGCGCCTCGCCGGCCGGCCAATCGGCATTCTCGTCGATCTGCAGGGCCCTAAGATTCGCATCGGCAAGATGCAAGAAGGCGGGGTGATCTTACGCGCGGGCGCACGCCTGCGCCTCGATCTCGATCAGACCCCAGGAGACGAGCGCCGCGCACCATTGCCGCACCCCGAGGTCTTCCGCGCCTTGCAGCCGGGTTTCGACCTACTGCTCGACGACGGTAAGTTGCGGCTCAAAGTGATCGATTGCGGCCACGATTTCACCGAAACCGAGGTCGTGGTCGGCGGCAAGCTCCGGGATCGTAAGGGCGTGAACGTGCCCGACGCCATCTTGCCGCTCGCGGCTCTGTCGCCCAAGGATCACGAGGATTTGCGTTACGCGCTGACGCTCGGCGTGGACTGGATTGCGCTGTCCTTCGTCCAGCGTCCCGAGGACGTGGCCGAGGCGAAAAAAATCGTCGCCGGCCGTGCCAGCGTGATGGCGAAGCTCGAAAAACCCGCGGCTTTCGAGCGCTTGGATGAGATCGTGGATTTGTCCGATGCCGTGATGGTCGCGCGCGGCGATTTGGGCGTCGAGCTGCCGCCCGAGCGCGTGCCGAGCCTGCAAAAACAATTGGTGCGCGTTAGCCGCAAGGCGGGAAAACCCGTGGTCGTCGCCACCCAGATGCTCGAATCGATGATCGCCTCGCCCACGCCGACACGCGCGGAAGCGTCCGATGTGGCGACCGCGGTTTATGAAGGCGCCGACGCCGTTATGCTTTCGGCCGAAACCGCGTCCGGCCAATACCCCTTCGAGGCAGTCTCCATCATGAACCGCATCATGGTACAGGTGGAGAAAGATCCCCATTACCGCCAGATCATGGATGCCGAGCATCCCGATCCGCAGGCGACAGCCAACGACGCGATCACCGCCGCGGCCGCGCGGGTCGCGCATACTATCTCCGCCAAGGCCATCGTCACGTACACGACCTCGGGCTCGACGACGCTCCGTGCGGCACGCGAGCGGCCCGGGGTCCCAATCCTATCGCTGACGCCGTCGATTTCGACCGCGCGCCGTTTGACTCTCGCCTGGGGTGTGCACGGGGTGCAGACGGCGGATGTAACCAGTATCGAAGAAATGGTGCGGCACGCGGGCCGCCAGGCCATCGATCAGGGCTTCGGTGCGGTCGGCGAGCGCCTTGTGATCACCGCCGGCATGCCGTTCGGCACGCCCGGAGCGACCAATCTCTTGCGCATCGCTTGGATCGAATCCTAGGGCCGCGCCTCGATGCGCCGCGGGGCCGCTAGGCCGGAAACAGGACTTCGTAGCGTTTCCAGGGAATCGACTTCACGGGTACCGTCGAGAGGAATTTGGCGATATCCGAGCGACCCATGAAGCACGCCTTGCCGTCCGGATCCTGGGTCATCAGGACGATGGGAATTCCCGGAAAAATCGGCTTCAGCGTGGCGATAGTGTTTTGCGCCGCGACTTGGTTCACCATTTGCGAGGCCTGAACCGAAACGACCGCGAAGGTCAGGCCTTGTTCTTTGATCACAGCACCATGAATAAGCATGGCGATAGCCTCCGGAAAGCGCTGGGCGACATCCGAATGGATCTCGATACGCCATCCAATTGCGCCCTAAACTTCACCCAATTAACGCCCTAAAACTAAGGCCAGTTGGTTAATATTCCATCTATCGCCGCGCCCTGGAGATGGCCGATTCGGGGGCTATTCGGGGCCCGGCGCCGCCTCCAGCCCATATTCGTGCCCCGTGAACAAATCTTCACCTTGAGGACAGGCGCGCTAAAGGCCCAGGGCCTTAGTCTCAGGGCATCGGATTTTGCCGCCGGCAACGTTCCGGCCCAAGACGCGGGAGATTCAAGCCATGCGCGCCATCTCGTTGGTCCTGATTTCGCTGCTAGCAGCTGCCCCGACGAACGACGCGCGGGCGACTTTGACCAAGGACGGCGAACTGTGCGCGGCGTTCCTCAGGCAATTGGACGAGGCGATCGCCACGCGCCCGACCGCGCCGAATCTGACACAGGCCAAGGCGCGGCGCGCCCTTGGCGCGAAGTCGTGCGAGGACAGCCAACACAAGGCGGGCATCGATCAGCTTCGCCTAGCCTTGCGCGATTTGGGGGTAAAACCGACGGCCAAATAACCCTGCGCCCACGCAATCGCCCGCACACGACACGGCGGGCGCGGCACAAACACGCTGTCGACGGCCGGTGGGTACCGCTCCCCCGCTCGCTTACCGGATGGTCGATGGTGTCGAATGGCGGTCCGCAATGGGTGCGTTGCGGATCGCCATTCATTATCCGCAAATCTCATTCGTATTCACAAATCACCCGATACCACGTCTCACGCGTCGGCGGTGCGCATCGGTTCCGCCGCACCGGGCAACACCATCGATACCTTGAGACCGGGCGATGCCTTACGGCCGGAATCGTTCGCGCCGACCGTGAGCGTGGCGTCGTGCAGACGCGCGACAGCGGACACGAGGCTCAATCCCAGGCCATAGCCAGGCGCAGCCGAATGGCCGATACGCGTAAAGCGCTCGAGCGCGCGCTCGCGCTCGCCCTCGGGAATGCCTGGACCTGAATCGCCGACTTCGATTTCGACCCGGCCATCGGCACGCCGCACGGCGACCGCAATCCGCCCACCCTCGGGCGTGTATTTGATTGCGTTATCGATCAAGTTGGACAAGGCCTGGGCAAGCAATTGGCGATGGGCGCGCGCCCAAACCCCATCAGCGGCTGACAGGGCAAGGGCAAGGCCGCGATCCTCGGCCAAGGGTTCATAAAGATCGACCACGCCCCGCGCCAAGTCGCTGACATCAACCACGGCCATTTGATCGCGCGTCACGCCCGATTCGGCCTGCGCGACAGCGACCAGCGCGTTGAAGACATCCAAAATCCGATCGGTCTCGGCCAAAGCATTCGTCAAGGCCGATCGATAGGCGTCCGCATCGCGCGGTCCGCGCAGGGTCAACTCGATCCGGCCCTTCACATGCGTGAGCGGAGCGCGTAGGTCGTGGGCCACGCTATCGGTCACGGCGCGCATGCCGGTCATCAATTGTTCGATTCGGTCGAGCATGGCATTGAGGCTCGAGGCCAGCCGATCGAACTCGTCACCCGCTTCGCCGACGGGCATGCGGCGCCTCATATCGCCTTGGTTGATCTCCAGGCTGGTCTCGGCCATGCGCTCGACCCGGCGCAAGACCCGGCGCGAGACGAAGACCCCGCCGGGAATGCCGATGCCGAGCGCCAGTGCCAGCGCCCAGCCCAGCGCCCCGCGCACCGTGGATTGGACGCGCCTGCGCTGCTGCATGTCGCGCCCGACCAACAGGTACGCGCCGCCGGAAAGACGCAGCACCTGGCTGCGGATGCGGTGTGTGGTCGATTGCCCGCCCTCTACGATCTGCATGTCAAAGCGCAGCCAGGCGGGATCGGCGATGCGTTCCCTAGGCCATTCGAGGATATTGCCGGCGAGCGGACGGAACGCGTCGTCCACCAGCAGATAGATGGCGTCGCGATCGGTGGGATCGAGACTGCGTTCATTCAGGATCTCGACGAGGCTGTCGAGACCCAGGCGTTCGTAATCGTCGCCGAGCGCGCGCAACTCTGAAACGATCGCCGCATTGGTTTCGCGGTCGATGGAGTTCACGGTCGTTTCGTAAACCAGGCCGAACGGCAGGGCCACGGACAGCCCGAAAACCGCCGTGTAGATCAGCGTGAAGCGGAAAATCGAGCTCTTGAGAAGCCTAGTCCGCTGCACGAAGGCTATAGCCCGCGCCGCGCACGGTTTGCAGCAAGGGCGAAGCGAAACCCTTGTCGATTTTCTGCCGCAGGCGGCTCACATGGACGTCGATCACATTGGTTTGGGGATCGAAGTGATAGTCCCATACGCCTTCGAGCAGCATGGTGCGCGTAACCACCTGGCCCGCATGGCGCATCAGGTATTCGAGCAAGCGGAATTCGCGCGGCTTGAGATCTATGGCCTTGCCCGCGCGCGAGGCCGCGCGCGCCAGCAGATCAAGTTCGAGATCGGCGACGCGCAGCTTGGTGTCCGCCGCCGCTTGCCCTGAACCGCGACGCAACAGTGCCTCGATGCGCGCGGACAATTCGGAAAAGGCGTAGGGCTTCGCAAGATAATCGTCCGCACCCGCCTTGAGGCCGCGCACGCGGTCATCCACCTGGCCCAGAGCCGAAAGCACAAGAACAGGCGTCTTGATACCTTCCTCCCGCAGAAGCTTGACGATCGACAACCCGTCCGCGCCCGGCAACATCCGATCGACGACCAGCAAATCGTATTTTTCGCTGGTCGCCATGAACAGGCCATCGCGGCCGTCCTTGCTCCAGTCGACCGTGTAACCGCTCTCCTTCAGACCCTTTTTCAGGTAGGCGGCGGTTTCCGCATCGTCTTCGATGACGAGAATGCGCATGGCGGTGAATTCGCTCCGGTGGCGGCGGCAAATCTAGTGCAAGGCGCGCCAATCCGCCATGCGCGCGTCCATCCCGCCGCGCTTTACTGCAAGAGGCTCCGCAGCATCCAGGCATTCTTTTCATGCACATCCAGGCGCTGGGTGACGAGATCGAGGGTTGCCTGATCGTTTGCCTTCTCCGCCGCGGGCAGAACCTTGCGCGCCGTTCGCACCACGGATTCCTGCCCCTGGACCAGTTGCGCGATCATGGCGTCGGCCGACGGCACACCTTCCTCCTCGGTGATGGAACCGAGGCGCGCAAACGCCTTGTAACTGCCGGGCGCGGGCTCTCCGAGCGAGCGAATACGCTCCGCGATCAGATCCACTGCCATCGCCATCTCCGTGTATTGCTGCATGAACATGAGATGCAGCGAATTGAATTGGGGTCCGGTCACGTTCCAATGGAAATTATGGGTCTTGAGATAGAGCGTGTAGGTGTCGGCAAGCAGGCGCGCCAAGCCATCGGCGATTTTCTCGCGGTGTTTGGGCTCGATGCCGATATCGATGCGCAATGCCTTGGATTTCGCGGCCATGTTCGCCTCCTTGAGGTAGAGCTATATTATAATAATTCTATTTATAATTTCAAGTATAACTAGATAATATATTGATAAAACTTCATGCCATTCTTTTTGCTCCAGCCGACACCCCAGCTGCGGGCGCTGGCAGATTCGGCCCCAGCACGTTCGAGCCTTCCGGCCAGTCGGGCGGCACGTATTCCTGCTTGGACCAATCCGGGGGCACCCGGCACGGCACGGCCTCGAAATGGGCTTGGGCGGCATGACGGCCACGCACGATTTGCCAAGTTCGGCGGCTATACATCGAGGGGGGCGTGGCGGTGTACGCAAAGGCATCGGCCGCTGCATAGCCCACGATCAGAACCGGACGGTCGCGTGCGGTGGTATTCGGCGCCGAGCCGTGGACCATGCACGAATCGAAGATCACCACGGTGCCCGCCGGCCCTGGTTGCGAAAGCGCACGCGGCACGCCGGCCAGCGCCTCATCGCCCTCGGCGATCCGGCCCGACCAGACCCCCGCCCCACTATAATGGTCGAATACCGGCCCACGGTGGGCGCCCGGCACAACCGCGATCGGCCCCATATCCGCCGTGACATCGTCCAGATAGACCAGCGCAGTGATCATCGCTCGATTGGTCATCGGGAAGAACGGAAAGTCCTGATGCCAACTGACCGCTTCGCCCTCGCGCGCACGCTTGAAGTTGATATAGGCCTCGCGGAATTTTACATCGGGACCGACGAGATCGGCCGCAAGATCGGCCAGTTTCGAGCGCGCGGCGAATTCCCAGAACGCCGGGTGCATGTCCTGGACCCGGCGTACCGTGACGAGACGGGGATTCGCCGCCGCGTGTCCCGGCGCAACCGTGTAGTCCTCGTCATTCCCCGGTCGCTCGCGGCTGAGCTCGATCAGCGCGCCAAGCGCGTCCCGCAAGCGGGCGATCGCCGGACCGGCGAAGAAGCCGGGCAGGCACACGAAGCCGTCGCGAAAGAATTGTACACGCTGCTCCTGCGCCAGCCCGCGCGCCGGACACGCAAGAATCGCTTCAGGCAACATGTCAGCCCCCCTTACGCGGCGTTCACCGAAGATCGACCGGTATGCCGATCAGACAAACGACACCTGCACCTTGCCGAACGTGCCGAAATCCGACACCGCGACCGCAGGCGAGGGACAGCGATAGACGCCCGTGCAGCTCGATGTGATCACGATCATCCCGGCCTTCAATCCGCCGTCGCGCTTGGCGCGGTCGTTCGCCAGCCAGACCAGCGGATTGATCGGATGGCCGCCGGCCTCGGCTCCCGTTCCCTCGGCCACGACCTTGCCATCGATCCAGAGCTTGACCTTGTGGCCCGCGAGATCGGCCTTGCGCCAATCGGGGATCGCGGGACCGATGACGGAAGCGGTGCCGATCGCGTTGTCGGCGATGAGGCTGGGCGGATCGATCTGTAGGCCGCTCTTGTAGCGCGAGTCCGCCAATTCCATACAGCAATGAACGGCGCCGATCGCATCCTCGACCTCCTCGCGGGTATAGGGTTTGCCGCGCATGGGCAAGTCGCGCGCGAGGCGGAAGCCGTACTCGGATTCGACGATGCGGATATGAAAGGCCTTGCCCTCGAGCGTCGCGGGCGAGGGATAGCTGAACGGCGCGAACAAGCGCCCGCCCAAGGGTTCCTTTACCCCGACTTTGGCCTGCCATTCGGCATTGGTCGCGCCGACTTTCCAGCCACAACATTCGAGGCCCCAGAGCTGGGTCAATGCGTCCTGAACCGCGTAACCCTCATCGACCGTCTTGGGTCGGCACGAGGCGGGGAGTTCGTCGATGGTGCGATGATCACCCCGCGCGGACAAAAGAATGCGCGCGGCTTCCTGGGCTTGTTCGGGCGTCATGCGATTGTCTCCCCCATACGGTTTCCATGGATTCGTAGCCTTGTCGAGCTCCGCTGGCAACGCAGGCCGTATTTGACCCTCCAAAATCGACGCGATAGCGTCAGCCGCACACCCAGTATCGGGAAATTCCATGACTGAATTGTGGCTCACCTCCGCCGTTTGGATGGCGCTGGCAGTGGCCGCGTCGCTGTTTTCGGTCCGCTTCGGGGTGACCGTCGCGCTTGGGGAAGTGGTGCTCGGAATCGTCGCCGGCAATGTCTTCGGACTGGAGCCCACGCCTTGGATCGCCGGCCTCGCCGCCTTCGGCGCGGTGGTGCTCATGTTTCTCGCCGGGGCGGAAATCGACCGCGCGAGCCTCAGGGCCGATTTCCGCTTCAATTTGACGGTTGGCCTGTCGAGCTTCGCCGTGCCCACGGTTGGCGGTTTCGCCCTCGCCCATGGGGTGCTCGGGTGGAGTTGGCCGGCCTCTGCCATTGCCGGACTGGTACTCTCCGAAACATCCGTTGCCATCACGTATGTCTTGCTCCTCGAACTCGGCCTCGCGCGTGCGCGCATCGGTCAGGCGATTCTCTCGGCAAGCTTCGTCACCAATCTCTGCACGGTGACATTTCTCGGCCTCATCTTCCTGCGCCTCGACCCGCAATCATGGCTGGCGCTTGGCGGCGTCGGCGTGGCCCTCGCCTTCGCGCCCGTCCTCGCACGCCGCCTGTTCCCGCGCCTCGGACCGCATGGCAGCGAACCGCAACTGCGCATCGTCATCGGCCTCTTGTTCGCGCTCGCGGCGGCAGCCGCGCGCGCGGGCGGCGAAGCAGTTTTGCCGGCCTATCTGCTCGGTCTGGTGCTCGGCCCCGCGCTGGCCGTCGACCGCGCCATGTTGGTTCGCCTGCGCGGTGTCGCCTTCGCCGTTCTGACGCCATTCTTTTTCCTCAAGGCCGGCGTCTTGATGGATATGGGCGCCGTCATGGCAGGCGCGGGGACGATCGCGGCGCTGTTCGCCATCAAGTTCGCGCTGAAATTCGGCACGACCTGGGCCTTTGCATCGCACATCGCGCCCGTTGCGCGCGACCGCGCCTTTCTCGGCCTCATGATGAGCACGGGCCTGACCTTCGGCAATGTCGTGGCGCTGTTCGGCCTTTTGAACGGTGCGGTCGACAAGGCGCAGTATTCGCTGCTGGCCGCGGTAACCATCGTCAGCGCCATCATACCTGCCGCGATCGCGCAACGATGGTTCTTGCCACGAGTCGGGGAAACCGACGGACGGGCGCTGTAAATGGCCAGAAACGAGAGGACGCAATGCCGAACACTCGCGCAAAGACCGCACGCCTGACGACAGAGGACATGGAGCGCCTGCGCGAGTTGCGCGCGCAACGTCCCGCGCATCAAGTGCACCGCCACGCCAGAAGCCGCGGCGCCTTGATCGCCGACTGGGTGGCGAAAACCGTCGGATCGTGGCGCTTCATCGTCATCCAAAGTATGATTCTAACCGCCTGGATCGCGCTCAACGTCGCCGGATATATCGCGCACTGGGATCCGTATCCGTTCATCCTTCTCAATCTCGTTCTGTCGTTCCAGGCCGCCTATGCCGCGCCCATCATCATGATGAGCCAGAATCGTCAATCGGAAATCGACCGGCGGCACGCCGAACACGACTACCGGATCAACGTGAAGGCCGAGCTCGAGATCGAGCTGTTGCACGGCAAGATCGACGCCCTGCGCGAGCAGGAAATTCTTCGCCTGACGATGATTATCGAGCGCCTGACCGCGCACCTCGCGCCGGAACTCGCAGCCGCGATGGCGGCGGAAGCGCGCGCGCCCCGCTCGCCCTAGGCCCGATCACAGCCGACGAACACGCGCCCATTCAAGGCGTCAGTCCCGACCCAGGGCGTGAGACCTCCGTTGAGTGACCTCGCCCCCCCTGGGCTCGCCCGCGTCTATTGAGCGGCGCTCGCGGATTGGCGCCGTTGGACGATTTCGTCGGCATGGCGTCCGGTCAATTCCTGGAGATGGTCGAAGGCCCAGTGAAAAGTGCCGACGCCGGTCGTGAGCGAGCGCAATTCGACGATCATGTCCGACATTTCCTTTTGCGGCAGGTAGCACTTCGTCTCGTCCCAACCCACCCAGCCTTCGCGCGGCCCGAAACCGAGAATCTGGCCGCGCCTTCCGGCAATCAGGCGATGGACATTGGCCGTGAACTCGCCCGGGGCAGCGACCGCCATCTTGAGGATGGGCTCAAGCAGCACCGGTTCGCATTTCACCATGCCCTCGGACATGGCAAGCCGGGCCGCGGTCTTGAACGCCATGTCCGAGCTATCGACGGCATGGTACTGCCCATCGGTCAGCGCGACCGCGACATCGACGACCGCGAAACCGAGCGGACCGCGTTTGAGGTATTCGCGCACGCCCTCCTCGACCGAGGGAATGAATTGGCGCGGCACGGCGCCGCCGACCACGCGGTCGTCGAACGCAAATCCCGCGCCGCGCGGCAGGGGCTTGATCTCGATATGGACGTCGCCGAATTGACCATGGCCACCCGATTGCTTTTTGTGGCGTGCGTGCTGGGCGGTCGCGCGCTTGATGGTTTCCATATAGGGCACCTGGGGCGGCTGCATCCTGACCGCCAAATGGTGCCGGGTGCGCAGCCGATCGGCCGCGATCTGAAGCTGAATCTCGCCTTGACCCCACAGCACCATTTCATGGGTATCCGCGTTGTACTCAACGCGCAGCGAGCCGTCCTCCTCGCATAGCTTGGCGAAAGCCTGCGACAGCTTCATCTCGTCATTGCGATTTTCCGCGCGCATCGCCATGCCGTAAACCGCCGGCGCGGGTTCGGGCCAGAGCGAAAGCCCGGCCGGAACCTTACCCGACGGCGTGACGGCATCGCCCGTCTTGATCCTTTCAAGCCGCCCTAAACCGACGACCATGCCCGGCCCCGCCTTGGCGAGTTTCGTTTGCTGTTGGCCCAACATGCGCGACAACCCGCTCAACCGCTCGCCATTCACCTGCGCGCCGTCCACGAATTCGCCGCGCCAGATACGCGCGAGCGACAATTTTCCGGTATGCGGCATGTGCACGGTCTTGAAGACGTGCGCGATCGGCTCGCCGCGCGCCGCATCGATACCCAAGCGCGCCGCCGCCGAGCGCACCTCCGGCGTTTCGTGACGCAGGGCCTTGAGCAGACGACGCACGCCGCTGTCCTTCTCCGCCGCGCCCAGAAACACCGGAACTACGCGGTCGGACTGCAGGCTGCGGGTCAGGAGGGCGTATATTTCCTCGGTCGGCGGAACGGTATCCTCGAGCAATTTTTCCAGCAATTCGTCGTCGAGATCGGCCAGGGATTCGAGCAATTTCTGACGCGCGCTGCGCTCGCCCTCCTTCTCGGTATCGGGAATCGCGATGAGATCAGATTCCGTACCTGGCTTGTAGCGGTAGGCGCGCTCGGACACGAGATCGACATAACCCGTGACCTCCTCGCCAGCCTCCATCGGGACTTGGCGTAGAACCAAAGGGCGCGACGAGACCGCCTGAAGGGCCTCGAGCACCGCGCGCACCGACGAAGTCGCATTGTCCAGCTTGTTGACGAAAATCATGTGGGGAATCTCGCGCTCGTCTAGGAATTTGAGCAACGGTCCCACTGCGCGCGTGCGCTCGGCGATGGGTTCGACCACGACGACCGCCACGTCCGCGACCAGAAGCGCGTTGTAGCCGTCTTGCGACAGTTCGATCGAGCCCGGGCAATCGAGAAACGTCCAGGAGTCGCCAAGATATTCGGCGCTTGCGACGTTGAGCTCGACACTCATTTGCCGCGCGCGCGCCTCGGGCGAGGAATCGCCGACCGTGTTCTTGTCCTTGATGGCGCCCCGGCGCTGGGTGGCGCCGCACGCCTGCAACAGATGTTCGAGCAGCGTCGTCTTGCCGCTGAGATAGGGGCCGACCAAGGCCGCGCAGCGCGGCCCGGCTTGTCTCCGCTCGGTCATAGTGGCCTCCCTCGTCCGCCATATTCCCGCGGACGGGCCCCCACGCCGCCTGACCAGCGCGTCCCTTTGGGGCGCATGCGCACCCCGGGCTTCTATTTGCGGCGGCGTGAGACGCGCGCCGCAACAGCAATGTTCCTCCGGGAAATCACCCCTGGCAAGGGGCGGCGAAACGTGCCGATGCCGCCTGGCGCAAGGCAGAAACGCCGCTCAGACCCTAGGCTTGCCCTTGGCCACCGGCTCCAAAGCCGCGACGATTGCCTCGTGCGTGGGCGTGGGCACGCCGAGCGCGCGTCCCATGCGGACGACCGCGCCAGACAGCCAAGGCAATTCCAAACGATTGCCGCTCTCGAGATCGTAGAGCATCGAAGTCTTCATTTCAGGCGCAAGACGGGCGGCCACGCCGAGGCGCTCATCGAGCACGCCGTCATCGAAGCGCACGCCCTTGGCGCGACCGACCGCGATCGCCTCGGTGATCGCCGCGCGCAACATGGCGAAGAGGCGCGCATCGTCTCGAATGGGGCCAACCGGACCGCGCGTGTAGCACGTCATGCCCGAAAGCGCAGACAGATAGACGAATTTCTTCCACAACTCGGTTTGCGTCTCGCGGGTGAATCGGCCATCGATGCCCGCCGCGGCCATCGCCGCCTCGAACGCCCGACCGCGCGGGCTTATCCGGCCATCGAGCTCGCCGAACATGATGTTCTGTACCGGCGCGGGCTGGCGGATGAGCCCCGGCGCCGCGATGGTGGCGAAAATCCCGGCGGCACCGGCCATGACATGCGCGGGCCCCAACGCGCGCGACAGAATATCCGGGCCGTCCACCCCGTTTTGCAGTGTCAGCACCCCAGTATCGGAACCGAGTAACGCACGGCAGCGCGGCGCGGCGGTTTCGGTGTCCCACAACTTCACGCAGAACAGCACGAAATCGACCGGGCCGATCTCGGTCGGATCCTCGACCGCGCGCACGGGATGGAGGTGGAGGTCGCCGCGCACGCCCTCGACCCGGAGGCCGCCGGCACGCATGGCGGCGAGATGCGCGCCGCGAGCGATAAAGTGGACCTCGTGACCGTGTTGGGCAAGGCGCGCGCCAAACGTGCCGCCGACCCCGCCGGAGCCGAAAACCGCGATCTTCATGCCGCTCCGGTCATGCCGTATCCCGCACCCGCCAGATGGCAATTGCAAAAAGGATCATGGACAAAAGGGTGAGCAGCGACCCAACGACGACGGGCGGCAGGAATTGCGCGGTCTGTGCGAGATAGATGCCCGGCAAAAACAACAGCGCGCCCAAAAATGCCACCCAGTAATGAATGCGCGCCAGCCCGGTGCGCGCGGCTTCCGGATAGGCGCGATATGCCAGACCGAACAGCATCATCGCAACCCATCCGATCAAATTGATATGGGCATGAAGATGCCGGTTCTCGAAATCCTGGTTGATGCCCATCCAGATTCCCAAGGGCATGCCGATGAGCGCGAACGCCACGCCCGTCAAGATGAAGCGCGAAGCGATACTTGCCATCGCGGGTCTCGGTTTGGTGAAACGGGGCCGATCAGACAAGCGCCGCGCAAGCGCGCTGGATACGCTTGCACGCGTCCTCGATCAACGCGGTCGAGGTCGCATAGGACACGCGGAAATGCGGCGACAGGCCGAAGGCCGCGCCGTGCACCGCCGCCACACCCTCGGTTTCGAGGATGTAGTTCACGAAATCCTCGTCGTTCGCGATCGTCTTGCCCTGCGGCGTCTTTTTGCCGATGCAGCCCGCGATTGAGGGATAGACGTAGAACGCACCCTCGGGCCTGTGGCAGACGATGCCCTTGGCGCGGTTGAGCTGCTCGACCACGAGATCGCGGCGCTGCATGTAGATCTTGTTGTTGGCCGCGATGAAACCCTGCGGGCCGTTCAGCGCCTCGACCGAAGCCGCCTGGCTCATCGACGCCGGGCCCGAGGTGCTCTGTCCCTGGACCTTGCCGATGGCCTTGATCAAGGGCTCGGGGCCCGCGGCATAACCGATGCGCCAGCCGGTCATGCAATAGGCCTTGGACACGCCGTTCATGGTCAGGGTGCGCTCGTACAGCTTTGGCTCGACCTCGGCGATCGTCGCAAACTTGAAATCGTCGTAAACGAGATGCTCGTACATGTCGTCGGTCAGAATCCAGACATGCGGATGCTTGAGCAGCACATCGGCAATCGCGCGCAGATCCCGCGCCGTGTAGGCCGCGCCCGTCGGATTGGACGGCGTGTTGAGGATGAGCCATTTGGTCTTGGGCGTGATCGCCGCATCCAAGTCCTGCGGCAGCATCTTGAAATTGTTGTTTTGCGGGCAATTGACGAACACGGGCGTGCCGCCGGAGATCACCGCCATGTCCGGATAGGACACCCAATACGGCGCGGGCACGACGACCTCGTCACCCTCGTCGAGGGTCGCCATGAACGCGTTATAGATCACCTGCTTGCCGCCGGTGCCCACGGTCACCTGCGAGGGCTTGTAGTCGAGGCCGTTCTCGCGCTTGAACTTGGCGCAGATTGCCGCCTTGAGCGCGACCGTGCCATCGACGGGCGTGTATTTCGTGTCGCCCGCACGAATGGCGCGAATCGCCGCTTCTTTGATGTTGTCGGGCGTGTCGAAATCGGGCTCGCCCGCCGACAAGGAAATCACGTCGCGTCCGGCCGCCTTGAGATCGCGGGCACGCTGCGACATGACGATGGACGGAGATTGCTTTACGCGGCCAAGACGCGCGGCGATGAACGACATGGGGGTTCCCTGGTGCGAGGTCGAGAAATCGGCGGCAACGAGGCAATTGTGGCGCGGAAAATCCGTGAAAAGGCGCGGCGGCAAGCTACGCCCGCTTCCCCCTCTCCGCAAGAGCGCGAGATGCCGTCTGGCGCATGGGCGCCACCGCATCCTATATAAGGCGTCATGGCTTCCCATGAGACACCGCGCGAGGCGGACACCGCACCCGATCCGACCGCGTCCGATCGCGGGCCGGACAAGGGATTTCGCGTTCAAGACCGACCCGAAGCCGGCATCCCATTCCGCCTCGTGTCCGAATACCAGCCCGCGGGCGATCAACCTCAGGCCATCGAAACCCTGCTCAAGGGACTCAAGGCCGGCGAGCGCGACCAGGTACTGCTGGGCGTCACCGGATCGGGCAAGACCTTCACCGCCGCCCATGTGATCGCGCGCGTTCAGCGCCCAAGTCTCGTGCTCGCGCCCAACAAGACCCTCGCCGCCCAGCTTTACGGCGAGATGAAATCCTTCTTCCCCGACAACGCGGTCGAATATTTCGTCTCGTACTACGATTATTACCAGCCCGAGGCCTATGTGCCGCGCTCCGACACCTTCATCGAGAAGGAAGCAACCGTTAACGAACAGATCGACCGCATGCGCCATTCCGCCACGCGCGCGCTGTTCGAGCGCGACGACGTGGTGATCGTCGCCAGCGTGTCGTGCATCTATGGTATCGGCTCGCCGGAAAACTATGCCGGCATGGCGGTGTCCCTGCGCGTCGGCCAGGTCATCAACCGCGCGCTGCTGCTCAAGCAGCTCGTGGACCTGCAATTCCGGCGCAACGACCAGGATTTCCACCGGGGAACGTTCCGTGTGCGCGGCGATGTCGTCGAGATCATGCCCGCCCATATGGACGACAGGGCCTGGCGGCTGTCGTTGTTCGGCGATGAAATCGAGTCGATCACCGAGTTCGATCCCCTGACCGGCGAACGCGGCGCGGGCTTCGAGCGCGTGAAGATTTATGCCGCAAGCCATTACGTCGTGTCCGCGCCCACGCGGCACGAGGCGGTCGCGCGCATCAAGATCGACTTGAAGACGCGCCTCGCGGAACTGACCGCCGCTGGCCGCCTGCTTGAGGCCCAGCGCCTGGAACAGCGAACGAGTTTCGATCTCGAAATGATCCAGGCAACGGGCGCCTGCGCCGGCATCGAAAATTATTCGCGTTATCTGACAGGGCGCGCGCCCGGCGAGCCGCCCCCGACCCTGTTCGAGTACTTGCCGAAGAACGCCCTGTTATTCGTGGACGAATCGCACATCTCCGTACCGCAGCTTCAGGGCATGTATAAGGGCGATTTCAGCCGCAAGTCGACGCTTGCCGAGTACGGATTCCGCCTGCCCTCGTGCATCGACAACCGACCGCTCAAATTCGAGGAATGGGAAAGGATGCGCCCGGAGACGATCTTCGTCTCGGCAACGCCTTCGGCCTGGGAGCTGGGACGAACGGGCGGGGTGTTCGCAGAACAGGTCATCCGCCCCACGGGCCTCATCGATCCGGCGGTCCTCATCCGTTCCGCGGAAGCCCAAGTTGACGACCTGCTCGCCGAGTGCAAGGCGGTGCGCGCAAAGGGTTTTCGCGTGCTCGTCACCACGCTGACCAAGCGCATGGCCGAGGATCTGACCGAATACATGATGGAGGCGGGCCTTAAGGTCCGTTACATCCATTCCGATGTCGAAACCCTGGAGCGCATCGAGATCATCCGCGACTTGCGCCTGGGCGTATTCGACGTCCTGGTTGGCATCAATCTGTTGCGCGAAGGCCTGGACATTCCCGAGTGCGCGCTGGTCGCCATTCTCGACGCCGACAAGGAAGGCTATTTGCGCTCGGCCACCGCCCTCATCCAGACGATCGGCCGCGCCGCGCGCAATGTCGAGGGTCGGGTGATCCTATACGCCGAGACGATTACGGGGTCGATGCAGCGCGCGATCGAGGAAACCAATCGCCGGCGCGACCGCCAGCGCGCCTACAACGCCGCACACGGAATCACACCCGAATCCATCCGCAAGGGCATCGCCGATATCCTGCAAAGCGTGTATGAACGCGACCATGTGACGGTCGAAACCGGTGACGGCGAGGTCAAGCATCTGGTCGGTAAGGATCTGGCCGAATACGTGAGTGAGCTTGAGGCGCGGATGCGCGAGCACGCCGCCAATCTCGAATTCGAGGACGCGGCGAGAATCCGCGACGAGTTGAAGCGCATTCAAGACCGCGATCTCGGATTGTCGGCGGAGGACGCGCTCAAGGCTCGCATCGAGCGCTCAAGCGCCCGCCCCCGCCCGCCGCGCGCGCCGGTTAAGGGCGGACGCCAGAAAAGTGGAGGACGAAGACAATGAAATATCTCGCGATCATTTGCCTAGCCGCTTGCGGCCTATTGGCTGGCGCCATGGCGTGGCACGGCGCGACGGCGCGCGCCCAGGACGCAACGCCCGTCAACTACCGGCCAGCAGGCGATTACGCCCGCAACTGCAATCAGTGCCGGCGCGACGGCACGTGGCTGCGCTGCCGCTGCGACACCGTGCGCATGGAAGCGCGCAACGCCTCGATCGACCTCGCCACCTGCCCATTCGAGGACATTGGCGGCGTGCGAACCGTTACCCTGCAAAACTCGGACGGCACTTTGAATTGCAAGAAGTAAACCCCAGGCGAGGCATAAAAATAATCCCTCGGATGGCCAGGATTTAAATCCGGGGTTTTGCCGGGCGCCAGCCGGCCAGGGAAGGCGGCAAGAAAATTCATTCGCGGGATGGACAGATTCCGGCCGCCGCGCCCGCGGCTTTACCGGAACAATTCGCTCCCGCGCCCTCGGACGCATACTTGCGCGCCAGAGCCGTGGCAAGGGCGGTTCTACGCGATGACGCGATCGTGGCCCAGATCCGGATTGCCCATCAACCAGTACGGCCGGGCCCGGGCACGAGTTCGGCCGCACCGGCGCTTGCGTCGCCCGGCGGCGCGCGCCAAGTTTCGCCATGGCCCGCATGAACACACGTCCAGCCGCGCGCGCGCGCGTACTCGCGCCTAGGCGCCCGCGCGCCTCCTCCGGCGCCGGTCGTCCGGGTGCGGCGCTGATCACGGGCGCATCCCGGCGCATCGGCCGCGCGATCGCGCTCGACCTCGCGGCGCAGGGCTGGTCGATCGCCGTCCATTACAACGCCTCGCGCGCCGCGGCGGACGCGCTGGTACGCGAGATTCGAGCGATGGGCAGCCGCGCGATCGCGCTCAAAGCGGATCTCGCGCGCGAAACGGAGACGGGATCCCTCGTTCCCCGGGCCTCCTCCGCGCTCGGACCGCTGAGTTGCTTGATCAACAATGCCGCCTTGTTCGAGCGCGACGAGGCACTCGACGTCACGCGCGCAAGCTGGGACGCGCACATGGAAACCAATCTACGCGCGCCTTTTGTGCTGACCCAGGCCTTCGCCCGACAATTGCCGGCGCGCGCGCGGGGCAATGTGATCAATCTCATCGACGAGCGGGTCTGGAACTTAACGCCGCATTTCACGTCGTACACCGTCAGCAAGTACGCCCTTTGGGGCCTGACCCGCACTCTGGCCCTGGCTTTGGCGCCGCGCATTCGGGTGAATGCCATCGGGCCCGGCCCCACCCTGCCCTCCCGCCGCCAGACCAAGGCGCAGTTCCAACGCCAAAACCGCGCGATGCCTCTCGGGCACGGCGCCACGCCATTGGATATCGCGCGCGCCGTACGCTTCATCATCGAGGCGCCGGCCATGACCGGACAAATGCTCGCACTCGACGGCGGCCAGCACTTGGCCTGGACACAGCCCAGCGAGCGGACGGCGGAGAAGGAATAAATCCATGCGGACGCCGAGATCGGTCGCCCCCGCGACATTCATGCATCCGCCGCTTGCCGATGGCCATGCGGGCCTGCGCCATGTCTTCGTGCGCGATTTGCTGGTTGCATGCCGAATCGGCGTTCACAGCCATGAAAAACGCCGCGAGCAGCCGGTACGGATCAATCTGGACCTCGCGGTGCGCGAGGGCGCCACCGACGACAAGCTCGCCCAGGTCGTCGATTACGAGGTGATCGTCGAGCGGGTACGCCGCATTGCCGGACGTGGCCACGTCAATCTGCTCGAAACCCTCGCGGAACGAATCGCGGAAGCCTGCCTCGATGATGCGCGCGTACGCGCCGCGCGGGTGCGTGCGGAAAAACTCGACGTCTTCCCCGATGCGGCGAGCGTGGGCGTGGAAATCGAGCGCTTTGCCCGAACATGAGCCTCGCGATCATGAGCCAGAGTCGGGTTTCTGCGTGGCTCGGCGACTGCGCCTGGTCCGCTTTGCACGACCCTCGGCCTTTATTCGCTTCGCCCGACCGTCAACAAAGTGCAATGATCCAAAGGGTTACAAGGCATAATCCGGACGGCTTCGAAGCCCGTTATGCACAGGCTCGGCATGATCTGAAATGTCAAGCTCTACGATGATGCGTACGCGCGAAGCGAGCCAAATGGCCGCCATGTTTGCCGACGGTCTTCGCGAATATAAGCGATAATTCAGAATGTTAGAAAATATGCCCATAAATTGGGCAAATGTCAGAAAATGCCGCTATGGCAAAGCGCCGTGATGCTCCAGAGTCCGTTCTCAACAAACTTATCCACAGGAATCGTGGATATTGCGGTTCAATGAACCGCCATAGGGATGTCACTAACCGTACGATCACGCGCTCGCCATGATCGACCAAGCGTCCCCAGCCGATCCGACATCCAGCGCACCCATCGGTGCCGCGCTGATTCAGGCACGATTGAAGACGCTGCCCAGTTCACCCGGCGTGTACCGCATGCTCGATGCCCGAGGTGAGGCGCTCTATGTCGGCAAGGCGCGCAATATCAAGAAGCGCGTCACGAGCTATGCGAGTCCGGCAAGGCTCGCGCACCGAATCGCTCGGATGGTCGCGGAAACAACACAACTAGAAGTTGTAATCACGCATACCGAAGTCGAAGCCCTGCTGCTCGAAAGCAATCTCATCAAGCGCCTGAAGCCCCGTTACAACGTCCTATTGCGCGACGACAAATCCTTTTCCTATATCCTCATTACCGGCGACGGCGAATGGCCCCGCCTGATGAAATTCCGCGGCGCGCGCACGGCCAGAGGCGATTATTTCGGGCCTTTTGCCTCGGCGGGCGCGGTCAATCGCACGCTCAACTGGCTGCAACGCGCGTTTCTGCTGCGCTCGTGCGCCGACGGAGTATTCTCCCAACGCACGCGCCCCTGTCTCCTGCACCAAATCAAGCGCTGCTCGGCGCCATGCGTCGGGCGCATCGAACGCGCGGATTACGACGCGTTGGTGGAAGACGCGCGCCGCTTTCTGCGCGGCCATAGCCAGGATGTACAGCGCGCCCTCGCCCGGCACATGGAGACAGCCAGCGCCGCGCTCGAATTCGAAACCGCCGCCGCCTACCGCGACCGCATCCGCGCGCTGACGCAAATCCAAGCCCACCAGCGCATCAATGTCGCGGGCATCGAGGACGCGGACGTGATCGCGGCCCATGTCGAAGGCGCGCAGGTTTCGATCCAAGTGTTCTTCTTTCGTGCCGGCCGCAATAACGGCAACCGCGCCTATTTTCCTCGCCACGACAAGGCCGAAGGCGTGGAGGACGTGCTTGGAGCGTTCATTGGGCAGTTCTACGACAACAAGCCACCGCCGCGCCTGGTGCTGCTGTCGCACGACGTGCCCGAACGCGCTCTCATTGCCCAAGCGCTGTCGGTTGCCGCCGAACGGAAGGTCGATGTGCTCTGTCCCAAGCGCGGGGAGAAGCGCCAAGCGATCGAACACGCCTTGGCGAATGCGCGCGACGCCCTTGCGCGGCGCCAGGCGGAATCGGCGTCGCAACGCCAATTGCTCGAAGGTGTCGCCGATGCCTTCGGGCTCGAAGCGACGCCCACGCGTATCGAGGTTTACGACAACAGCCACATGATGGGCACGAGCGCCTACGGCGCCATGATCGTCGCCGGCCCGGACGGCTTCGAGAAATCGTCCTACCGGAAATTCGCCATTCGCAGCGCGCGGCCCGCCGCGGTCGGACCCGAGTCGCCCGGCCCCCAGGCCGATATGATGGGCTCGGGCACGATCAGCGCCGGCGACGATTTCGGCATGATGCGCGAGGTCCTGACACGGCGGTTTGCCCGCGCGCTCCGGGAAGACCCCGAGCGCGAACGCGGCACCTGGCCGGACCTCGTGATGATCGACGGCGGAATCGGCCAATTGAACGCGGCACGCCAAGTCTTCGAGGATCTCGGCATCGCCGACGTGACCTTGATCGCGATCGCCAAGGGGCCCGAGCGCAATGCGGGGCGCGAGGTCTTTCATCAGGCGGACAAAGCGCCGAAATCATTCGAGCCGCGCGACCCGGTGCTTTACTACCTCCAGCGCCTGCGCGACGAAGCGCACCGCTTCGCCATCGGCGCACATCGCGCCAAGCGCGCCAAGACCATGGCGCGCTCGGAACTCGACGAAATCGTCGGCATCGGGGCGCGGCGCAAGCGCGCGCTCCTGCTCCATTTCGGCTCGGGCAAGGCGGTGAAGGAAGCCGGTCTCGACGACCTCGAAGCCGTCCCTGGCATCAGCCGGACGGTTGCGCAGAAGATTTACGACACCTTCCACGAGACGGGGTAAAATACCCGTGGCCGTGCAAGCCTGCGGCCCCCAGGTCCGGCGCGCGAGCATGATGGCACATCTGCCCAATCTTCTGACCCTGTCGCGCATCGGTGCAATACCGGTGCTCGCGCTTATCTTCCTGCTGCCGGCTCCGGCCGGGCCGTGGCTCGCTTTCGCCGTCTTTGCCATCGCCGGTATCACCGATTACCTCGACGGCCATTTCGCGCGTTCTCGCCAGCTCCAATCCAGGCTCGGCGCATTGCTCGATCCCATCGCCGATAAATTATTCGTCGCCGCGGTGATTTTTATCCTGATCGCGGCTGGCCGACTCGACGGTTTGAACGTTCTCCCGGCCGCCGTGATTCTGTGCCGCGAGATCGTCATCTCGGGGTTGCGCGAATTTCTCGCGGGACTCAACGTCGACTTGCCGGTCAACCGGCTATCGAAATGGAAAACAGCCGCCCAAATGACCGCCATGGGTTTGCTGCTGCTCGCGCCGGCCATGCCCTTCGGCCTGCCGCTTCACGGCTCCGGCATCGCCCTGTTATGGGCGGCGGCGGCGCTCACTCTCGTCACGGGCGTCGGCTATATGCGCATCGGCTTGGGTCATGCCGCTTTGCCTGGGGGTGCCGAGCCGCCGCGCGCGCCGCGGGTCGGGCCGTGAAATTGTTCGGCCTTGCAGGCTGGAGCGGCGCCGGCAAGACGACGCTCCTCAAGCGCCTCATTCCGGAGCTGGTCGGCCGCGGGTTCCGCGTCTCGACCGTGAAGCACGCCCATGAAGGCTTCGAGATCGACCTGCCAGGCAAGGACAGCTACGAACATCGCAAGGCCGGCGCCACCGAGGTGTTGATCGCCTCCTCGCGCCGTTTTGCCATCATCCACGAACATCGCGCGGAACCCGAACCCGATCTCGGTGCGCTGATCGGTAAACTCGCGCCGGTCGATCTGCTGCTGATCGAGGGCTTTAAGCATCACGAGCATGACAAGCTCGAGGTCCATCGCGCGGCCAATGGCAAGGCTTTTTTGCACACCCACGACGCACGCATCGTCGCGGTCGCGACCGATGCGCCCGCGTTGAACGCGGCACGCCCGTTATTCCATCTCGACGAGGTCGCCCGCATCGCCGATTTCATCCTCGCCCATTGCAGCCTGGCCCCACGACGCCCGGCGCCCGGCGCGAGCGGGGATGCTGGATGACGACACTCGCCGAGGATTGCTTTGCCTTCGGCGCCAAATCGATGACCATCGCCGAGGCGCTCGGCGTGCTGCGCGCGCGCGTCACCGTCGTCGCCGAAATCGAACCCGTGCCACTCGCGCGAGCGCGCGGACGCATCCTCGCCGAGGACGTCGTCTCCACCCGCGCGGTGCCGCCGCACGACAACAGCGCCGTGGACGGCTATGCGTTCCATTTCGACGATCTCGTACCCGACACCGAGACGCGCCTGCCGCTTGCGGGCCGCGCCGCGGCGGGCCATCCGCTCGGCCGCGCCACAAGGCGCGGAGAAGCCATCCGGATATTCACCGGCGCCGCCATGCCCCAAGGCGAGGCAGGCGGCCCCGACACGGTCGTCATGCAGGAAGACGCGCGCGCGGAATCCAACGCCGTCGTTATCCCGCATGGCCTGAGGCGCGGGGCCAATCGAAGGCGCGCGGGCGAGGACGTGGCGGCGGGCGCGGTTATTCTGCGCGCCGGCGCGCGCTTGCGGCCGCAGGACCTGGGCCTTGCGGCCTCGATCGGCCGCACCAGACTTTCAGTTCGCCGAAATTTGCGCATAGCGATTTTCTCGACCGGCGACGAACTCCGCGAGCCAGGCGGCGAGACGCCGCCGGGAACGCTTTACGACGCCAACCGCTTCACCCTTTCCGCCCTCGTCGAAGGCACGGGCGCGCACGTCACGGATCTCGGCATCCTTCCGGACGACCAAGGCGCGATTTGCGCGGCGCTCGCCGACGCCGCCCGAGACCACGACGCGGTCGCGACATCGGGTGGCATGTCGACGGGCGAGGAAGACCATGTGCGGGGCGCGGTCGAGGCGCTTGGGCGTTTCCATTTCTGGCAGCTTGCGATCAAACCCGGCCGACCGGTCGGCCTCGGGCAAATCGGCCGCGTGCCCTTCATCGGCCTGCCTGGCAACCCCGTGGCCATGGCGGTGACGTTCCTGCTGCTCGCGCGCCCCCTGCTGCTCGTTCTTGCGGGTGCGCGCGACAGCGAACCCCGCCGTTACCGGGTGCGTGCGGGGTTCGATCACGCCAAACGGCAGGGACGGCGCGAATGGCTCGGCGTGCGCCTTGAAGACGGGGCCGACGGCGTGCCCGTGGCGCGGAAGTTCCCGCGCGCGGGCGCGGGCATCCTGTCCTCGCTCGTCGCGGCGGACGGCCTGGTCGAGCTTGCCGAGCCGGTCGAGGCCCTAGACGAAGGGGCGCTGGTGGATTACTTGCCGTTCAGCGAGGTGGATCGGTGAAAGTGCTATATTTTGCATGGCTGCGAACGCGCACGGGCTGCGCGGAGGAAACCCTCGAGCCGCCCGCCGAGGTCGCGACGGTCGGAGCCTTGGCCCAATGGCTGAGCGGGCGCGGACCTGGACACGCGGCGGCTTTCAAGGAAATGCGCGTCGTGCGCGCGGCGGTGAATCAGAGTTTTGTCGACCTCGATCATCCGGTGCGCGCCGGCGACGAAGTCGCGTTCTTCCCGCCCATGACGGGCGGCTGAGGCAGCGGCGATGATCCGCGTACAGCGCGAGGACTTCGACCCCGGTGCCGAGCTCGAACGCCTGATCGCCGGCAAAAACCATATCGGCGGCGCTGTCAGCTTCGTCGGACTCGTGCGCGACATGGCGCAGAGCCGGGCGATCGGAGCCATGACGCTTGAGCACTATCCCGGCATGACCGAAAAACTTCTCGGCGAGATCGAGGCGGAGGCCAGGCGGCGATGGTCGCTCGACGCCTCCTTGATCGTCCACCGCTATGGCCGTTTGCTGCCGGGCGAGCGCATTGTGCTCGTCATCGCCGCGTCCGCCCACCGCGCGGCCGCCTTCGAGGCGGCCGCGTTTCTCGTCGATTGGCTCAAGACCGCGGCGCCGTTCTGGAAATACGAGGAAACGCCTTCAGGCGGCCATTGGGTCGAGGCGCGCACGGCCGATGACGAGGCGGCGCGGCGCTGGCAAGACGGCGGCGGCACGGATGGTGAAAAGCGCGGCGACTTCCGGCCTCTTCGCTGATGCGGCCATGACCGACGTCACCAACGCATCGCTCGCCGAAAAGCTGGGCGAGATGGCTGCCCTGCTCGAAGCGCAAGGTGCCAATGTTTTCCGTGTTCGCGCCTATCGTCGCGCGGCCGCGGCGATCGCCCGGCATGGCGAAAATATGTGTGCGATATTCGCGCGCGGCGGCATCGCCGCGCTCGTCGCGCTGCCAAATATCGGCGAAACAATCGCCGCCGCCATAGCCCATCTGCTGCAAACCGGACGCTGGCCGCAGCTCGACCGCATGCGCGGCGAACTCGATCCCGAACATCTTTTCACGACCGTACCGGGCCTAGGTCCAGCACTGGCGCGACGCATCCACGCCGAACTGCACCTCGATACGCTCGAAGCCCTGGAGATCGCCGCCCATGACGGCCGACTTGAAGCGGTGCGGG
>JBJXGH010000167.1:0-3337 GCA_046153685.1 Alphaproteobacteria bacterium
CCCGATGAGGGCGAGGCTGACTCCGAGGACAAGGTCCCCGTATTGGCGACCTAGGCCGTGATCGTTTCCAGCGGGGATTGTGTCGAACGAGATCGCGCCAATGCCGCCCTTGAGACGCCAATGTGGGATAGCCCGAATGATCGGGGCAGGGTCGTTTCGCCTAGAACCCCATATTTTAATCGAGATATCCCATATTACAGGCGGGACATTCCGTATCCCAACAGGCGGGGCGCGAAGCGCATTGCGCTGTAATCGCGCTCGGAGCGCGACCACCCCGCCGAGGATTACTCCAGCGTCGGCAGCGCGCCCCGCTTGAAGGGGCTATAGCTCGACAACTCGTCGATTTCGCGTTCCACGTGCTGGGTTTCGCGCGCGAGATAATCCGCGACCGCGCGGCGGAAGCCGGGATCGGCGATCCAATGCGCACTGTAGGTTGGGGCCGGCAGATAGCCGCGCTGGATTTTGTGCGGGCCTTGCGCGCCCGCTTCGACGCGCGCCAGGCCGTGGCGGATGGCGAATTCGATGGCCTGATAATAGCAGGCTTCGAAGTGCAGGAACTTGACCTGCGCCTCGCAGCCCCAATTGCGGCCGTAGAGTACGCCGCCGCCAAGGAAATTGAGCGCGCCGCCGACCATCCGTCCGTTGTGCTCGCAGACCACCAGCACGATACGCTCGGCCATGGTTTGGCCGATGCGCTGGAAAAATTCGCGCGTGAGGTAGGGCTGGCCCCATTTCTCGGCGGCCGAGGCGGTGTAGAGGTCGAAAAACGCGTCCCAATGGACCGGCGTGAGCTCGCACCCCAAGACGGGACGCACGGCGATCCCCGATTGCGCGACCGCGCGGCGCTCTTTCGCGATGGCCTTACGCTTGCGCGAGGACAGAGCGGCGACGAAGGCGCCGAAATCGGCATAATCGTGGTTTTCCCAATGGAATTGCTGACCCGTGCGCTCGAGCCATCCGGCCTTGCCGAGCGCGCGCCACTCGTCCTGGGGCGGAAAGGTGATATGCACCGAAGAGATTCCGTTGCGCGTGGCGAGCCCCTTAAGCGCTTCAATCAGGAATGCGCGCACGGCATGCGCTCGATCCGCGGGCAGATCGGGGCGCGCCATCAGACGCGGTCCGGTCGCGGGGGTGAACGACACGGACAATTGAAGTTTTGGATAATACCGTCCGCCGGCGCGCTCGAAGGCCTCCGCCCAGCCCCAATCGAAGACATAGTCGCCGTAGGAATGGCTTTTGAGGTAGAGCGGCGCCGCGCCCACCAGCGTGCCCAAGGCGTCGCGGATTAGTAGGTGATGGGGCGCCCAGCCGGTCTCCGACGTGGCCGAGCCGGAGGACTCGAGCGCCGCGAGGAAGGCATGGGAGACGAGGGGATTGCCCGCGCCCGAGGCATCGACGCCTGCCGCGCCGTCCCATTCGGAGGCGCCGACGCGGTCCATTCCTTTCGCGATCGAAACGGAAAATGATTCGCCGTCGCCGGGCATGGTGAGAGTGTTGGCGGCGGCGGGCGGGCATGGCAAGCCCCTTTGCAGGGGCGGGGAGTTGCGCGAGAATTGGCGGCGGACGGAGGGCACAATGAACTATTCGACCATCAAGGTGAACAAGATCGCCGGCGCGTGCGGGGCCGAGATCGAGGGCGTTGATCTCTCGAAAGAGCTTTCGAACTCGCAGTTCGAGGACATCCACCGCGCCTACCTCGATAACGGCGTCATCTTCTTCCGCAATCAAGAATTGGACTATGATTCCCAAAAGGCCTTCGTGCGCCGATTCGGGCCCTTGATCGAGGATCCGTTCGTCGTATCCCCGCCGGGCCATCCCGAGGTCATGGTGCTGGTCAAGGAGCCGCACGAGACCAAGAACTTCGCCAATATGTGGCACACGGATTCGACCTTCCTCGAACGCCCGCCCTTGGGCTCGTCTCTTTACGCCGTCGAGGTGCCCCCCTATGGCGGGGATACCATGTTCGCGAACCAGTACATGGCCTACGAAGCCCTCTCGCCCGGCTTGCGCGCGATGCTCGACGGCATGAAGGCGGTGCACTCGGCGCGCGGGTACACCGACGAGGTCGATGCCGGCACCTACAACGCCAACCGCCCGATCAAACTCCGATTCGATGATGTCATGGCCAAGGCCGCCAAGAGCCGGGTCGAACACCCCGTCGTGCGCACCCATCCCGTGACGGGCCGCAAGGCGCTGTATGTCCACACGCCCTATACCGAGCATTTCGTGGGCTGGACCAAGGACGAATCGAAGCCGCTGCTCGAATACCTCTACGCCCATGCGGCCAGGCCTGAATTCACCTGCCGCTTTCGGTGGACCAAGGGCACATTCGTGATGTGGGACAACCGTTGCATGCAGCATTACCCCATCAACGACTATCACGGCTTCCGGCGCGTCATGAATCGCGTGACGGCGGAGGGCGATCGGCCGTCTTGATGGCGGCCTGATCGGTCTCGATACTTCCGGTCTCATTCCGATGGGCGCAGGCGGAATCTCAACAGTTTTGGTTTGATGGGTCCGCCCTTGCGTTGCGCAAGGCGGCCAGGGAATTGAGTCCATCGATATAAGCGCGACTCAGTCGTTCGACTTCCACATAACTGGCTTCCTGCAGCCGCGCGATTTCACCGATACGGGTCTTCATGGCGATGCCGGCCGACCAGCCATAGATCACGTCCACCCAAAGATTGGTCGCGCGAACGGTCGATATCACAAGCGGATGGCGGCCGCTTGCATTCACGATAGCCTCCAGCAAGGCGCGCGCCGCCGCCTTGGTCGCGAACAGGAGGATTCCCATGGGTACGGCGAGCAGAAAGTCGCTAATGGCAACCGGCAGTAAATGGCGTGCCAGTTATCTCGCCGGCAACGCGCGCGTCGCGCCAACAAGGCACAAATCCAAGAAAAAATGGCGCCTATCAGCGTCGCCATACCGAGAACGTGAAGCACCTCGACGGCGGGATGGAGCACATTCGATTGGCGCATCGCCTGCCAACCTGGCCATCTTGCAGCCAGAGGCGTCACGGGACTGCGGCGGGCGCGTGCTCCATCAGCGAAGTTGCGTGATCGCGATTGTTCATGCGGCCCGGCAGTGCCTGCACAATGACCATGACCTTGTCCCTGATCTCGACCGTGAGCCCAGTGTGCGGATTCTCGTGCACTGGCTCGCGGATGGTGATGGTGGGCGTCAAAGCCTGGCTCGCGTCATAGCCTCCTCAGCCGTGATGGGTAAACGCGGCGCCCGATGCGGCCAACAATAACAGCGTGACGGCCAAACCTGGTTTGATACCGCGCCTGTCGATCTGTCACTTCACCGCGAAGGTTGCGTCCACCGCGATCGCCA